>JBAXPW010000037.1:0-12703 GCA_037132015.1 Candidatus Roizmanbacteria bacterium
TTTTCATATCCTTGTATTGTATTACAAGTGTTCGGATTCCGTTGAGAACTCATAAATCATTAGTTGCAAATATGAACATGTACTGTTTATAATACACATATGAAACGAGATGTATTAATTGCACTTATATTAGCAATTCTTATTATTGGAGGTGTTTTTGTGTTCTTCAAACAATTCGGAACACAAACTCCTGAAGAAATATCAAAACAAACTATTGGAAATCAATCGTCAAATTCAGATACTCAAGTAACTATTCCAACAATAACAACTATTACAAATACAGAAATTCAACCAACAGAACCTATGAAAAAATCAGGAGCTCCAAAAATGGAAATCGATGCAAACAAAAATTATTCAGCAACCGTTCATACATCAGAGGGTGATATTACAATTGAATTTAATGCAAAACAAACACCTATAACAGTAAATAATTTTATTTATCTCGCAAAAAAAGGATTTTATAATGACTCTATATTCCACAGAGTTATTAAAGATTTTATGATTCAGGGAGGCGATCCAACAGGTACTGGTGCAGGTGGACCTGGATATAAATTTAATGATGAAAAATTTGAAGGTGAATACACAAAAGGTACAGTTGCTATGGCAAATGCAGGTCCAAATACAAATGGAAGTCAATTTTTTATCATGCATGGAAATACTTCTCTTCCAAAAAATTATGTAATATTTGGAAAAGTAACAAAAGGTATTGAGACTGTAGATAAGATTGCTGAAGCACCAGTACAGACAAGTGATTCAGGAGAACAATCAAAACCTGTTAATCCCGTCAAAATTACTTCAATCGAAGTATCCGAGTAATATTTATTCATATCATATTTGGAATATAATCAAAAATGTGATAGAATTACTTGATCTTATTTCTGCGAGTAAAAACCTTAATTCGTGGTATAATGTCCTATATAATTTATAAACCTGTATTACTATGCATATTCGAAACATCGCAATCATAGCTCACGTAGATCACGGCAAAACAACCTTAGTTGATGCGTTATTAAAACAAACACATACCTTCCGGGACAATCAAAAAGAAATGACAGATACTCTCATCATGGATTCAAATGATCTTGAACGAGAAAAAGGAATCACCATTCTTGCAAAAAATACATCCGTATTTTATAAAGATGAAAAAATCAATATTATTGATACTCCCGGACACGCTGACTTCGGTGGAGAAGTTGAACGAGTATTAAATATGGCAAGTGGAGCACTATTACTTGTCGATGCTGCTGAAGGTCCCCTTCCTCAAACAAAATTCGTTCTCAAAAAAGCACTTGAACACAAACTTAAAATCATTCTTCTTATCAATAAAATCGATAAACGAGATGCACGACCAATGGAGATAGTCCATGAAGTTGAAAATTTATTTCTTGAATTAGCAGATGATGACGATGCACTAAAATTCACCACACTCTTTGGTGTCGGAAGAGATGGAAAAGTATATAAAGAGCTTCCAGAAGTATATACCTCAGATACACCGGGCGATCTAAGACCATTATTTGAAACAATAGTAGATGAGGTTCCAAATAGTGCAATTGATGAAGATAAACCCTTCCAACTTCTTATCTCAACACTCGATTATGATAATTATGTTGGAAAAATCTGCATTGGTAAAATCACTCAAGGTAAACTCGCACGCGGACAAAATATCACACTCGTAGATGAACAAAAAATCATTGGTACCTATAAAGCAATGAAGCTCTATACGAGTGAAGGATTAAATCGAAAAGAAGTTGAATTAGTTACCGCTGGAGATATCGTAGCTTTAGCAGGTATCGCAGAGCTTACCATCGGTCAGACCGTAACAGATCCAGCAAATCCTGTTAGTCTTCCAAAAATTGAAGTCGAAGAACCAACAATCAAGATCACAATTGGACCAAACACGAGCCCACTTTCTGGAAAAGAAGGAAAATATTCCACCTCAAGACAAATAAAAGAACGTCTCCTGAAAGAAAAAGAAACAAATCTTGGTCTACGTATTGAAGAAGATGTAGAAGGAATTAACTTCTCGGTTTCTGGAAGAGGAGAACTTCATCTCGCAGTCCTCATTGAAACAATGAGACGCGAAGGATATGAATTACAGATCTCTAAACCACAAGTCATTTATAAAACAATCGAAGGTAAAATCTGTGAACCTTACGAAGAGGTTACCGTTGACATTCACAAAGATCATTTAGGCGCTATTAGTGAAGAGTTTGGAAAAAGAAAAGGTCAGATGAGCGACATGAAAACAGATAATAATGATAATGTACGTTTGATTTACAAAATTTCAAGTCAGAATCTTATTGGAATAAGAAGTATCCTTATGACAAAAACACGAGGAACAGCAGTCATGAGTAGTTATCTTTTAGGATATGAACCAAAGGGAACAAAAATGGAAACAGTACGTAACGGCGCTCTTATTGCTACACAAGCAGGAACATCTATGTCATATGGACTTATCAATGCACAAGAACGAGGAACATTATTTATCTCGACTGGCGTTGAAGTTTACGAAGGTATGGTTGTAGGAGTATCTACTCGAGAAATGGATGTTGAAGTCAACGTCTGCAAATCAAAACAATTGACAAATAACCGTTCTTCAGGAGAAGGTGTTTCAGTAGGAATCGAGCCTCCAACGGTCTTGAGCCTTGAACAATGTCTTGATTTTATAGGCGATGATGAATTGCTTGAAGCAACTCCCATAAGTTTACGACTTAGAAAACGATTTTTAAACGAAGCACAGCGAAGAGTCAACAAAAGACGTGAACAAGACATAGCGCGTAGTCAAAAGGGATAATCAGCTAATAATAAGCGGTGGGTAGTTTGTAAAGAAAAGTCTGAAATTTTAGATATATCTTACAAACTACTCTCTACATTCTACCAACTAAAATCTACCTACTAGCAACTCTCTACTTTCCCTGCTATACTAATACTCAATATGAAAAATGGAGGTAAACTTATCGTTATAGATGGGGGAGATGGATCGGGAAAAACAGTTCAAGCCAAATCACTCATCAAACATCTTGAATCGCTCAAAATACCTGTCAAATACGTAGATTTTCCTCAATATGATCAATTTTATGGAAAAATTATCAAACGTTTTCTCAATGGAGAATTTGGGAAACTAGAAGAAGTTTCACCGTATTTAAGCTCAATTCCGTATGCGCTAGATAGAGCATCAATAAGAGATGAGTTGATTACATTTTTAAACACTGGTGGATATGTAATTGCTAATAGATATGCTACATCAAACCTGGCACATCAAACCGCAAAAATTAAATCAGTTGTAGAAAAAGAGAAATACATCAATTGGTCAGAAGAATTTGAATACAACCGATTAGGAATTCCACGAGAAGATATTGTCATATACCTCCATGTACCATGGAAAATCTCTGTACAACTCACAGATACGAGAGCAGAAAGAAAAAATATTCAAAAAGACATTGCAGAAAGCAACCATACACACATGGAAATCACTGAAGCAACCTATCTCAATCTGACAGAACGTTTTCTACATTGGAATAAAATATCATGTACGGAACAAGGTAAACTTTTGAGTAAAAAAGCCATTCATGAAAAAGTTATCGAGCTACTGAAAAGAAAGAACTTTATATGATTTGTTTAGCTAATAGTAAATTTTAACTTTAGACTTTCGACTTTAGACTTTCGACTTTAGACTTTTTCAATTATATTCAACTCATTCTTTTTGACAACTCTTCTCGTTCATGCTATTATTCTTCTATGGGAAAATTAGATAAAAAATTCATTGCACTTCTCGGCGTTTTTTTTCTTTCATTTTTGTTATTTATATCACTACTCTTTTTTAGAGACAATATAAGCATGATCACGCGCGCATCTGAAGATACACAACCATCCGCAGAAAAATCATTAATATTTGCGTGGCCTCTTCAAACAAAAATCACAGATAATACACCAATAAAAATATCCGTATTTGTACGAAGTGTCAGTGGAAAACCAATAGAGAACAAAGTCATTATGATCAAAACTTCACTTGGACAATTGAATGTTTCATCTGGAGCTTCGGATAAACAAGGTAAAGCAGAATTTGAACTATCCTCACGAGAAGCAGGAGAAGCAAAATTAGATGTTACTATAGATAATACTTTACAAATCAAACAATCAGTTACTGTTAAATTTGAATAATATGAAAATAAGAAAAGCCGTGATTCCTGCTGCAGGTTTTGGTACTCGATTTTTGCCACAAACAAAAGCGATGCCAAAAGAGATGTTACCAGTAGTAGATAAACCAATAATTCAATACATCGTCGAAGAGCTTGTTGAGGCTGGCATTGAAGACATTATTATTGTAACAGGATATCACAAACGTACCATTGAGGATCATTTTGATATGCCAAATAAGGAACTTCTTGAAAATTTGAAAATGGGGGGAGAAAAGAAAAAATATCTCATTGAACAAGTAGAGCGAATAGGTAACCTTGCTAATATTTGCTACGTACGTCAAAAAGGTCCCTATGGCAACGGAACTCCTTTATTAAACGTAAAGCACCTCATAGGTGATGAACCTTTTATATATACGTGGAGTGATGATTTTATCGTATCAAGTCCCTCTAGATTTGTACAACTTATCAATGCGTATAATAAGTATAAAGTACCATGTCTTGGGAGTATTCGCCTTACAAAAGATGAAGATTATGATCGATATGGAGTAGCAGGTGGTAAAACAGTTGAAGATGGTATTATTGATATTGAAACAATTATTGAAAAACCGGGAAAGGCAAAAGCACCTTCAAATCTAGCGAATGTCTCTGGATTTTTGTTTACTCCTGATATATTTAATTACCTTGAACGAGCAATGAGCGCATTAGGACCAAATGATGAATTATATTATAATGACGCTCTAAAGCTAATGCTAAATGATGGTAAGAAAATATACGCAATAGAGATCAAAGGTGGTAAATATTATGACACAGGTAACAAAATCGAATATCTAAAAACAATGATAGATTTTGCATTGCGACACCCTGAAATTAAAGATGAATTTAAGTCTTATATCAAAAGCCTCGATCTAAGTTGAGCAAATATGTGAGGTGTAGGTATATAGACTTGCAAAATCGGTCAATTCTTGATAGAATCAAATGCTATGAATGATACACAATTGAGTCCAACATTGGTTAAAGAAGCGAAGTCGTTATTTGACATGGGTGCGCATCTTGGCCATAAAAAAAACCGTTTACATCCAAAAGCTCGTAAATACGTATACAAAATCATGAATGGAGTATCCATCATTGATCTCAGTATGACCGTTACTATGCTTGACAAAGCAAAAAATCAGCTTAAAGAGCTTGCCAAAGAAGAAAAAATACTTTTGGTAGTTGCTACAAAAAAAATCATTAGTCAATACACCGCTGAAACATGTGAGAAAAATAAAGTGGCATACATCACTTCAAAATGGCTTCCCGGACTATTAACAAACTTTGATACAATCATCAAAAACGTTAAGAGTATGAATGAATTGCGCGCAGATAAAGAAAGTGGAGCATGGGATAAATATGTCAAACACGAACGTATTTCATTAGACAAAAAATTATCAAAACTTGAAAAGTTCTACAAAGGACTCACTAATATAACTAAAAAACCTGATGCCTTATTGATAGTAGATATCAAGAAGGAAAAAAATGCAGTAAAAGAAGGAACAGCACACAATTTACCACTTATATCTGTTGTTGATACTAATTCTAATCCTGAATTAGTAGATACTCCAATCATCATCAATGATGATTCACCTTCTGTAATGCAACGGGTCATAGCAGACTTGGTTGAAGCATACGCAAGTGGACGTGGTTAATAATATATTTAATTTGAAATCATGGCAGTAGATTTTGGTAAATTAAAACAACTTCGTGAGGAAACAGGAATATCTTTTTCGCTGTGCAAAAGAGCATTGGACGAAACTAACAACGACATAGAAGCATCTAAAAAGAAAATGAGTGAATGGGGTGCAAAAAAAGCAACAGAAAAATCAGACCGATCAACGGATCAAGGAGGCATTTTTAGTTATGTTCATCATAATAGAAAAATTGCATCTCTCATTGAGCTTTTGAGTGAAACTGATTTTGTGTCTGGTAACGCAGAATTTCAAAAACTCGGAAACGAAATAGCTATGCAAGTTGCAACAGTACGAGCAGAAACAGTAGAACAACTTCTTGAAAGTATTTACATCAGAGATGCCAGTAAAAAAATAAGTGATCTTATTAAAGATGCAGTGCTTAAATTTGGAGAAAATATAAAACTTTCACGATTTGTTCGTTGGGAAATAGGTGCTTAATTTTTCCATTTTAATCATTCATATTTTATCATGAATCCTCTAGTATCAGATTTCAAACAAAGCTGTCAACGAATTATTGCTCAGATGAAAGAAGATCTTAAAACTATCCGTACAGGTCGAGCTAGTGCTTCGATGGTAGAAGGAATGATAGTAGAAGCATATGGAGGATCAACAAAACTAAAACTTATGGAAATGGCAGCCATAACAACTGAAGGCTCATCACTTATTGTAATACAACCTTTTGATCCAGCCACATCAACAGAAATAGAAAAAGCAATTCAAAAATCACCTCTTGGCCTTTCTCCTTCACCACAAGGAACTCGTATTTTAGTTAAAATACCTCCTCTTTCTCAAGAACAACGAGAAAAGATGATGAAAATGGTGAGCCAGATGATAGAAGATAAAAAAGGAATGACTCGTAATGAACGAGATAATGCACGTAAGAAGATTAAAGCGCAGTTTGATGCTAAAGACCTAACAGAAGATCAGAAATACAAACTTGAAAAAGATATAGACACTACTATTCAAGGAATAAATGATGAAATTCAAAAAATTAAAGATCTCAAAGAAACAGAGTTGATGGAAGTCTAAACTTGATCTACATAATCTACTCTCTCAAAATTTGTTCCACTGCATTTGCAAAATCTCTACAATTTTTGAATTGACTATTAAGATTGCCAAGACCATTAGGATTTTTATCTGGAGTATATATTTCATTCCAGTTTATCTTTTTTGGTAAATCTGCTTTACGCTCTACACTTCGCGACGTAATCCTATATAAATCTCTTGCAAACCTTATTAAATCACCATTAAAAAATGATTTCGATTGCATTATCTTGACTACTGTTCCAAAATCAATGAGCTTGAAGTCTCGATTATCGGTCATCATAATGTTTCTCTCATAAGGATCAGTATGTAAATAACCTTTTGAATGAATACAATCTAAGGCAGAACAAATTTGGTGTGTCATCCTGATAATTTCATTCATGGTCATAAATTCAGGAATTTTTTGTAATTTTTGCAAAATAATACCTAAAGACGGATTCTCATCAAGACGCAAAACAATGCTATACACCTTTGCTATATATGGGTGTTCAAATCTCGCTGTATTACGCGCTTCATAAAGCTGTATACTTATTCCAATTGGATCCTCATTCATAAATGGATAAAAAAACTTTACAGCTCTTTCTAAATTCAGGTTATTATCATAGGCGAGATTTACGACTGCAGTCCAATCGCTTTGATTGCTTAATATTTCAGGCGTAGTGGATATTGAATATCTTTTACTATCTGTAAATACATACCTTCCTTCAGGAAGAATTCCTTTTTGTCTACCTTCTTTTGCATATGCTTTGAGAGCATCACTTAAATCTGCTAAAAAATGAGGCGCATGTGAGCTGGTGAGCTGGTGAGCTGGTGAGCTGGTGAGCTGGTGGAATTATCGGCTCTCTAACTGCAGGATCGGTATCTGGAACAAACATCAATTCAGGAAGAAATATACGACTGGGTATCTCAGGATTTGGAACTAATTCTGTCATTACTAAATTTTATCACTATTTTTAGTTATTGCACTTTAGACTTTCGACTTTATAACTTTATAAACTCTTTCCCTCTGCCCTTTCCCTTTCCCTTTCCCTTTCCCTTTCCCCTTCCCTTTCCCTTTCCCCTTTACGCTCCATGGATCCTGAATCCCTACGTTCCTCACCCTATTCGGGTATAAACAGGGTAAACAAGTTCAGGATGACAAGCCGAATCGGCGGACTTTTCCAAAAAGAAGAATTTCTCTTTCCACTTTAAACTTTAGACTTTCGCCTTTCCACTTTCAACTTTATAACTTTATAACTTTATGAACTCTCTTCTGTACAACCACCTCCTTTAGACACCTCCACAGAGGAGAATTTTTCTTTCGACTTTAGACTTTCGCCTTTCCACTTTCGACTTTATAACTTTATAACTTTATGAACTTGATGAACTCTTTTCCCCAATCCTTAATTTTTAATCTTTCATCTGAATCTTTACCTTAGACTTAGTATACTATCCTATGATAATCGCTCTTGATCTCGATGATGTGCTTGCTCAGTTAGGTAAAGATATTCACACATATCATAATGAGTTATACGGAACACATGCATCTTTTGAAACTCAAACAGACTATAGTTTCAGTACCAATTGGAATTGTACAGAAGAAGAAGTCATAAAACGCATTTATGATTTTTATGCAACGGATCGAATGCTCTCACTCGAACCTGTAGAAGGATCAATTCATGCTATCACACCAATGAGCAAACAATATGAATTACATATTGTAACAGCACGACCAGAGCTTACACGCAACATAACAGAACAATGGGTAAAAAAGCATTTTGGATCTTGTATAACTCACATTCACATGACTGGCCAATGTAGTCTAGATCAATCTATTAAAAAAACAAAATCACAAATCTGCAAAGAAATTCGGGCAGAATTATTGATTGATGATCATATTGATTATGTTATGGAGTGTACAAGAAATAATGTCAAAACACTATTACTGGAAACTCCAATAAACAGACCAAAACTCGTATCACATCCTCTCATTACCCGTGTCAAAAATTGGAAAGAAATTGAAGATCTCCTAACTTAACTTTTTTTGACGTAGTATAAATATTCCAACTATCATAAAAAATCCAAGCGCAAATATCACCTCGTTATTCTTTAGTATATATCCAATACGATTAAAAATAAGTATAAATGGATTTCTCAATAATTCGCTTCTTGAAATAGTATATTGAGTAATCACAGGAGTTGAAATTGTATGAATTACTACACTATCTTTTTCACCTCCTCCTTCCTGAGAATATTCTACATAGTATTTTTTCCCCTTGGAATCGACTAATGAAGGAAATCCAAATGGAAATACAGAAAAACTTTCCACATCAAATGCAGAACGTTTTGTCTCATATAATAATTTTTTATTTGACTCATCATATAACTTAAATACAAGTTGTGCAGGATGTTTTTCGATATTTCTCGTCATTTCAGCACTTCCTTGATAGTGCATCATGGTTGCAACAATACTTAAATTTGAATATCCTGATATGAAGCAAAATCTCAATGGATTATCTAAAAGTGATTGTTCAAGAGAAAATCCTTTTGTGTTTACTATACTATGACGCTCTACTAATATAGTGGGGCTATATGTGCCAACATACACTAATACTATTAAAATCATTGCAATACCAATTCCAATAAATGATTTTTTTGAAAAGATATATTCACTACTCAGTTTGGACTCACTACTTTTCTGTTGAACAACTTCTGAAAACTTTATACTAAAATAAAGTCTGTCAACTATCATATACAACAGCCAAGCAACAAAGATAGAGATCAATACTGCCAACAATAAATAAATTGGTGAATTATCTTTAATAATAGGGAAGTTATAAGTTATCTGTCTCGCCCAACCCACTGATATCGGATGAGAAAGGTACAACGAATAACTTATCATTCCAATAAAACGAAATGGCTTAAATGTGAACAATTTGTTTAAGATCGTACCTTCAATTAGCGCTGATAAAACTACCAATGCAAATATCCAACTTGATGCTAAGTAGTAATAATTCATCCAACCACGACTATGACCATCTCGTATAATCCAATCTCCTGCCTGAATAAACACAAAACTAAGTAAAAATATTATATTAACAATATGATGTTGAGAAATCTTTTTTAGCCATAACCATATTACACCCTGATTTCTATATATATTCCCCGCAACTATTCCAGCAATAAAACCACTACTTCTTGCGAGCGACATACTAAATAGCTGGAGGTAAGTCAGCGATTCACCATCAAGACCAAATACTATCTTCGTTGTTCCTATGATTATGAGAAGAGAAATAATCCAACCAAACTTCTTTCCCAGTTGCATCAGCGTTATAGCAATTAAAGGATAGTAAAGATAAAAAATAACTTCAGGAGATAAGCTCCAAAATACAAAACTTAGTCCTCCTATATCTTTTGTAAGCTCAGTTGTCATTGTCAAATTAGTAAATAAACTGATCAGTTGTCTTACCATCGGATATGTCGTCAAACCTAGTATCTTTGATACGAAAACTGAATTAAAAAGAATAGTAGTAACTTGAAGAATAATAAACAAATAAAAAATATATTTATGAATAGGAACTGTCAATTTCCAAAGACAGAACATTACAATTGACGTTCCCAACAATATGACTATTTCTAAATTCCATGTGTATCTGTTATGAACTGTTGTCAACCATAAATAGAATACAATCACACTATACATCGGGAATATTCGAGCATATCTCTTACGAATAAACTCAATATAATTTGGTACAACTGGATAAAGAAATGCCATCAAAAATCCACAGAGAACAAAAAATATTTGAACGCTATTTGGACCTACGGATAAAGTCTTGTAAATGGGTAATAAAAAAGGAATAGACCCAAACAAAACAGGATTAAAATTACTGTGAGATAACATCACTGAAAGTGATGCAAACCCTCTCAATCCATCTAATACATCTAACCTATGTTTAACTTTTGTTGACATAATTTGAATTACATCGCTTTAATTTTGAAATATAATTGTGTATAGTTATATATAATTACCTATTTTACAGATATCCATGTCAATTATCATCTTTATCGTTATTCTTGCTCTCCTTATTCTTATTCATGAATTCGGTCATTTTATCGCCGCAAAAAAAATCGGCGTACTCGTTGAAGAATTTGGATTTGGATTTCCACCCAAACTATTTGGTAAAAAAATAGGTGAAACAGAATATACCATCAATCTACTTCCTATCGGAGGTTTTGTAAAATTATTCGGTGAAGAGTATAACGAAGCATCTAAAAAGAAGATCTCACCAGAGATAAAAAAGAGAGCATTTGTATCAAAAAAACCATGGCAAAAAACAATAGTTATCATCGCAGGAGTAGTTATGAACCTCGTACTTGGCGTAGGAATCTATTATTTTCTCCTAGCTACAAATAATTTCAAATCGGAGCCAATGCCTGTCTTTACCGACTATAAATTTGCATTTGGAAACAAAGAATCACAAGTTATCATCTCTCGTATAGTAAAAGATAGTCCCGCAGAAAAGTCGGGCGTAAAACCAGGAGATATTATTACCAGAATTAGTAATACTCAACCTCAAGAAAATTGGATCAATGTATGGAGTTCAAGCCAACTCATAACACTCATAAATAAATCAGAAGGAAAAAATGTAAAAATTGAGGTAAAAAATATTCAGGATAATTCGATGAAATATGTTACTGTTGTACCAAAATATAATAAGGAATTAAACCGTGCAGTTATAGGTATAGGGCTTGCAGAGATAATTGTTCTCTCATATGATACATTTACTCAACGATTATTTGCAGGATTTCTCCATGCATATAATGTTGTTGGATATAATTTTGACGGTATGGGATTCCTTTTCAAATCATCATTTGCTCAAAAAAGTTTTGAACCTGTCTCCCAATCAATGGCGGGATTTATCGGCATCTTTAACATCGTTGATGAAATCCTCAAATCATCGGGACAAAAAGTATTTATTAATCTATTAAATTTAATAGCAATCTTGAGTTTATCTCTTGCAACTATCAATATATTGCCTTTTCCCGCATTGGATGGCGGTAGACTCGTATTCGTGATATGGGAATGGATCACAAAAAAACAAGTGAATCCAAAATTTGAACAATATCTCAATGTCTTTGGATTTGTTTCGTTATTAGCATTGTCAGCTTTAATATTCATTAACGACATCATCAAACTACAACATTAAGAATATATGGAATTTAAATATGATAACATTGCTATCTCTGGCGGGGTAGCTGTTGGCAAAAATACGCTGTATCACAATTTACAAACCTATCTATCACCAAATGGTTGGAAATTCCGTACAACGGGTCAAATTATTCGAGAATATACCAAAAATAATATTCTTCCACTAGCTACTCTTGTAAGTAAAGAGTTTGATGCAGAAATAGAAGCACGAACAAAATATTTACTCGAGAAAGAAAAACAATGGGTAATAGAAGCGTGGCTTGCAGGATTTATCGCAAGGGATCTTAATAATACACTTCGCATATTACTTACTTGTTCAAATGATGCTATTCGAATTGATCGTGTTTCAAATAGAGATAAAGTTACCGTTGCAGACGCCAAACATTTTATCAAACTTCGAGAAGAAGAAAACTTCAAAAAATGGCGTTCACAGTATGGAGAATATGACTTTTTTAACCCTAAATATTTTCATATAGTTGTCGATACCTATCAATCAGGTCCTCACGAAACCGTCGGAAAAATCCTCGATGCGATAGGATTTGTGAAGTAGCATAAAAACTACACACACTTGCTTTCAACATTTTAACCTGCTATACTATTCTACT
>JBAXPW010000038.1:0-12452 GCA_037132015.1 Candidatus Roizmanbacteria bacterium
TTTAGGATGTTCTATTTAGCGTGTTAACTGGTACAGGGAACGGGGTGCGTATCCCTGCTTGTCTTATCTCCCGAGCACAATCTTTCCATTTATGAAGTGATTCTGCACGTCGGTCTCGACGCCATTGAGCATCCACCTCTTTAATATTATCTAATGCTTGATTAACCTGTTGATCTGTATTAAGCGTAACAATAGGAAGTGAATGACGAGTAATAGCATGTTTCGGTCCGATAATAGTTGTTTGGCTATCGTTATATTGAAGATTTTCAACCATAAAGTATTATATATAAAATCAATCAATCTTTCACAATATAAATCCAAATTGGGTTTAATTCTCCGTCTTTCTGACTGTCCATAGCGACTCCAGTTTATCCCACACAGTGGGGAATCTGTAGCCTCTGCACAGACTCAATAAAGAATTAGAACTGACACATATGGAAATAGGAGATGTAGTTTGCTATACTAGTGAGTTATACATATAATAAACATATTTTGTTAGAAAAATATTCACCTCCCTCAGATTACATTTTGCCACCCGCAACACAGGAGTTTTTTTATAAACTACGCGATAGAAGGAGCGCAATTAGGTGTATGATTGCATTGTTATCACCAAGAGAAAGATCAGTTCCCAGTCCAGATTATGAAGCATATGGCCTACCACCACCTACTAACGAAGGTTCTTATGGCGTTAATGAATTGACAAGAATTGTGTTTAATTATGCGCCAAGCACTCAGCAAGTTGATGCTTTGATTCGTGCTCATCAAGAATTAGAAAAAAAAGGAATACAAACTGATCTTTATGCTACTACAGCGTGGCTAACTTTAGAAGGTGGAGAACGTGGAGTACCTCATTTATATGCCATAAATAATCATGGTGATGACACAATTTCAACAGTGAGCGAATATACAAATACAGATCGTTCAGGCGACCTTCAGATTGCAGGAATACAACCGTTTGACTTCATGAATGCATATAATTTAAGAAAACTTGTAAAAGATGTTATTGGAAGTGATACAACAACATTAACAAATGTAGCAAACTCAATATTGTCTAATAGTCAGTGGATAATAAAACAAACTCAATGGAGTTATGTAAATTCTCCATACACTAAATTACTCAGTTGTTATTTAGATCCAAAAAGTAGGTCTTTGTATCGTCCTGTTGATCTTGGAAAGATTGCTTCTTCACGCGCAGAATATAAATATAAGGAGCTCAATTTTCATACAAATATAGTGCTAAAAGATCCTCGTATTGCTTTGATTGGAAATACTGAAGCTATAAGTAGATCACTTATTCCCGCACTTCAAGATCCAAATAAAGTCGTTTATGGATATATTGAAAAAATTAAGAGACAAATCTTATCAAATATGATGCAAGCCACATATTATAGACGCCATGCTCTCGTAAATGCTCAAGCATCATAAGATTTCCGTAATAGATGGGCACGTATATAGTAAAAATACAGAATAGAGCTATAAAATAGTTTATCACCTCTCCCCTATCGTAATAATTATCATAAAATAGCAAAAGCGCAATTACAATTAGATTATTTAATTAAAATAAACAATTGTAATTGTATACATTAAAATAACTTATCAATAAAGTTTATTTATCACTAAAAACTCTTTGTAAGACGTCGTTTAATGTAAGTGAATTGATTTTTATAACAATCCTCTAATAGTAAGCAAAATAAAATTTTATATGAAGAAAGCTGTATCAAAATTTTGAAGTTCCTCACTCCCCTCCTCCCATTTTTTTGACAAAAAAACCCCACACCTTTCGGTGCGGGGCGTAAACGTCTGAAAATAACTATTATTCTTCAGGTGCACTTGTAGCGTTCCATGTTGCTTCACTAACAAATTTTGTTAGTTTTGTTCCATCAAGTTCTGCTCTAAAAGCATAACGTACCTGAGTTTTACCATCTTTTGTGGTACGAACATATTTTGTCTTTTTGATTTTATCGTCATCCACTGCAACTTTCTTGCGGTTTTTTACATCGTAAAAATCGACTGCCATTTATTTTCACCTCCCCCCCCTTTGAATAAATAAAAATCTAAATCAAATTTGACCGAGTTCAACTCACTCATCCTACATTAACTTCCTTATACCTGTCAAGGTCAATTCAGATTGTTATAGATATATAAAATATGTATCATGGTACACAACAATATCTCAATCTATATTAACTTGTGCTTGATCATGAAATTAAATCGGAGAAATTGCTATAATTTCGCATGATGACCATAGCTCTCATAGCTTTTCGTGAATTTTTTGAAGCATTTATTATTGTTGGTGTGTTCTGGGGGATATCTCAAACGATGCAACTAAAAAAGGAGATAGAAATTTGTATCGCAACAGGGACAGGAATTCTGCTATCGCTTGCCGTTTCAGTTATCACCTTCTTTCTGGGCGAAAAAGCACGTGGAATTCTCAATGAGGAAAATGCCGAAACACTCAGCGCACTACTCATGATAGCTTCAGGCATATTTATCGCATATGTTGCGGTATCACTTCATAACAATATTCAACAACACAGGAGTAAAAAACTCATGGATACAAAAGAAAAAATGAACAATCTCTTTTTCAAATCTCCATTATTTGTTACGATTATGATACTTGTGATTCGTGAAGGATTTGAAATAGCTTTATTTTCGGCAAGCACTTCCCTATTTTCGACGTTTCTCTCAAATATTGGTGGATTACTCATTGGATTTATGATGGCTTCATTTTTTGGATTGGTGGCATTTTTTATCTATATTCAATTTCCAATCCAAAAAGTTTTTAAATCAACAGAATGTGTGATGATATTTTTTGGTTCAGTTTTCGTTCAAAATGGCATTACCAAATTGGCCCATGAAGTGTTCCATTTTAATTTGAATTCTGTATTCCCTCTGAGACTAGATTTGTTGCCATCAGATGATTCTGTCTTTGGTGATATGATACATAGTATTTTTGGAATAGAAAGAGAATTTAGCTTTTTCAGATTGGCTATTATGACGATTTATTTTATTATATTTTGGATGGTTTCGATCAAAATCTCGCCTCGTCTCTCAAAGCATAGTTGAGGTCATCTTAAGCTTCAAAGTCAAAAATCCCTCTGCAAAGAGCTAAAACATAAATTTCAAGCTCAATTTTTGCGGTAAATGAAATTTTTTACGTTTAAATAAAACATAGCATTGTAGAGCCCCAAATAATAACGTCCCAAAAATACTACAGGTCTGATTTCAAGATCACGAACTGTACTCTTACAAGGAATATTGATATGATTCAGCGTTTAAGCATAATACGCATGTCAACACAGAGCCCCAAACAATCTGTATATATCAATAAATAATCGTAATTCTTCTCAATGAGAGATTGGATATTTAGTATTGCAAATCATTTGCATTTACTGTTATAATATCCCACATGAGTAAGGCATATTCACAACTAAAAAAACTTGATTTAAAGGCTACAACAGCTCGCAAACAAATACTCAATCTTTTTCAGGAAAACCCCTTCCCTATGGATGTTCAGGTGATTTTTGAAAAGTTGAATACTGCAGGAGAAAAAACAGATAGAGCAACTATTTATAGAATCCTAGGTACTTTTATTCTAAAAGGAGTTGTAAAACAATTAGATTTTCAGGAAGGTAAATTCCGATATGAATTGGCTTCGCTCCCCCACCATCATCACTTGATTTGTGAATCGTGCGGACATGTTGACGATGTACAAGATTGTGTTATTCAAAAGGAATTGGAACAGTATATCTCAAAGGCAAATAACTTTACTATCACGACGCACAGATTGGATTTTTTTGGACAGTGTGGGAAATGTAAATTATGATGAATGATTAATGTATAGATTAAGGAAAGATATTATGTCATTCCAAACTAGTTTCGGGATTCATGGGTTATAAAGTCGAAAATGTCTTTACCACTTGTAAATTATTTTAAATTATGAATCGTTCAATATTGCTACTTGGAGGAATGGGAATTATCATACTGGTACTTTTGTATATATATGTGAGTGTTCCCTCTCCAAAAAAGAGAATAGTTAAACCAAAGGTGATTACAGCAGGAAGGCCAAAGATTTCTACAACGATTTATTCTATATATAGTCTCACAAAATTATTAGTTGGAGATAAGGTAGAGGTTGTGCTTTTATTGCCTTCAGGAGTTGATACTCATCACTTTGAGCCCGGTCCTGCAACTATTGAAAATGCCCAAAATTCGAGGCTAATTTTATCCATTGGACATGGAATTGATCCTTGGGCAAATAAGGTATCTCAAGCATTAAATATAAAAATTCTTCCTACTGATCAAGGCATTTCTCTTATTCAATATGAAGACAAAACAACTGATCCCCATTACTTTTTGTCCTTGAAAAATATGGCTATTATGGCAACTTTTATTACCTCAATATTACAATCTGAATTTCCGTCGGATACACAATTTTTTCAATTACGCTCTAATGAAATTCAAACTCGATTAAAGAATCTTGATACAGAAATAACAGAACAAATGAAGAAAGTAGAAAATAAAAATATTGCAACACTTCACGATGCATGGGGATATTTGGCACGAGATTACGGAATCAACATAGTAGGAAGTCTCGAACCAGAAGGACGAGATATCACACCAAAAGAGCTGGTTTCTCTGTTAGAAAGCATCAAGAAATATAATGTAAAAGTAGTATTTTCACAACCTGCTTATGTAGGCGCAACTTTGGAGAAATTTGCTCGTGAAAATGGATTGCAGGTAGTTTATATCAGTCCGATCGAAAGTCAAGGATCAAGAAACGATGATGTTATCAGAATATTTGAAAACAATATGCAAACGATTATCAAAGCGTTACACTAAGAATTTTTATGAATAATAGTTCTGCCATACAGTCAAAAAATCTAACAGTTGAGTTTGATACAAAGGTGATTATCTCCGATCTTACGTTGTCAATTCCTTATCGCTCGATCACCGTAATTATTGGTCCCAATGGATCGGGAAAGTCTACTCTTTTGAAGGCTCTACTAGGATTAGTCCCCTATTCAGGCTCAATCACTCTGTTTGAGGGTGATATGCTCAATCTTAATATTGGATATGTTCCTCAACATACAGAATTTGATCGTACGATCCCTATGACAGTATTTGATCTTCTCAGACTTAGTTTATACCAGAAATCACCAAAAAATCAATTACAGAGCATCACAGAGGCATTAAAAGAGCTTGATATCGAGGATTTAGCTCAAAAACCACTTAGAGAACTCTCTGGAGGTCAATTTCAGCGAGTTCTTATTGCAAGAGCAATTCAGGATGAGCCTAAGTTGCTCATACTGGATGAAGCATCTGCAGGTATAGACTATGTTGGTGTAAAGGGGCTCCACGAAGTCCTAAAGCATCTCAAAGAGATCCATAATACGACTATTCTTATGGTGTCCCATGAGATTAATATTATTCCTGAGATTGCAGATAGGGTAATTTGTCTTGGACATGGGTATTCTTATTGTGGTGAAGCCACAAACGCCCTAACTCAAGAGCACATAATTCGACTATTTTCAGAAAAAGTTAAGTGGCATGACCATCATTCTTAATACATATGGATTTTATTCAGGCAGTTATACAATATGAATTTTTACAAAGAGCAATCATATCTGGTGTTTGTTTGGGTATGCTTTATGTGTGGCTGGGTCTTTTTACCTATATGAAGAAGATGTCATTCTATGCAGATGGTATAGCTCATGCATCTTTGCTCGGATTTGCACTCGGTTGGTACTTTAAACAATCTGACTTCCTAACATCAATACTATCGGCTATTATTTTTGGATGTTTAGTTTATATTTTAGAGCGTCGAACAAGGATCGGGAATGATACTTTGATATCCATACTTTTTACTGGTGGTATGGCTTTAGGCATCATGGTTCTATATCTTTTACCGGGATATAAGCCAGATTTGCTTGCTTATCTCTTTGGAAACATCCTTACTATCACACAAATTGACTATATTGGCATCTCACTATTCTCAATAGTTACTATCGCTTTAGGAATATGGCATCGTGATAAACTAACTCTAGTTTTTTATGATCCAATTGAGGCCAAACTCAAAAAAATAAATGTCGAAATATATGAATTTTTGTTCTATATTGTCCTCTCCGTATCTATTATATTGGGGGTTAGATTGATGGGTGTAGTTTTGATATCAGCAATGCTTATACTACCAACGTTCATTAGCATGTTATTATGCTCCAACCTAAAGCAGGTAATTATTAGCAGTTCTATAATCATTCTGCTAATAGTTACTATAGGGATATATATCTCATACTCTTTAAACCTCCCTACAGGACCTTCGGTAGTAATAGTGGGACTAGTTTTAGTTCTACTGTCATTAGTAAAACAAAAATTATCCTAACTTTCAAGTCGAATACAAAAACTAATTTAGATTGATATAACAAGTAAAAACGAAATACCTACATATATATCACTCTCTTACTTTCTTTGCTAACAATAAAGAGTTATTACCAGAAGTATGACGTATATAGTAAATAGTGCCTACATGTTGATGGGTTGTCAGGACAATAAATATTGAAAAAAATACTCATACTATAAGTTACTTCCTATAGTAAATATTCCCGAAAGTTATCCACATTCTCCTCTATATAGCTATATGTATATAGTAATTAGCAGAGTGAAATAGAGAGTGATAGTTTAAGTAATTACAAAATTTGGATCGATATAACGACCTAAAGCAATGTATTTTTGAAGATTGACAGTTCGAACGTGATGCATTGCCTCGAGTTAATTCTCTTATTATAAACTATCGTGAGACATCGCCATCAACTACTCTATTTTTATAGTTACACTATAAGATATAAGTATTTACAACCCGGTTATATGAATTATAGAGAAATATTTTGTTATCTGCTTTAGTCATTCCTTCTAAAAACGAGTTTGTTGAAGTTGTATTTCGTATCATCAATTCGCTCTTGTGTAGATGAAAATCGAAATAAAATATGTAAGGGGTGTATATAACATACACAACGGGTATGCAATAAGTCCTAAACAAAACGTCAAATATTATAAACAATACTAATGAGATAACAAAGTAATATGATAGTTTTTGATATACATCTCAAAAAGCACAATATATGAATAGTATCAAAAGTCTTTGCCATACGATTTAACAATTTGATCGGAATATTGCAAATACCAGAGAAAAAACTATAGGCTAAAACAGCGACTCATCATATCATATCTAGTTTGATAAATTTTGCTTATTTTAGTTATCAAAAAGTTGGTAATAGTTGTAGAGTTTTCATTTTTAGATTCTTAAATTTTATTATCATTATGTACAGCATGATTCATAGTTATATTAGATTATAATACTGACCAAAAGTATTCTTTACTAATTGTTACAAATATCTGTAATAACACTCTTATTATAGTAAAATGGAGATATTTGAAATAATGAGTTTAATCGAACTTATTCTCATAGTATATAATATGGGTTAAATAATGTGTATGGCTACACAAGGCGCCAAAGTCTATATTTTGATAATTATGCGGTAAATGTTTTCATTTATATTATATGTTATATAAATTCATATAAAAACAAACCTATAGAAAGAATTTTCGAGACTGCTTATTTGTAAGATAGACAGTATGATTTTTTTGGAAGTAAATCAATCGTTTTTATAGTTTGTCGTCATTCTAATAATTGATACGAAACAGTATCGGATGTGATCATAAGTATGATCATGAAATGATGACGAACAAAGTGAAAAACGATTGATACTTTTTATGGGTACTACAGGGTTTACTTTTTCGGCGTGCGTAAAAATGTGACGCAAACTCTTATTCAGTCGAATTGATCTTTAATCTGTATAGGGACTCAAAGTTCCGCAGTTAAAAAAGCAGTGTTCCGCCTAATAAAACGAGCAGTAATTAGTATTGTATCAAACATTTTCCTAAATTGCAAGCGGAGTTGATTTTTCTGCGACGGGAGGAGTGATTGGTCCACCGGGGACGACAAGAATAGTACGATCATCTTGTGGAATAGTAGCATTTTGAGCTTTGATAAGCTCTCTATTAAATTCCTCATACAGTTGTGTAAGTGATAGTGATGATGGTGCTTTTTTTTCTTTTCTGAGTTTATTAATAAGTGCATTTTTTGCTAGTGTCACAGATGTAGTGCCACCGTCGGTGCACATAATAACGAGTGAATCTTGTATATTTGTTAATTTGACGTGTTTAAATGTATGGTTGTTTTTCACCCTTTGAGGTGTATTTGTGTTTTTGAATATAGAACTTCCATATGTATGTACATTCATATCGATTCCATATGCTTGATCCAGTGTTTGAGGATCGATGATAATGTATGTTGTATCACCTTTTAGCGCCATTTGTATTTCTCCACGAGTGTAATCTATGATCGCTACGAGTAAAGTTGTTGATGCTCTATCATCGGCATGATTTATTGTTGTAGCCACTGCTTGATCCACAGCTATTGTAAGCGCATTTTCATGTGAGTTAGGTTGTTCTTTTTCAATATTCATCATAGTTTGGAGACTTGCTAGTGCTCTGTCTGCTACGGGTATACTAATAGGATGTTGTGCATATCCAGAAGCATCACACATCACAACTAAGGTGTTATTTCCTTGTTGTGTCACACGAACAGTGTCGTCTCCTTCTGTAATCTTTTTTGGCTCTGGTGTGTGATAAAGAGTGACTGAATCTCTAGTCGATTGCCATATTTGCATTTTATCATTATGTTGCGTGTCTGATCTTAGAACTTGATTAAAAAGAGAAGATAAACATACTCTTTTACCTCTGTTTTGTTGAAGTTCTGAAAATCTTTGTATTTCATGTAATGGGGTATGTGTTATTGATGACAGAGTTTTCAATTCTACTCTTGGGGAATGTATTGGAATTTCTACTGTCATATCCTATTTTACATCTATTTGCTTCCAGTTTCTCGTATTATTGCGCAATGAGCTCTTCTTTCGTATGCTCCTTGTTCTGTAGAACCAACGCTAAAGTTTATAGATTCCATTTGCATGTTTCCATCTATGATAATAAGGAAACCTTGATCATCTGTTTGAGGACGGAACATAACTGCGCCTGTGAAGTTTGCGGCAAGATTGTATTTTGATTTTATTAGATTTCCATCAGGGTCGAGACGTTTTTGTACGGTATCTTCCATCATCCTGAGTATCACTTCTGCGCCATTTCGGGGTAGTGAATGAGTTTGCATTATATGGACAATTTCACTTTCTCGTTTGACTGGGTCTGCGTACACTGATTCTAAATGTGCATATGTTTTTTGGATGGTTTCTAGCCTATTCTTTGCATGGTGATCGGTGATGGTACCTGATTCTAATAAGCTATCAATAGCTGCTCGTGTTGGTTTGAGTGCTCGAAATGTCATATTTGCGAGTTGAGCAATTGTTGTATCATTTACCCCTTGGGATTTCATCTGTTTTGAAAACTCTTCTAGAATAGTTGCTTTGACATCTGCTGTTAATCGACCATTATAACCATAATATTTGTTTTGGAAGTCTTGACAGAGTTCTACGATTTGTTGGCCACGCTCTATCAAACGAACGCTCATATCCATCGCAATATTAAATGGCATGGGCACGTTATTTCCGTTTGTATCGTAAAATTCAAGATGAAGATGCGTGCCATATGGTACGCCATGTTCGTCACCATCTTCTTGAGATAGCTTTCTTTGCACATTGACGTTATATCCTTGAAATTGAAATTCTTCTCCTAATATCTGATGAGCTACTTCATTGAGAATAAAGTTGTATGGACTGATTTGTTTATAAATATTGTAGATATCTTCTTCGTTGATTGACATTTCTTTTGAGGCATAAGATAAAGATGTGGGAGGAAGAACGTATTGCATCATATGGAGAATTTTGCCACTTTGCTCCCCTCTTGATCCTCCCATGGTCAACATTTGTTTAGGATCTGCAATGCCAAAAAGAAAAAACATATATAAATACGTATCTATGATCTCTTTGATCGACATATTTTCAGGCAGTAGAAAACGGGCACGAGCTTCTGGTTCTAGTAGTAATCTGACAATAACATCATGATTCGCTAAAAGATTTGTTTGAAGGACTTCATATAGATCTTCTCGGTGCTCTGGCTGAAGTGCAGCTATTTGTGACCATGGAAAGTCTGATCCTAGATTTGGTCGGAAAAATGTACCAAAGTGTATCGGTGTAAGATCCTCTGGTATTCTACTTCCATTTCGCACTTCACGTGGGAATCTAATTTCTTCTTCTGGCCGTATTTCATGGATTCTTCCTCGAGCTGTTCTTATTTGAGAATAAGCGTTTGAAACTCTTCGGCGTAATTCATCAGCCCGAATCCTATGAGGTGGGTGTGGAGCTGCTACTGGTGCTGAAACACTGTGAGAATAAATACCATTTGTGGGTCCTGACATAGCATTACCTTCTGTTTCAATAGCCTCACCATTGGTTACTCCAAGTACCATATCTGTTCTTTTTACATATGGATCAGGTATTGATATGGGGAGATGTCTTAAGGTAGTGTCTGGACTAAATCCATGATCTCGAGCTTCAACAGCATATTGTTTTAGATGATCCACGACATATTTAGACGCTGAGATCTTTCGTTCAAAGACACTCATAGGAAGTATATGATACTGTATGAAAGTATTGATATCAAATAGTGATTCTGAGTCTTTTTTCCTCTCTTGTTCTTATGCTAAAATAGGGTGTGAATATAAAACCTGTACCAAAAATATACGCATCTCAAGAGGTAAAACATATATATACACGACTTGAGGAGTCATTTGAATTAAAGTCTCCTCCCCTCTTCTTTACCTACATTGGTGCATTTCCTGAATATCTTGAATACATCTCAAATCAAATAATTCTTGTCGCATCACATTCGCAGTTTCGTAAAATGACGACAGATTTAAGCATAAATATCGCAGAATTGATCCATACAATGCGCTATTTAGCACCAATGACAGAATGGCAAAATTTAAACAAAGATTATCTTGATGTGCTTCAACATGATCTAACGCTTCAAAAAACATTTATCATAAATATACGACTTGCGATCATTTTTATAGGAATACGGGAAGCAGTTAAAGGATGGGCAGTCGCAGGGAAACAATTACCAAAAGTGCATGGGAATGAAACAAAATATGAAGATGTTACTATCTCTCGTGATATGTTTATATTTGGACATAATGAAGAAACACCTTTTGTTGAAAAGGGAATCTCAGTAGTTTCACACGATATCAATCCAAATAGAACAGGATTAAGTCGAAATGTAACAGGTGAATATTATCATTTATGCAAACAGGACTTTGCAAAACATATGCATTCAGAGCGATTTTTGATGATACGGTTGCAACTGGAAAAAATGTTGCTTATGATGTTACCTGTATTGCCATCAACTATTGTGTCTCCAATAAATGTTGTGTTTGATTTGGTTGAAAAATATCCAAACTTTTCAGAGTTGTTATATGTCTTAACCGATCAGTTCCCTACACTGGCGGTGCAACGAATGATGTTTAGTGGGTACATGTTATTTCATAAGTAGTTCCTATGCAAAAAGTGTTATGTGTAAATAAACCAGTTGGAATGACACCGTTGCAGATGATAGAGATGACACGATGGCAACATCCTGAACTCCGTGAGGAAAAGATGGCATATGCAGGACGCCTTGATCCGATGGCAGAAGGATTATTACTCATTCTTATTGGTGAAGAGTGTTTGAACAGGACAATGTATGAACGAATGGACAAAGAATATGAATTTGAGATTTTATTGGGTATCGAAACAGATACGTATGATACGTTGGGACTTGTAGAAAAAAGTGATCCTGATATCTCTCGATCAATCGTTAAAAAAGTAGATGATACATTTATTTCGCAATTTACCGGTACATTCTTTCAACAATATCCTCCATATTCTTCCGCTCGAGTGAATGGTAAAGCACTTTATTGGTATGCACGTGAAGGCAAACTCGACACAATAGAGATTCCGGGAAAAGAGGCGACGGTGATTTCTCTCGAAAAAAAATCATCAGATATTTTAACTTCATTTGTGTTGCAACAAATCGTATATCAACGGATCACAAAAGTTACGGGTGAATTTCGTCAAACTCAAATATTACATAGATGGCTTGAGTATTTTGAAACATATCAAGAGATTGAGTATCCGGTGATATCGTTTAAGGTGATTTGTTCGAGTGGGACGTATGTGAGGTCAATTTGTCATGAAATGGGGAAACAATTAGGCACCTCTGCACTAGCTTTATCCATAAAACGTACCCGCGTGGGTGAATATATTCTCCCATAAAGTAAAGAATTGGTATAGTAAGTGCTATGGGTTATGTGGTATAATACATATTAAATACATATGTCTGAATACCTTGTACTATACCCCAATAACACAGGTTTGAAACTCAAAGGACTTGACATAGGGATCAAA
>JBAXPW010000039.1:0-12387 GCA_037132015.1 Candidatus Roizmanbacteria bacterium
TTGATCCCTATGTCAAGTCCTTTGAGTTTCAAACCTGTGTTATTGGGGTATATATTGAGTTATTTTTATAAAAAATTATGTACCATGGGATTAGAATTATCTAGGAATATTTGTTTACCAAAAAAGAAATGTCAGAACTATAGCTATGATGAGACCTAAATACGAAATACCACATTCATTTAATATCGTTGTGATCCATCCTCCAATCGCAAAAAATAAAAACAATTGAAAAAAGTTAAAGCCAGTAATATTGAGTTGTAAGGAAAGAAAAATAATGATGAGAAGGGATGCGATTGAATACATCACAACCCAATTAAAATCAAAACAACTGGTTTTTGTTTCTTGAATGCCATAATCTATTGATTGGCTAGTAGATATAGGTATTTCCTCTGTTGGGATTTCTGCCATAGCGTAATTAGTAGGTAAGAGATGAATAAATACAGATATTCCAATAATAAATATAATTACGGAAATGAATAAACGATTGCTATGATTTATCATAATAGATTATGACAGAATATCTAGAATTTGTAGCATTTTATGCCTAAAATCGTCGCTTTGATATTGTTGAATATGTTGTTGAGCTTTTTCTCCGATTTCTTTTCGTAGTGTTGGATTTTGTTCAAGTTGAATAATTTTTTGCGCGATATCGTGAGGATCGTGTGGTTTGATAAAAAGCCCCGTGTCTTTTGCTATTTCATGAAAAATATCTATATCTGATAAAATGCTTGGTGTTCCTAGCGCTCCTGCTTCGACATATGAATATCCAAAACCCTCGTCATAAGAAGGAAAAATATTACACAGTGCATGTTTATATAAACTAATTAAATCTGTATCACTCACATATCCGGGGAATTGAAAAAGAGATTTGTTTTGCACAAACAGGAGAAAATCATATAAACTTTTGAGTTCAGGATGTATAATTTCTTTGGAATCTTTGAGATCTTCTAATTTTTTTTCAAAAATTTTTCCAACAAACACACAGGGAATGTCTGCAATTTCAATTGCTTTGGCAAGATTTAGTAGGTTTTTGTTCCATGTAGCATCACCGACATAGAGGAGATAGTTTGGAGTAGATAGTTTGTAATGGGTAGTTTGTTGTGGGTAGCCTATACCTTCAGAATTAGTATCGTCAATTGTTTTTTCATTTTCCCAGAATGTGTGTGCAAGGGTTGGATGTACGACGTGTATTTTTTCGTTGGGAATGGTAAGCATCATATGAATATCTTTTTTACTTTGACCCGAGATGGTGATAAATTCATCATAATTTTTTAACAGTCGTTTATTATTCCAGACGCGTAAATTGCCTCGGATACCAAGTGGAAAATGGTGTGGATATTTTAACAATATGAGATCGAGAATTGATCCAATCTGTCTTTTTGTAAAACGCTTGGTAATGAAAGGAGGTTGAAGAAAGTTGATAAATGGATTAAACAGAGTGCTGTTATAGGGTACTTTATTAAGATTTTCAATAAATGTAACTTTGTCTGAAAGATTTTCACGTAACACTTGCATATAGCGTCCCATTCCTCTAACTTTCCCAGCAGAATCACTAGCTGTGGGATCAAAAATATAGACATTACTCATAAAATAATTATATACTTATTTTTGTATAGTAAGAGGATAGATTCATTTGGAATGAAGGATCATTATTATGATCCTGACAAAATTCTGACATTCCGCTTGATTTATGATACGAATTTTGTATAATCAAATTTTCGCAGTTCTCGATCCCTTCTTTTTAAAAGTGAGTGAATCGACGCAAAATAAATTGCGTTGAAAACTATGTTTCAATTCACAAAAGTTGCTTTTACCAAACCAACGGTTATTCCAGAGAGCATTTTGGCATCAGTTGAAGATGTAACAACCATAAAAGAAAAACTCTCCCGCAATATATTAGATGTGTTTAATGGATCTTTAGCAATTCGTGAAGTTGATGCAGGAGGAACAAACGCGGAAGAACACGAATTAACTTCATTGAGTAACTGTTTTTACGATTCAGAACGATTTGGCATTCACTTTGTAGCATCGCCACGACATGCAGATATGCTTATGGTTACCGGACCCGCAAGTCGCAATATGGCATACGCATTAAAAGCGACATATGAAGCGACACCATCCCCAAAGATAGTTGTTGCAGTTGGTGATGACGCGATAGATGGTGGTATATTTAAAGGCTCGTATGCAGTATATGATGGGATTCACAATGTGATACCTGTTCATTTCCAAATTCCGGGTGATCCACCAACTCCAACACAGATACTGGTAAGTCTTTTACATATTCTTGAAATAATCAAATGATGTTACTTATTCAATCACTTATTTTTGGCGCTATTTTTCTTTTTATCTGTGGTGCACTATCAGGGATTGTGTTGTATAAAAAGCAAAAAATTGCCCATATATTAGGAAGTGGATTTGCAATTATTGCATCAGCGTTTGCACTAATCGCCTCACTTATTGGAATGATATCAAAGACCGATATCAGATTTTCATTTATTGGAGGCGAAGTAATTTTGCCCGTAACGATGAAGATAGATTCACTCGCATTCTTTTATATTTTGGTCATTTCTCTTATTGGATTACTTGCTTCTCTATATGGATATAGATATATGAAGCATTATATGAGAGATTATAATCTTGGTGTTTTTTCTTTTTTTTACAATCTTTTTCTTCTTTCAATGATATTGGTAGTTACTGCTTCAAATATAATTTACTTTCTATTTGTGTGGGAGCTTATGTCGCTTTTTTCATTGTTTCTTGTGGTTTTTGAATACAAAAATTATGACACCGTTCGTGCAGGAATTGTTTATTTTATTTTGACACATGTTGCCACAGCTTTTATTACAGCGGGATTTTTTATTTTGTATACCTCATCAGGAAGTATTTACTTTATTGATATTCAATCTTCGATGGTGTCAATTCCATCAATGCTAAAAAATATTGTGTTTGTGTGTTTTTTGATAGGGTTTGGTACGAAAGCAGGAATTATTCCTATACATATTTGGTTGCCTCGTGCTCATAGCGTAGCGCCTTCACATGTGTCTTCTCTTATGTCTGGAGTGATGATCAAACTTGGTATTTTTATGATGATACGGATGTTTTTTGATGTTATGCCAACACCTCTATTATGGTGGGGAATTGTTATTTTATTACTTGGATCTGCGTCATCAATTCTTGGAGTGTTATATGCACTGGCTGAGCATGATATTAAGCGATTGTTGGCGTTTCATAGTATTGAAAATATTGGTATCATTCTTCTTGGAATGGGAAGTAGTTTGATATTTGCATCACTGGGACAATTTGTTCTGATGCATCTATGTTTGGTTGCTAGTCTTTTTCATACTTTAAATCATGCAGTATTTAAATCATTATTATTCTTGAGTGCAGGTTCTGTGATATCGGAGACTCATACAAGGAATATTGAGGAATATGGCGGTCTAATAAAACGAATGCCATATACTGCATTATTTTTTCTGATAGCAAGTATTGCTATTTCGGGACTACCTCCCTTTAATGGATTTGCAAGTGAATGGATCACATATCAAGGGTTATTTCAGGGAATTTTGAATCAAACGTTGGGAATAAAAGTAGTTTTTATAATTGCTATTACAAGTCTTGCTTTTACTGGTGGTTTGGCTTCGGCATGTTTTGTAAAAGTATTTGGTATTACATTCCTTGCGAGACCTCGATCAAAGGAAAGTAAAGAAGCACATGAGTCGGGTTGGCAAATGATTATACCTATGGGAATTCTTGCATTTTTTTGTCTTATTTTTGGTATTGGAGCAACCTATATAACAGGATTTTTGGCTGATGTGGTAGATAAGATCTCACCTATAAATAGTGGTTCAGAATTGTGGACGACAGATATGGGAGTATATTTGACACAATCAAACGCTACATTTTATAATCCTCTTTTTGTTTTTTTTGCCATACTGATAGCTATTGCGATCACCTATGGATTAGTCCATCTTATTAGTGGAAAAAATAGAGAAATAAAAGATATTACATGGAACTGTGGTTTTGAGTATATGACGCCACGAGGCGAGATAACTGCAACGGGATTTGCGCGATCAATCATCCTTATTTTTAAGGGTATTTTTAGACCGACTAAACAAAGTTCAATCGAATATGTTGATGCAAATTCTCATAATAAGTATCTTGCAAAATCAAAAACTGTAGTTCTCAATACAATGAATGTATACGAAGCATATTTTTATAGGCCTGTTGATCGAGGTTTGCGTATGATCTCGAAGAGGTTTAAGTCTTTACAAACAGGTAATATCAATGCTTATCTGTTATATATTTTTATTACCTTGATCTGTGTTCTTATATGGGTCAGGTATTCATAATATGATTATTGTTGTTTTGTTATTTCAGATTTTATTTATTCCTCTTTTTTCACCATTACTTATTGGTGTTATACGGAGAATAAAAGCTCGCATGCAGAACCGTCAAGGTGCTTCGATAATTCAACCTTATTATGATCTTTGGAAATTATTTCAAAAGGATGAGGTTATTTCAAAGGATGCTTCATGGATATTTAGATTTGCGCCATATGTGATATTTGCAATCAGTATCATTCTTCCTTTGGGCATTCCAGTTATTTCAACTATATCACTATTTTCTTTTATGGGAGATTTTTTGGTCATTATTTATTTAGTAGCACTGATGACTTTTATTCTTGCGCTTGCTGGAATTGATGTAGGAAGCGCCTTTGGAGGCTTTGGATCAAGTCGTGAGATGACTATTACCGCAATCACAGAAGGAGCATTTGTTTTTTCCATTCTTCCTGTTGTAATTTTTACCAGCTCTTCAAATATATCTTCAATAATTGTTTTGTTTCAATCAAACTCTATCAATGGACTATTGCCACTATCATTAGCTTTTGTAACTTTTTTGACAGTGCTTTTAGCAGAATCAAAACGATTTCCTTTTGATAATCCAGCTACTCATCTTGAATTAACTATGATTCATGAAGCTATGATTCTTGAGTATTCGGGTAAGAGACTTGCTTTGGTAGAATGGGCTTCTGCGAACAAAACGCTTTTTTTTATTGTCTTAGGAATGAATCTATATTTTCCATGGAGTTTATCTTCAAATACAGATCCGATCCTGTTGTTCTATAGTTTTTTGATGCTATTGATTAAAATATTAGTTGTTGCTATGTTTGTTGGATTGATAGAATCATCTATTGCTAAATTTCGTTTTTTTAGATTACCGGATATATTGCTAACTGCATATATATTGGGAGTTATTGCATTGATAATGGTTGCATTATAATGGTTGGATATTGAATATATGGAACAGATATTTATCACACTTGAGGGGTTGTTATTTACAACTATTATTTTTATGAATTTGGTTCGTAAAAATAGATATCAGGTTGTATTATATTTTATACAATCGATGGCTTTGGTTGGATTATTATTTTCTGAAGGAATAGAACGTAATTCATTAGAGCTAAAAGCTGTAGCTGTACTGGTATGTGCATTAAAAGTTGTGTTTGCGCCATATTTTTTCTATCGTTCTGCAAAGAATAGTAGATTAAATTTAATGACAACAACCTATTTAAACATTCCAATGACATTAAGCGCAATTGTATTGATAATATTTTTCTGCAATTCTACTATATTTGAACCTTTACAGGTATTTTCGATATATGGACCTAAGATTTCTACGATGCTTTTTAGTTCGATCTTTTTGTCAATTTTTATTTTGATAAATAGAAAAGGGGCACTTTCTCAAATTATAGGTATTTTATCAGTGGAAAATTCAATCGTTGCTTTAGGTTTCTTTATGGGGCTCAATCAAACCTTAGCAATTGAAGTTGGAATCCTTTTTGATGTGCTTGTATGGATTGTGTTAGCGATCTTTTTTATTGAAATAATCTACAAACATCTTGGATCTGTTAATGTTACTGATCTAAATAAATTAAAGAAGTAATATGAATATTTTATTGTTATTTTTTACTTATTTTGTTGCTGTTCTACTTATTGTATTGTTGAAAAAACAGCGAACTGTTGAGGTAATTGCTAGTATTGCAACTGTGATCCAGATATTTTTTGGTGCAACAATTATAAATGAAGTGATTCAAAATAGAAAATATTTGTATGGATATTTTTTAGTTGATAGTTTCTCTGCTTTACTATTGGGGATTACATTGTTATTAGGTTGCATCGTTACTCTATATGCCATCGGTTATTTAAGAGCAGAAATAGTGAAAAAAATTATTTCCTATCAAAGAGCATGGCAATGTTATATTCTTCTTCAGATATTTTTGCTTTTGATTTGTCTTGCTCTTACAACTACTTTACCTATTGTAATGTGGATTGCAATAGAAGGTACTACTTTAGCCACTGTATTTCTTATAAATTTTTTTCAAAGACCAAATGATGTAGAAGCATCATGGAAATTTCTCATCATAAATACGCTTGGTCTATTAATGGCATTACTTGGTACATTCCTTTTTTCTGCAGTAACCAAAGGAGATGATGTAATCACTTGGAGTTCATTAATTAAAATGAGTCCAAACATAGATCAGACTTTTATAAAATATGCATTTGTTTTTATATTGATTGGATATGGTACAAAGATGGGATTATTTCCTTTACATACATGGAAGCCAGATGCATATAATAAGGGACCAATTCCATTTGTCGCATTACTTTCAACAGTATTACTTAATGTTGCTTTGTATGCAATACTACGGTTTAAAGTAATTGTTGATTTCAATCAAGGAAGTCATTTTACCTCTACATTATTTATCTTTTTTGGAGTTGTATCTCTAGTGTTTGCGTCAGCAGTTTTATTTACTCAAAATAATTTTAAGAGATTTTTTGCATATTCTAGTATAGAAAATGCAGGGTTATTACTTCTTGCATTTGGATTTGGTCAAATGGGAGTAATTGCTGGATTATTGCACATTATTTATCATTCTTTAAGTAAATCAATGATGTTTCTTGTAGCAGGAAATATTGGATTAAAATATAGCTCGTCTTTTGTGAAAGATGTGCGTGATATGGTGCATAAATTACCGGTTACATCATTACTTTTCATAGTGGGATTTCTATCTCTTACTGGTGTTCCGCCATTTGGCATATTTTTTTCAGAGTTATCTATTTTGATGAGTGGGTTTCGTGATTATCCAGTGGTGGTAGTTATAAGTATGTGTGCATTAATACTGGTATTTATTGGATTTTTCCGTATTACATTTTCAATGGTATTTGGACATTCTTCTGAGGATATTAGAGCTGGAGAAGCAAACTTATGGACAATTTTTCCTTTAGTAATACTTGTTGGAATTCTTATTGTTTTTAGTATATATTTGCCAACAATGATTATCACGCTTATTAATCAATCACAAATTATTCTTCAATAATAAATATGTCAATTAAAGATATCACACAATATTTTATTTCAGATATATATAGACCAGTGCAGGATGGAAATGTCATATATTATGAAGTTCCATCGGATCAGATAGTTGAAGTATGTCAGAAACTATATCATGAAAAAGGAGTATATTTGCGACATATTACAGCAACTGATGAACAGGAAAACAAAAATGCATTTTCGATATATTATATTTTTAGTTTTCCAAAAGAGGATTGTTATTTAGTACCATATATCAACCTAATAGATACAAAAGAATTTCCGTCATTATCAAATCTGATACACGAATCTACATATTATGAGCGTGAAATATATACGTTTTTTGGACTTACTCCTCTTGGTCATACCGCATTACAACCAATTATTCTTCATGCAAATTGGCCAAAAAAAATCCATCCACTTCTTAAGGATTATAAATGGAATCATAGACCTGAAACATCGAAGGAAGGGGCTGGAATGGAATATATTTTTCAAGAAGTTCAAGGAGACGGTATTTATGAAATTCCTGTTGGGCCTGTTCATGCAGGTATTATCGAACCGGGGCATTTCCGTTTTAGTGTAGCAGGTGAAGAGATAGTTAATCTTGAACCGATGTTGGGATATGTACATAAAGGATCTGAAAAATTATTTGAGATTCTTCCACTAGATAAAAAAATTAAATTGTCGGAACGAATTTCTGGTGATAGTTCGTTTAGTCATTCATTGGCTTTTTGTCAGGCTGTTGAATCATTAACTGAACAAAATGTGCAGATTCCTGAGCGAGCAAAATTCTTACGTGTTGTGTATGCAGAGCTTGAACGAATTGCAAATCACGTAAATGATATTGGTTTTATTATGAATGATACGGGGTATAGTTTTGGAGGAAGCAATGGTACACGACTTCGAGAAATCATCATGTCCCTCAATGAGGAACTTACAGGAAGTCGATTTTTACGAGGTGTCAATACTATAGGTGGAGTTACAAAAGATATAGTACCTGAAAAGGTTAAAAATATTGTTGCAATAATCCAAGAATTTAAAAAGGACTTTAAAGAGATTATATATATCTGCGATAATAATGAATCAGTAACTAATCGTCTCAAAGGTACTGGTGTTCTTGAAAAAGAGATTGCTTCTGATCACGGAGTTGTTGGTGTTCCAGCACGTGCAAGTGGGTTGCCAATAGATATTCGTTTTGATCATCCTTATGCTGGATATCGTGATATTACGTTTGAAAAAGCTTCTCATACTGATTGTGATGTGTATGCTCGATATCAAATTAGAGTGCAAGAAGTGCTTTCTTCATTACATATCATTCAAGAAACACTACATAAAATGCCAAGTGGAAGTATTATTGCAAAATCTATTTCTTCAGATGTTCGTCTAAAAAAGTCTTCTAAAGCAATTAGCATGGTAGAGGGATGGAGAGGGGATATATTGTATTTTGTCATGACTGATTCCAAAGGGAATGTAAGTCGCGTTGCGGTACGTGATCCGTCATTCCTAAATTGGCCAGCAGTACCATATGCAGTCATGGGTAATATAGTTCCCGATTTTCCTTTAATAAATAAGAGCTTCAATCTTTCCTATTCGGGGAATGACAGGTAAAAAGGGAAGGAGTTATAAAGTCCAAAATGCAAACGTGTTGTCATTTGTGATTTCACATACTCCATAAAAACTATAGAGACGTTGACCATCGGCATATAGTAAATGATATTTATTTTATTTGAATAAAAATACTATATAAATTATTAAATAGCTTATAATAGTGATTGATCCACGAGTATCCTTAATTGTTGGGGTTTGCCATTATGAAATAATTCTCTTGATGCTAATAAGGGGAGATCTACTAATGTGTGTAAGGTATACCCTCCAGTAGTTGTTGTAAATGATGCATCTATGAGTAAATTCTCAGCTGAAGGAGGAAGATAAAAATTTGTGGATGCATTCCATTCAAAACCTGTTGCAGTGTGTTGTTCATTTTTGACATTATAAAATCCAGCATACATAATTCTCTGTAAATATGCATTATATGGTATGGTTGATTATCAATTGAGCTATGTTCTGTTAGTTGACGTTGATGAGATAGTTTCCAAAGTCCGCAACTTGTGGGCTCATTGTTAGTTTTTGTTGGTGGATTTTCTTTAGCATGCCCATGTAGGTTTGGATGAATTTTGAACTTCCTGAATCGCTTTGCAGCTCTGATATGGTCTATAACATTAGTTCTCTGTCTACCTTGTTGACGAGCCTCTTCTTTTGCTAGTGAAAGAATTCCACCCATGGTATGCATGGCTCGTCCTTCTGACATTGCTTGTTTAATGAGTGCACCGTCATACTCATCTGTTATTTGTCTTTCATCCATACATAAAGATTCAATTTGACCAGAAAGTGGTCGAAATATTGGTGTTCTATTGTTTAGTCTGGTATCTATTGAAATAAGATCAACTTTAATGCCATATCGTTCTCCTAGCCTTACTACATATTGCACGAAGCGGGCTGGATCAAATCCTTCAGTGCTGTGTACTGCACGTTCTCGTTCAGCAGGATGATGAGGAATGTGTTCGTGTCGTGTCATGTGTGTATTCTAAAATATGTCAGGTTTGTGTCAGAATTGATTATTATATACAAAAAAAATGTTAAATATCAAATAAAATAAAAATAAATATTAGATTATAGTAACACAATAATATATTATTTATTAAAAACTAATAAAAATACTATGTACTATATTTATTTGCTCAGGTTGTAAAAATAATTAATATATTGCATAATATCGGGTATGCAAAACGTATTATTGAGAAAAGAGCAAATAGCGGAGCTAATCACAGAAAATAAATATGAAATAGATCAGAAAAATAAATTTCGATCGAGATGTATTGATGGACGATATGTTCAACATGAGAATTTACCCGCACTTGCAATACCGGGAGGAGATTATGGACAACTCGCCATTATTTTAAGCACTGCACGAACATATGGATTTGATGTTGATCTAAAAAAAACTATAATAGCGTTACAAGAAATTGTCGGAGGTCTGAATAATATAGAAACTTGTTCAGATTGTATGTGTATTCAGCAGATCATAGCTCACCCTGAAATTTATAATATCTTAAAGGAAGATTTTGATGACATAACTTCATTACTTGAAACAATTCAAGATGCAGGTGCAAAAAAGCATATATTACAGGGAGAGCATCGTGAAGGCGCGATATTACTTTTGGAAGGGGATTATGGTGTGTATCCTCAATACTCAATGCATACAGATATTGGAGTGATGACAGCCCAAACTTATATATATCATCAATCTCTTGCAAAAGAGCGAACCAAAGAAATAGCAAAAAAACTCATAGAGTTAAATGCTGTACAGCTCTCTGATTCGGTTGATGTGGAATATTTATATACAGCATTTTCTGAGACGATGGAAGATCTTCTGTTTGAAACGCTTAAAAACGTTGCGAAGGCAACTCCTATATTTCGCATTAACTTCAAAAGTGATGGAAGTTATATCATGGATGATTTAGGATTTGCATAAAACATCTGCGCATATCTGTTTTTATTTCTTTTATATCTCTCTTGAGAGGTAGAATTTCTTCTTGGATAATGTGATTAATATCATCTTTTATTATCATATGGAGATATGATATTATTCTTCTATTATAAGTATAATAACGAATGAATATCAAAATCAAATACATAGACACTACATTACCAGCCTCAACTTATCAGACAGAAGGTTCTGTTGCTATAGACTTGTATGCACGGGTTGATACTGTTCTGAAACCAAGAACACCAACATTGATCCCTTTGAATGTAGTGATAAAATGTCCCAAAGATCATTTTTTTCTTATTACCGTACGCAGTTCGACAGCCTTCAAAAAGGGCTTCACAACAGCCAATGGTATAGGTGTGCTTGATCAGGACTATTGTGGTGATAATGATGAAGCATTACTTTTAGCTTTTAATTTTACTGACAATGAAATTACTGTAAAGCGTGGTGATCGCATAGCTCAAGGGATCTTTGTGAAGATCTCAAGGCCCCAGAAGTTTGATGTCGTTGTATCAATGAATGAAAAAGATAGAGGTGGCGTTGGATCAACAGGATAAGGACATATTGGCTTGACAAAAAGCATATTGCAACTATATGCAAACACAAACAGTTACTATATGTGAAGTATTGCGTGAATTCACCAAATTATTTGAAGAAGTTAATGAAATACACTATCACCAATTGCTAATCGAGCCTATAACCTCTGAAGTTATGCTCACTGCAACTGAGTTATTTCATCCAACTTAAGGGAAAAACAATACTTTTTTGATGTCATAGTGCTTACAATTGTAAAACAACTAAAAACCCATGCTATATTTTCGTTTGATAGATGGTTTCTAACCAAGAAATTAAATTGGTAAAAGATGTTTTTTAGTGTCATCACGTATATGTATAATCATATTCCAAAGTGGACTGTAATATTTTTATTGGACAACATAGTTCCTACAAAAATAATACTTCTAAAACGAGCTCCTACGAAGAAATTTGCCCCCAATTATTACACAGGTATCGGAGGAAAAGTAGAGGATGGTGAAACAGTTATTCAAGGAGCGTACCGTGAACTTAAAGAAGAGACAGGATTAAACAAAATACATCTCACAGAATTTGCTCACGCAATTGTCAATAATCAACGGTTTCTAGGATATTTTGTTGGTGTATATCAAAAAGATGATGTACCAATATGTAATGAAGGAATTTTAGAATGGGTTTCTGTCGATAAACTATTTGAAAAACAAATAATTCCCACAACAGGTGAAGTGGTAAAAATGTGGAAAAAAAGACAATTTCAAACTGATAAACAATTTTCAGTATTGATGCATGGTATTCCAATAGAAGGAGTTACAAAGGATATAATAATTGATAAAGTTATAGAATTTATTACCTAAAATACTCATATAAGAATTATTTATAATTATTTTAACTATATTTTTTTATTTACCAAAATATTTACAAAATACAGTCTTAAATTA
>JBAXPW010000040.1:0-12338 GCA_037132015.1 Candidatus Roizmanbacteria bacterium
GATTCGGCGGAAGGTCGATGGTTCACTTTTGGGTGTATGGCTCAGTGGTAGAGCGCATTCCTGATAAGAATGAGGTCGATGGTTCGATCCCATCTACACCCACATTAATAGTCTTTGGTTGTTCGTCATCAGTAGTAGATAGAGCGTCCGCCGATTCGGCGGAAGGTCGATGGTTCGATCCCATCTACACCCACCAAATTCGTTTATAATAAGGCCGCTTAGCTCAGTTGGTAGAGCGCTCGGTTTACATCCGATCGGTCGGGGGTTCAAGTCCCTCAGCGGCCACCTCGCTTGGCGGAGTTTGAACAGTATAAATTCATAATAATTACTTCATGAAAACTCATAAAGTCTCTTCAACAATCAACTCAATTGGAAGAACAGCATCAAGAAACTTTATATCAGGAGAAATAGTACATCAAATGAACGGAACAATTATCACAGAGAATGAAGCAGAAGATCTATTCGTGCGAAGAGAGGTTGATGGAGATGATTTTCTTAATTATGATGATACTCATTTTTTATTATTAGATGAAGATTCGAGACAGTTTAATCATTCTTGTTCACCAAATGTTGGTTTGAATGATGATCTTCAATTATTTGCTCTAACAGATATTAAAAAGGGTGAGGAAATTGCCTATGATTATTCAACTACTGTTGGCATTGACTATGATGAATGGTTTATGGATACAGAATGTAATTGTCAATCAACTAACTGTCGAAAAATTATTGGTTGTATATCAACATTATCTGAAGAGACCATAATCTCTTATAAAACAAAGGGTGCAATTAGAAAATATATTTCAGACCAGCTCTAAACCTATCAAAAATAATGTTTCAAAAAAATAATAGCCTTCACCTATGATATACTGATATTTTACAATTATGAAATACTTACAATGATTCTTCTTCCAGAAACTTCTTACGAAGTTAAAATAACAGAAAAAAAGGGTAAGGGTGTATTCGCAAAAAAAGAAATTCCTGCAGGAACCATAATCGCTGATTATCTTGGCAAAATAATTCATCCTGAAGAAGAATCAACAGAAAGTAATAATCTTCATTATGGTTTATATATAAGTGATACTACAGTTATTTGCCCTGATTTCACCAGCAATGGTGCGCATAACTTTAATCATTCCTGTACACCAAATAGCACATTTTTTCCCTATAAAGGACATACGCTTATCGTGTCAACTAGAACAATTTTTATTGGAGAGGAATTTAATATCAAATATCTCATATATCCTTCGGAACATTTCTCTGAGGAAGTGGATATGATATGCCATTGTAAAAGTCCTCTCTGCCGTGGCACGCAATATTGTACAGATCAAGAATGGGATAACTACGATGCAATAGAAGATAAGGCGTATGTAGATATTGAGCCATCACTTGTTTTTGGCACATACCTTCAACCTCTTGATATATATCCAGAGACAATTGCAGACTTACCATCTTATATGCAAATATTTGGCTATCATGAAAAAGAGCCTTTGAAATATTCAAAACTAGTAATGGATAAAGAAGAGATTCGCAATCTCATGAGAGAATCAGGACAAAATATCTATATAGAATCAATCGACGCAGTGTTGGCAGGTATCACTCCAACAACATATTATTTCCTCTACTCAAATTTACATTAACTCTACCTTTTTCACCGGAACTTGAGTCACATATTTATGTTTCCATCCACAATCTGCCTGCATCACATCTATCAATGCACACTTATTAACAATAGCATCAGTAATTTCTCTATACAAAAGAAAATTACTAATATCTCGATAACGCCTATCATACCCGCCAATCAATGCATAATATTGATTCTTATATTGTAATATCAGATCTATTGCAACAATTTTATTATGAATTTCTATAATAATAAATTTACTTGAATAAAACTCGTTCTTTCGAGAAATTTGAAAAAATAATTCTTCTACACCCTCCTCAAGTAATAAACTCTTTGGTTTATTTACTCCATCAAAACATTGTTTATTTAGATCTTTTAATGTATTGTAATGTTCGATAGTCGAGTCCGTATCAAAATACACTTTTGGTTCATATTCACACAATGATTCATATGAAGATTTCAAATTGTATCTATGCTTTTTAGTAAGTTGAGCCAAATAATCATCCATCGATTGAAACTGAGTAAGTGACTGTATATTTTCTGGTTCATCATCAACAATAAGTTCAGAAACCATAGTATCATATGATGAATCAAGACGTATTGCATTAAGAAAAATAGGTCTTGGAGCCAAACGTAAAAGAATATCAACATATCTTTGATCTTTTACAAAAAAGGTATTGCCTTCAAACCAACAACATCCATACCATTCATATCGATTCATCTCTTTATCAAACCATAACGGGAGCATTCCTACTGGAACATTATCTTTATATGCAGTAATAAAATGAGGAGGTATATGATAAATTTCATAAAAAACATTTCGTAAATACCAAAGATCAAAGATTGTATTATTGGGAGAAAATAAATTCCACAATGTTTTGCACTCTTCAATATCAGTGTGAACTTTTATCTCTAAATGAAGATCCGCAATTGTTGTATTAATATCATTCATAAGATTTACTTACATTCAAAATGATGTACATTCGGAAGCCCACGAATAAAAGATTGTCTTAATGTATATGTATATGCTCCTTGATTTGGGATAACTAGGATATCTCCTATCTCAATATTTTCTGCATAACAAAAATATCCCCATATATCATCTGGCGTACATAATGATCCTACAAATTGTCCACGAATTTCTTTCGTTCCGGGATGAGTAAGATTTATTATTGGAACGTATTCAGACGAATATTTATCCCATCCAATAATATTATTTCCTCCATCGAGAATATAAATATCATCATCTTTTTTATCCATAACTTTTAGAAGAATGTGCAATGAGGGATTGCTCAAAATCCGACCCGGCTCACAATATATGTCGCATGATAGTTGAGACAAAATATGTGTAGCAATCGCACGATTTATACGTTCAGCATATTCTTTTAATGATGTTGTTTCCATTAAAAAATATTCTTTAGGGATATACTGAGGATACTCTAATTCGTTATACAAACTATTAAGTATTTCTATCTGTGAAAAAGCAGTATCGTAATATCCATCAACATTCTGAGGATGTAATCCACCACCAAAATCTATAAATTGAATTTGTTTTTTTTGTATTTCAGAAAAGTTTTGTTCAAGATAGTTTCCCAAAGATTCTATTATTTCTTCATATAAATCAATAGTCGAATTACTTCTATGCGATTGGATACCACATAGATGTAAGTTTGAAATAGATCGAGATATTTCCCAAAACTCTCCTAATCGAGAAAGTGGAATTCCAAATTTCTTCCACTCTTTATGGATCTCTGTATAAATTCGTACTCCAGCACGAAGCATGATATGTGGATTTGATATAAGAACTTCTTTTAACACCACTAGTTCTTGGAAACTATCAATCATTAATGTAATAATATTTGAGTGTTGAAGTATCAATTCTAAATCTTCTTTTGATTTGCCTGGACCTGTATATATTATTTTTTTTGCTTTTGCTTCTAATGCCAAACCCAACTCATACTGACTTGATACATCCAATCCGATATCTTCAGATACTATATCCTTTAATAACTCTATATATGGATTAGATTTAACAGCATAATAAGGATGAATATTTTTTATTTTTGATAAAAATTCAGATTTGAATAACTTAATATTTTCCTTAACACCAGCATGATCATACACATAACATGATGTACCATGTTGATTAGCAATTTGCATAAACGATTTTGTTTGTTGAATTACAGATTCTACTACCTGATCCAACGAACCCTTTAGACCAGATAAGGGCGTTTCAATTATTTTTAATAGTTCGTTTTTTTCAGTATCTGAAAATTGAAATGTGTCATTCATAATTAAAAAAGTGTAGTGTCTTAATACCAATTGCATTAAGATTTCCCTCAGAATTAAAGAGGGATCTATTACTAATAATATACCCTAACGTCGTACTTGTATCATACTCTTCATTCATCATCGCTTCTGTGATGAAAAAATATATAGGATTACTCTTCGATAAAGAAAAAATATCTGTATTTAGAATATGAAATGAGTTCTTAAAATCATATGTTCCCATTTTTTCGACTTTTTGTACCTTTTTTATACGTGCTGGATCAAAATCAATATGAAGCAAAGCTCCTTCAAAAGATGATTGTGGCATGTGATGAATTGTGTATTGCTTTTTGTCTATTGGATCTAATAAAGCTGACCAGAGAATATCTTCGTGATTTGTTTCAGTGATTGATTTTTCAAAAGGTAAAAAAAGAGTTGCTGCAGAACAACGAGGATTACACTCGATGATATAAACTTCCTCATTTGAATCAATCATAAAATCAATGTTTGCATATCCTCGAAAATTTGCATCATATAATACTGCCCCAAGACGACAAAATAGTTGATTAATATTCTTAGATAGCTTTGATGACAATGACTTAGTAGAAACCCATTGCACACCAATAAAATGCCCTTCTTGTGTATAACACTGTCTCCGAATTGAAGAGAGACTCACATCATCATTTGAGATAGTGATTGAGATGCCATACGCTCCACCATCAATATATTCTCGAATAAGAAGATTGGACAATTTTTCATTCTTTATTATTTCAACTATTTTTTGAAAGTTGACATTATTTTTTATAATATACGTTCCTTCTGCGCCATCTGAGATCTTTTTTTGAATAACATACGGATATTGAATGTTCCTCATCTCATCCATTGAAGAGCAAGAAAGTTTCTTTGGGGAAGGAAATCCATTTGTTAGTAAAAAAGTATCAAACCAAACTTTATCATTAAATTTTTCTTGAAGAAGATGTGAAGTTGATACTAATCGTATAGTGTTTTTTTTTGCTATATCTATCAACCGTGGTGAAAGTAGTCGGGTACAAAAAAATGAATGTATGTTATGTTCTTTTAGTAAAAAAATAAGATTAGATTTTTCAAATATCTCTTCAACTTCGTTATCATAATCAATCTCTACTAATTCTGGATATGAATATTGAATGAGATGATCTTCATTCCAAATAGATACCATCCACTCCGCGAGGGAAGAATCTTTTTGCACTACAAAATACATATCCTGTTTTGTATAAAATAACCCATCAAGATCCTGCGGTAATGTTGCTATTTTCATATTTATGGTTTTGGAATAGACTGCTTAAATTCGCTTATAACTTTTTGAAACATTGATTGTAATTTTTCTTTCTGTTCTGGTATTACATTTGTATTGGAGTGTAATTGCGTATAGTGTTTGTAATGAGTTGCATAGGAAATAACGTTTCCACTTTTTATGATCTTTTGAAATGTGTTTATCACACTACCTTTGATATTTTTTTTATTAACAATATACATCGCCATATCAATATCATAGTCAAATGTAGAAATATGTTTGAAATAATCTACAAATCGAATATCATCATTTAATAAATTACGTGTAAAGCCCACTTTCTTGGTATCAATGCCACAGCTCAAACAAAACAAATAATTTTTATCACACTTTGAACAATTATGACACCAGTTAGATCCATCAATAGGTGGATCATTTGCAAAACAAGAAAACTGATACTTTGCTAAATCGGAATAGTAAGTATGTAACATATAAAATATTGAGATTTCTTCCAAAGATTCCAACATACTATACACACCACAACTATTTCCCGTTAAGATTGAAATCATCGCATGTTGTTGAGGTGTCCAAAAACTAGATTGATCATACGAACAAAATGACTTCCAACCATCGTACATCTCAACAAAATTATTAGAAAACTCACTGCCAAATAATACATAATCAGCTTTATATTTATACACATACGGGATCATTAACAAAGCGATAAGGGTAGTTTGAGAACCCCATCCCAGCTCAGTAGATTGTGATGCGGAAAGGGCGCCATTCTGTCTAAACAATCCCGGACCATTTTTTACAAAATGAATTTTTGTCTTAAACTCTTTTTCAAATTGAGGAATGAGTAATAGTTTCTTTTCCTCTTCATACTTTTGTACAGGCTCTTGCACATATACCAAAATTGGCTCTATACCAAGTTCTCGACATAATGCAAATGTTAACAGACTTTCTTTTCCAAATGAAAAAGGAATAATCGCGTGCTTATTTTTAGTAGTTTTTTTTAATAATTTAAAATCGTTTAGGTCAGGAAATAGGGGAGTACGATTTTCAAAAATAAATTCAAGATTATGAAATTGCCTGACATATGTCGTAACGGGAACATTGTCAATTTGTTCGCAATATACCATATCAAATAATTGATTTTTGTATAGTTGACTTTCAAAGAGAGGATAATTAATGTTGTAACTAATAGATCCTTTCTTTGATAATAAAGGTAAAAAATTAGTGTTTCCATAGACAAGATTATCGAGTAGTATTTGACGAATTGACGACGGGGTATTTTTCCAAATATCACCATCAAATTCGATTTTGAATGATGTTTCCTCAACGTTAATATCAATGCCATTTGATAATTCTTTCCCTTTTATTATAAGTGCTGTATCATCAAACATTTATTAAAATAATTGTATAACCATATAACTTTTAACTATGCACCTTAAAACTTTACGAACTTTTTCCTCAATCTTTAACTTTTAATCTTTAGTCTTTCATCAGTATCTTATCTTTTTCCCTTTGCCCTTTTACTTTTACCCTCTCTCTATAACTTTATAAACTTTACGAACTTTATAAACTCTCTGACTTTAGACTTTAGACTTTACAACTCTTTTCTTTCGCCTTTACACTCCATACGATATTGTCGTAGTTGGAATAGTTGTAAAACTTGATGAGCTTTGTTTGTATCGTTTGATTGTTGAGATGATAATCGATTCTAACAAATCGCCATAATTCATACGTAATAATTTTGCAGAATCAACCAATACCGATCCAATCTCAAGAGAAGGATTAGGATTTAATTCAAGAACATAGGGATTATTATCTTTATCAATTCTGATTTCTACTAATCCATAATCAAAACAATCAAGAATAGCATAGGTATCCAATGATATTTCAGTGATGAGAGCTTCAAGTCTTCTACTTAACTGCTTTGGTGGATGTTGAATTATCAATTTATCATAAGCAGAATCAGTACCAAGCTTAGCATCATAGGTATATAACGGCCAATAGTTACTATCAAGGTTTTTGAAAATAGTACGATACAATGGCATCACTTGATAATCATTTTCATCAGTTCCAATTATTGAAACATCGTATTCATCTCCTTCAATAAATTCCTCAATGAGCGCAGGATGATGAAGTTGCTCTATGACATATTGTAATTGATTTTGAAGTTCCTTTTTATTTTTTACAACTGATTTATTTGATATGCCATACGAATTATCAGTGTTTGCAGGCTTAACAATGAGTGGATACTTTAATTCTGCCTCCATCTCATCATCCATCGTATACACATAATCCCATTTGGGAGTTGGAATATTATGATAAGTAAGTAATTTTTTGACGTTAATTTTATCTTTACACAACAAGGAAGCTCGCGCGTCTGAGCCCGTATACGGTATCTCAAGCATATCGAGCATCGCCGAACTATTTGGTTGCAGGTAGGGTGGACCATTACCATCAATACATACATTAAACACCAGATCAACATTACTATTTCTCAGTTCATTGATGCTATCAAACGGATTTGATTGATTTACATAGGTTGCTTTATATCCTCGTTTAATCAATGCTTTTGCAATACTTTTTCCTGTTGTTTCTAAAGAATTTTCTGCATTTACATATATTGAATTGGACTCGAGAACTCCAATATGAAGATTGTGTAGATTGGTACTTGATAATCGTCGCATGTGTTCTATCTTTGCTGTTTTTAACAGAAGATTTTTATTCATCACCGCAGAAGAAAATTTGTTTTTTCGAGATGTTTTTCCCAATGCTGAATCGGTATCAAATTTCACAACATTATATGAAATATATTTTGAAGCATCATTTAGATTGTCCTTTGCATCGTTAAGATTATCACCAGAGACAGTAACCCATCCAAGATATTCATATCCTTCTGGTGGCACAAGTATAGGATCTCCGATTTGTTTTAGCAGATGTAATTCTTCAAGGTACGGTTCCTTTCTAATTTGTTTATCTACTTCACAGGTCGCTAGTATTCCTGAATTTGTTGTAAGAAAATATTTTCCGGTCAAACATTTTTTTGGATTTACAGGAAGTTTTGAAACAGGTATATATATCCCTAAAGCAATTTTTACCGCAGACTCTATAAGATCGGTTCCCCATGCTCCTTTTACAAAAGAATACACTTCATCCCCACCCATACGTAAATTAATTTCGATTGGAACTGGTCCATTACGGGTAGATTTTGCTTCAAAATGAATGACGCCATGTTGTACCCCTAATTTTTCAAGAGATTCTTCAGCTTGTTTTATGAGGGCGTCTTGATCAATTTTTGGCAAACTAGAAGGAATCGATTGTCCCGTTTCAACAAAAAACGGTTCAATTGTAAGATCATTATCACTGATTGAATAAAATTTTATCTTTCCGTTTTGTAATAATATGTCAATATCAACTTCATCACCATCAATATATTCTTCTACAAATACTTCAAGCCCATCTGTCAATGCAGATTCGGTACTTATTGCCATATTTTTCCTTAAATAGGAAAAAGTGTCTAGCAATTCCTCTATGGTATGAATTTTTACCACATATGCACTACTAGAGCCATATACAGGCTTCATCACGATGGGAAATACAAATTCATCTTTCAATTTTTTAATATCTGATTCTTTACGAATAAGTTTATGTTTTGGAGAGGGGATACCATTTTGTTCGCAAAATTCTCTAAATAAAAATTTATTTCTGACACGTTTTCCCGTTTGATAAGGAATCCCAATAAGATTTAACTTATCAACAAGCTTGGACGTCAGCAATACATCATCTTCCCAAAAAGTAACTATTCCCTCTATTCCTTTGCGACCATGGGTTGTCATGTATTTTTCAACTGCTGCAATTGCCTCCGTATGACTTGGATTGTCATACAATATCCATTCATTTACATATGGTTCTGCCCAGTTTTTTTCACGATTTAATACAATAATATGAAGACCAAGTTGTTTAAGTCTTTGAAATACAAATTTTTTTTTGATTGATCCAGTATTTACAACCAATAGCTTTCTATTTTTAAGAATATTTTTTTTCTTAGAAAATTTTTGTTCTAAAGAGTTGTTTAAAAAATAATTCTCATCAGTCATAATAATCTAACATTATGTATTATTTTTCAGCTATGTCAAGCATAAAAATATATAACACTTCTATTGGAGGTGAAAAGAAGTATTTTTACTATTAATTATGATGGAATTTCCATTACTTTAATGTATATAATGAAAAATACATGATAAAAAATATACGACTATCTCAGCTTCTGTCAGATTATTTTAATGCGTATATAAATACGCTCATTTTTCTTCCCTATTTTTTTTCTGTCATACAACTTCTTAAATCATTATTTTCTCCTTGGAAAAATATTTATACAAAAGATACGAGTGTTGGTTTTGATTTTGGAAAAATCTGTAATGTCATTTTTTACAATCTCATCTCAAGTGTTATGGGATTTTCTATGCGATCTGCATTACTAATTACATATTTAATAGTCCAGATACTATTGTTTTTATGGTTTCCCATCATAATATTATTTTTTCCTATATTTATCCCATTTGCATATATCTATGTATTTTTTTCATCTTCGGATGAACAAAAATATCTACGTGCTGAACAACGTTTTTTAAAGACTCATGCGCTTGATCAAAATAATGCAGGAAAAGTTAAAGAATGGTTTAAAATTTGGCATACATCACAACTGCAAACTCCATGGTGGAATTTAAATCATTTATTTAAAATCCGTCCGCTTGCACGAGATTGGACAATGGGGTTTACTCCCAATCTTGATCAGTATTGTGTTGATTTGACGGCAACAAGTACAGAAACACATCATATCTTCGGAAGATCAAAAGAAATTCAGATTGTTGAACGTATCCTTAGCAAAACAGAAGAACCTAATGTACTACTTGTAGGCGATGAAGGAGTAGGTAAACATGCAATAGTTACCTGCCTTGCAAGTCATATATATTATGGTAATTGCCTTCCACCTCTAAAATACAAACGCATACTTTCACTCAATATTGATAAAATTTCATCACACGCACAAGATCAGACAGGAAGAATCGCACTTCTTGAAACATTATTTGAAGAAGCAGTCTGGGCAAAAAATATTATCTTTTGTATCGATGATATAGATAGATATATCTCACTTACTGATCAACACACAGATATCACTCAATTATTAGAGAAATTTACTAGAAAAATGTCGCTTCAAATTATTGGCATCACCACACCCTCCTTATATGAATCAAAGATTGTTACAAACGATAGAGTACAACGATTGTTTTCAAAAATGGATATATATGAGGTAGCAAAATCAGAAGCTCTCCAGATATTATTTACTAATTTCAATCAAATGGAAAATAGATATAATATAATTCTTCCCTATGAAACACTCATATATAGTCTTGAAAAAAGTATGTATTACATCACGAGTATACCTTTTCCAGAAAAGGTTTTGCAATTACTTGATCAGGCATGTATATACGCAGTAGAGAGAAAACAAGCTATTCTTACTCAAGAAATTATTGATATTGTACTTACTCAGATTACTCATGTACCCTCATTACTTTCACACAACATGAAGAGCAAACTTATAGAACTCGAATCTTTGTTACTTTTTCAAATTCAAAATCAAAATGAAGCAATCGCCATGATATCATCTACAATGCGTACTTCTTTTTTACAAATGGGCAAACGTGATAAACCACTGACTACATTTTTATTTATTGGCCCTACAGGAGTTGGTAAAACAGAATGTGCAAAACAAATTGCATCTATTTTTTTTGAATCTGAAAAAAAACTTTTACGACTTGATATGTCAGAATACCAGACAAAACAAGATGTATTAAAACTCATAGGATCATCCGAAAACCATACAACAGGTTTTCTCACGGAACTCATACAACAAACTCCCTATGGAGTTTTGCTTCTTGATGAAATAGAAAAAGCAGAGCCATCACTTCTCAATGTATTTCTCTCTATCCTTGATGAAGGTTATTTTACAAATGGATATGGGAAAAAAATAAATTGTAAAAATCTCGTTATTATAGCAACGAGTAATACAGGTGCTCAATTTATACGGAATAATGAGGAAAATGATTATGAAAAAAACAAAGAGAAACTTGTGCAATTTATTCTTGAACATAATCTTATTAGTCCCGAATTTTTAAATAGATTTGAAGGTATAGTCTATTTTAAGACGCTTCATAAAGAAGATATTTATCCTATTGCTGAACAAGTCGTCAAACATGAAATTCAAGATATATATAATCAACACGGAGTTAAATTATCTGTTTCAAAAAATACATTAGTATCAATTATTGATAATCACTATAATCCAGAGTTTGGCGCACGAGATATCAAACGAATTATCAAAAAATATATCGAAGATTCAATCTCAAAAAAAATCTTATCAGAAGAATTAACAAAAGGATCATCATTTACGATCTAAACGAAAGAATAATCTTTGAAAATTCTTTCATGTTTGATACGATGTGTGGAGCTTTCATCCGCAAAAATGCCTCTTTTGAATTGATACCCCACGTCACACATATGCAGTCCAACCCAATTTTTTTACATGCTTCAAAATCTCTCAATTCATCACCTACATATATCACATCATCTATATCAATATGCAATGAACGAATAAGTGATCGTATTGCGGAGTCTTTGCCAAATGGATGTACAGAAGAAACTATATTATCAAATACATCGGGAAACAGCGCTAAAGTATCATGAATATTTTCTTCGGTATTTGATGTAACAATTGCCATACGAAATCCATTGGAATGTAACGAATGTACTGCGTCAACCATTCCCTTTACTGGACGCATATTATTTCGTAATTTGTGCAAACTTTTTCTTATATTAACAATTACAAATGGAAGTCGATACCAAGGAATCTTAAAATACTTAATTATTTCTTTGAAAGACAATTTTCGTAATTCTTCAATTTCTTCTTCGGTAGGAGGAATAATAGAATGCTCTTTACTGATATCATAAATCAATTCCCTTATATATATACTAATATCAAATAAAGTACCATCGACATCAAATATGATAAGTCTTTTCATACATATCATTGTATCACACAGATATGAAGAGAATGCTGAATTCTAAGTCGAATCCGAACAGCTAGTAAGGAAACTGTTAAAAACTTCG
>JBAXPW010000041.1:0-12253 GCA_037132015.1 Candidatus Roizmanbacteria bacterium
TGAGACCCAATTTTTTTTACCTCTCAATGCACAAAATGTTTTGACATATTACCCACTCGTCATTCTAATATACTTAACAACTCCAATACTTTTTGAGGAATATCTTTATTACTCTTTTTCAGTTCATTTAACAGTTCAGTTATAGTCAATTGGTCTCTTCTTATTGTACCTTTGTTGTCGGGATTGATATTCCTAAGATGAAATGTTAAATAGTCGTATAGACTAGTTATAAATCTTATATTACTAAAAAGCTCATCAATGATCACTTGTTTGGAATCAGAATATTGCAATGTCCATGTAAATAGCTGAATATATTTGGATAAACTCATTGAAGCAGTATACGTTTCAGATATAAATGTACGATATAATTCATTATTAAAGTTATCTTGATGTGTTACATTATTTAGTCTTTCTTTTAAGACCATCCATACTAAGTTTGATATATCCCTTGGATATCTGCCAAAATAAAAAAGATTTATAAGTTGGTCAACAATGATTTGTTTGAAAGTACCAGTGAAATGTAGCGTACCAGCTTGTATTGCTCTAAGATATTGTTCAAGAGCTTCTGCTTTTTGAATGGGTCTTTCTCTCATAGAAAGTACTTGACCATAATTTAGGTTGGGTTCAAACTCTCTTCTAACGGTATCAAATTCACCTACAGAGAATGTCCCTTTAAGCACTGCACCTGCTGGAAATTGATTGGCAGTAAGGATGGCTTTTACACGAGTATGTTGGCTAAAATTGTTCAATATATTTATAAGTACAACTATATTTTCTTGAGAAAGATGTGAAAAAGGCTCATCCAATAAAACTGTTATGTCTTGATTTGTAATAGATAATGCGATACATATCTCTAATATCTTTTCCTGTCCAGCCGATAGAATGTAATTATTATTAAACCACTCATTTTTTACATCTCTAAATCCAAGATTGTTGCAATGGGTTACTATTTTTTGGGTTAAAGTAGCGTTGCTTGAGATATCTGCAGACCAAGCACGTATTATTTGACTATTAGTTTCTATTAAATTAGGATAGGTAGCAAGTAATATTCCAATAGTATTGGATATTGGTCTACTTCTTAATTTTTGAATAATAGGGAACATATATTGCCTTTCTTTTGGATCTAAAGTTCTTAGATCTCTTTTTTCTTCAGAAAATGAAACCCCAACTCTTAGTCGATCATTATCTCCGATATAGCGACCAGATAATGTATAAAGAAAAGTAGTTTTTCCTGATCCATTTGCTCCAGTTACAGTCAGATAACTATTTTGTGGGATTGTAATTCCCATGTTAAAGTATACATTAGGTCCATCGGGAGTTATTGGCGGGATAACAACTTTTTCAAGATAAAGATCTCCATGTGTTGGTGGTATACATGGATCTAAAATATTTGTGCAGCTTTCTCTAATAGGTAGTCTGCTAGCAGATATGATTCCTTGAAGTTCAGATTCAAGTTTGTTACTTAAAATTTTAGCGGTATCTATTTGTGCTTGAATTGATGCTGATTGATCCATTACTGTAGAACTTATAGATGCGATATATCGATGGAAGGCAATTATAGTAGAAGCATAGTTTGGATTACTATTTAATAATAATAAAAATCCGGTTGTTCCTAGCGTTCCAAGTTTTATCAATAAATCTTTAAAGGTACGAGTGTAAAAATTTTTTAACCAAATTGAATTTTTTAATTCTTTATTTAATTCAATAGTTCTTTCGTCAACTGCTATCTCTCCTGAATTTTGTAGAAATGGAGTAATTTTTTGTATATATTGGCGAAGAAAAGCATCTGCTTCACTGAAGAAATGTGAAAAAGGTATGAGATATTTTTCTGATAATTTGCTCATTGAAAATAAACCCAAAGTCATACCAGTTCCTGTAATAGTTCCTTTCATTAATCCGTTTAAGGGGCCATTTCGAAGGGCTTCTGATGTTGCGATACCAAACGATAGTCCAAGAATTGTTATGGGTAGTGTAATACTAAGCATTCTACGATCAACCTTTGCTTGAGCCCCCATTAAGATTTGCTGAAGTGTATCTGTCATGTTTGTAGTAATATTATGTTCTTTTTGAAAGGTATCCATTTCTGCAATAAGACCTCGCCTTAATGAAGAGATGTCATGCATTATGGATCCAGACGCAGCCACCATAGATTCTGGTGTTTGCATTAGTAGTTGAGTTGCTATTAATGCTATAATTTGATTTGGAGTAGATAGATCTGCATTAAAAATAAAACCATTCATAAAAGATCCAAGTCCTGCTTCTGTGAGATTTTTAGCAGGTGCAAGAACCGCTAACTGTCCGACTTTTAGCACTTCATCTTTCCATCTACTAAATCGAGGATCCAAACGAATTATGTCATCGAGGAGGTTTTGAGGAATAATAGAATTTGCCAAATACTTAGAAGCTAATTCTAATTGGTCAACTGTTCTTAAAATCGAAGGATCTGGTTTTTCTTTCCCATGCTTTTTTTGATCATCTTTGACATACCATATTTCCCATGGCATTAAGGCAATTGGAGTTTCTATAGAACGTAAAAGAGTGAGAATTGACAATCCCGCATAGGTTAACGTGTTAAGGGAATTATCCAATCTATCTCGAACTGTTAAAATACCATTTGCAATATTTTTTGTTATTTGTGGTTTGGCCTCATGTAGGAACCTTTGCACATCATCTGGAAGTGATGAAAATACCATATTATCTTGTGCAACTAAAATATCTAGAGATTCATTCCTTCCCTCCAATCGAAGTGCTCTTTCTACAGGACTTACTCTTGCACCATAATTATAAGCATGCATTCCATATTTATGTAGTAGGTGTGCTCGTTCCATTGGACAGTATACTATTACTATGGGTTTTATTCAACTCCCAAAGGTGAAAGTTGAATCATTGAATTTGTGCGAGCAAATTGGTTTGAGATGTGCAAATTAAGTTTTAGTCTTAATCATTATTAGATAATATCCTATTTAGCACACGAAGTCTATTATCGATATTGCCAGAAATTGTCTGTAGCCTACCAAGTTCTAATAGTTGACAATTTGTTTCAATTTGTAACTGATCTTGAATATCAGGATTTGCAGTTACAATTGTTATGAATAAATTCAAAAAACTTGAAATAATATTAAAAGTTTCAAGACGGGATGAATCAATACTAGAATTTTGAAACAACTGAATATATTGAATCAAAGTATTTCCAAATTTTTTTACATTTGGATCAGTTTGAAAATCGCTCAAGATTTCTCTAATTTTTTGTTCATTTGCGTAGGATATGAGTGAAGTTAATGTAGTTATATAATTTAGTCCAGAATAAATAGCGAGATCATCTAGATATCGTGGAAACACAATTTTTGTATCATTATCGGAAAATTTTGTTTTTAGGATATTCCATACGAGATCCACTACTATTGATTTATTTCGATAATTTTCAAGAAAATCTTGCAAATCGAAGAGTCTGAATTCTAGATATTTCATTGAACTATCTGTACGATAGGATTCTAATAGATTTTTTATAGTTGTTCGAATAGTAGCTATTTTATTATAATCTTTATATCCTTTCCTATGGTTATGTGGTTCAAACGTCATAGTATCAGTAACATATTCTCCACATGAATGAGGAAGACTGGTGATTGCATCGGGGAATTCATTTGCCGTCAGAATGATTCTACCTTTAAAGTGGTTTGGTAGGTTTTGAAATATAGTAGCCATAGTACCTCTGTTTTCTTCTGAAAATGAAGAAAATGGTTCGTCCCAAAGTAAAGTAATATTTCCATCATTTATTGCGAGTGATCCAAGGTACATTAACATATCGCGTTGTGCCGTCGATAATTCTATGCTCGCAGTGAACCAATCAGCAGTAACATCCATAAAACCTACTGAATGATAATGGGCAACTAATTGCGTTGTAAAGTCTGACCTAGAGTCATCATCAGAAGTCCACTTTATCATATCTGACTCTGTAGCTCCAAATTTGTTTGAATATCCGGATAGAAGCACACCTAATTTAGAACGGATGTTACTTTTTTTATCGAGTTGTATTAATGGAAATAGATGTTGTCGTTCTTGTATCGGAACTGTTCTTAAATCTTGTGGTCCGTTACTCGTAATGACACCAACTCTTTGATTAGCATTTCCCGCGCTAAAATCTCCTCGTAATGTATGAAGAATTGATGTTTTTCCTGTACCATTTTGTCCTGTAATCGTTAAAAAACTACTAGCAGGCATATTTACATGAAGATTTTTCATATGAATATTCAGTTCACCTGGTTTGATGGGAGGTATGATTAGACTTTCAATTGCGAGAGGAAATTCACTTATTACAGGATCATCAACAGATTCTAAATGATCTTGGAGTGGAAGTCGTCCCATGGATATTCTTCCATTTAGTTCAATTAGAAGAGATTCTACCGCAATTCTAGTATGTTCTATTGATGCAACATATGTCCCATACTTAGTAATACGTTCTCTTAATAATGATGCGTATCGCTGATTTCCGATCATCATAGCCGCTGACAATCCTTTTGTTTGACTGAATAGTGCAGTTGCAAGTACAGCAAACCAAGTAGATTGTTTTGGAATACCTTTTATTAATAAATCTGAAAGAAAATTTTTCCACCAAATTTTCACTTTTAGCTCCGAATTTTTTTGCTCTGTTTCTTTATTTATTGCAATTTCACCTTTAGCTTCTTGAAATGGTTCTATTTCTGATGTTATTTTTCGTATTTGTGCATGACTCAAACCATATTGTGCACCAAAATCTTTAAGCCATTTTTCGGTAAAAAAGTCTATAGTGAGCGAACCTGCTTTTAAAAAGCTACCTGTGATAAGAGTAGTTGCTAGTCCATTCAGAGGGCCTGTTTTTTGCATTTCAGCGACACCAATTCCGATCGATACTCCAATGAGAGTTGCAGGAAGTCCACATGATATTAATCGTTGCTCAAATTTTTTCTCTGCTGTAGTAAATATTTCTTCAAAGATGGATGATATATTATTCGTTAATCTATGTTTTTGATGGAACGAGCTTATATCTTGCATCAACCCACGACGCAATCTATATATTTCATGGATATATTCTTGAGCAGATGCTCTAAGTAAAGACTCAGGGAAGATCATAGCTTGTTGTTCGATAATAAGTTTGAGTATACGATCATTATCAGCTGTTGAATTGAATATGTATCCATCAGCTACAGAACCAATTAAATAGGATAATCTCATTTTATTTGGTGCCCCGATCATTTTTTTACCTGTTTTATAAATTTCTTCTTCCCAAAGTGAAAATCGAGGATCCAATTTAGCAAGAGTTTGTAGGAGCCTTTTTGGAACTATACCATCAGCAATAAAATGTGCTGCGATCTCCTCTTGATGTATAGTTCGAAGAATTCCCAAATCACGTTCTGGCTTATGATTGCATTCTTGGTCTTCATTAACATACCATTCCTCCCATGATATCAAAGGTCCTTGGTACCCCTTTGCACGTGCATAAGTAAGTGCAGATAATCCAGCATGGGTGAGTGCATCAGGAATTACTTCTGTTCCACTTTTCATTGCTAATACTCCTTTTTGGATATCATCAGTTATTCGGGGCATTTGTGATCGTAAAAAGTTTTGGATGTCAACAGGAAATGTATTTATTCTTTTTTCATCTATAGCAGAAAGTAAATCATGTTGAGGATTTCTTCCTTCTTGTTGAAGCGCACGTTCCCATGGTTGAGGGGCTTTATATAGGTGATGTGGTATTCCGTAATGATGTAATAGTTCGTGTCTATGCATCGATAAGTATACTCTTACTATGGGTTTAATTCAACTCCCAAACATATACAACTCTTCCTCTGCGCGGGTGATGCCTGTGTAGAGCCATCGTTTCCAATCTTCTTCAGACTGATTCTTAAATCGTTCTTCAAATAGAATTACGCGTTTTGATTGGCTACCTTGTGCCTTGTGAACAGTGAGGGCATATCCAAAATCAAATAAATCACCATGCATGATGAGCGCGCGTTGTTCGGTATAATTCATGGCTTTTGGTGCATTAAATTGTTTTTTTGCTATGAGTCCTTTATATATGTGTTCTTCTCCATCCATACTTACCTCTACTTTATACCAATGTTCATCAACACTTTCGATAGATTCAATTGTTCCAATCATGCCATTAAAGATCTGTTTTTTATGATTATTTCGTAGACATATTATGCGATCTCCTGTTTTTGGTTCAGGAGTTTCAAATCCAAGTGATTGACGAATATGATTATTTATTTTTATCCGAGTCGTGTTATATCCACATAAAATCAACGTTTCTTTATTATAATTCGTAATAAGTTCATTCATCTGTTCCTGCATATCTGAATCTTCATAGGTATATTTTTTTACTGTATCAGAGTATATTCCTCTGCGAACCATTCCATGTTCACGAGCCTGAATTGAAAGTCCAATAATGGGATTGAGCTTTGCTTGACGATAAATTTCTTCAAGTCGAAGTTGTGGATGTTCCATCAGATTAAATGTTCCCGAAATTGGTGGAAGTTGTCCATGATCCCCCACTGCAATAATCGGGACATTAAATGATCGAAGATGACGCCACATTTCTCCATCGACCATAGATGCTTCATCAACGATGATAAGATTGCGATCTATCGTATCTTTTTTTTGCCATCCTATAATTTCTTCTCGATCATTTAGCATTGGTGAATAAATCAATGAATGAATAGTGCTTATCGTATCGCGCTTTGTAACGATATCTTGTAATTTTGATCGAAGCACACGGGAGGCTTTGCCGGTATAACTGATAAAACCAATTTTTATATTTTCATCTATTGCTTCAAGCTCCTTTTTTAGGTTGCCTATGAGTGTGGTTTTTCCTGTTCCTGCATATCCTCCAAGAGTGATGTAGGGTTTTGTTTCTTTTTCATTTTTATACCAGCGAAGAATGATGTTGAGAACTTGTTGCTGATTGTCTGAAAGGATGATCATAAAGATGTGTCTCATTATATCAAATTACATAAAACATCTTTGAAAGTGAAAATTTGTTATTATATTAAGGTGAAGAGATACATCATATTTATTATATTGTTATTTATTGTAACTGGTGTATTGATTTTATTTCTCAATTCTTTTGCCCTTCCAAATACATATCTAGGTGCTACCAATATTGGGCTGTGGAATAAATCAAAAGTGAGATCGTTTTTGATTTCAGCTTCTTATACTCCTGTAAGAGTGCAGGTGGTTGATAAGGTCTATACGGATAGATATGAGGATTTGGGAATTCGTATTGATATAAATAAGACATTAGACACGATCTTTAATAACAATACATTTTCTTCTTTTTTCAAGCGTCGGACTGTTCTTCCTGAGATGGAATTTACACAAAATTTTTATTCGTTTGCAGAAAATAATATTTATAATGTTGGTAATATATCTGATGAAGTAAGGATAGATCAAAATTCAAAACAACTCACCTATATTGAAAATGAACAAAAGTATCAACTTGATTCTCAAAACTTACGGGATCAAATTATTCAACGATTTGGAACTTCAGATATTATCCACGTTAATGTGTCAAAAATTCCCAATGAAAAAAATAAACGGGTGCTTAGTCTTAATCAACGGATCGAATATGTGTTTGGTAAGCCAGTTACCATTATTGTAAAAAGAGAGCAATCAGAGACTTCTTTTGCGTTAAGGGTGCCAAAATTGAAAGAATTAGTTACTGTTGAATCTGATACAAATCTTGAAAAAATATCAATAAAACTTGATGAAGCAAAATATAGTGACATTGTTTCTGAAATTAAAAATCTGATACAACTTCCGAAAGAATTGGGTATTCAAGAAGGTAAGCTTAAGTCAGATTTACTTTCATTGATGTCCTCACGAACTCTATTAGTAGATAATAATACGATTATTCTTGAAGTAGATTATCAACCAACCACTTCGGGAACTATTGCGCAAAAATATATAGAGGTTGATATTTCTCAGCAACGAATGTATTTATTTGAAAACGGATCTATTTTGCATCGATTACAGATTTCATCTGGATTATATTATCCCACTCCTCGGGGACAATTTAAGATTCTCAATAAAGCTACAAATGCTTTTTCAAAAATTTACAATGTATGGATGCCGCATTGGATGGCTTTTTATTATTCACCAATTATTAAGGCTTACTTTGGTATTCATGAACTTCCATATAGCGTAAGAAATGGTGAAAAAATACAACGTCCACCCGAGTTTATCGGATCGCCACACACAGGAGGGTGTATAGCTCTCGGATTAAATGATTCTCAAAAAGTATACAATTTTGCTGAACTGGGCATGCCTGTAATTGTTGTGGATTAACTTCTTTGTTCTATTCAGTGATTATAAATTGCCTTTATTAATCCAAGAGAGCCATTTAATTTCGATAGCTTGAGAAATGTTGATATTATTGTGATGGGCTAATAGGAGTGTATGTGCTAGCACATCTGCTAATTCATTTGCAAAGTCTTCGTTCAGTTCAGATTCAGTTTTACCTTTTGTACGAGCTTGTTTGATCTTCATTAAGTATGATTGGATGAGTTCTCCCATCTCTTCTTGAAGTTTAAGTAAAAACCATTCATTACTACGATTGATATCATAATTTGTTGCATAGTGTTTTGAGATTTTTTCTAGTTGTATGGTTAGTTCATCAAGATTCATGAGATATTATATACCTAAAAATAAATAAATTACAAAATATGATAAAATAGTGCATATGATAAACACAATTTCTGCAGATGATTTATATAATGCTATTCAAGAAAAGAAAGATTTTGTTCTCATTGATGTGCGTACTCCCGAAGAAAATAAACGCGGAACGATTGAAAATAGTATCAATGTTGTTATAGACAATCTTGACAGTACGATTATTCAGACAATTCCTGATAAAACAAAAACTGTATATTTATTTTGTGCGAGTGGTGCACGAAGTGAGATTGGCGCCGATGTAATGCAAAAACTAGGATACACGAATGTATTTAGTCTTCAACATGGTATTCTTATGTGGAGAATGAAAAAATATCCAGAAAAGAAGGGATAATCAGGATATGGAAAATAAAGATCATAAACCAAATTACTATCTGACTTTCAATATTATAATTGTGTTATTCCTGTGTTTTTATGTTTTGTATCGAATGGGTTGGGTTGCAAAAAACATTGCATTGATCGCAAGTCCTGTCCTAACCCCTACATTGATACCAACTCCTACAATTACTCCTTCTCCTACACCCGTAAGTAATTTATCAAAGAATACGCAACAGTGGTTGATAGCATTAGGAGCAATTTTATCTGTTCAAAATAGAGAAAGTCTTGATACATTGGATTGTCAAATTCCACTTGATGTTATGAAGAATCAGCTTCTTGATGCATATTGGGGCGTAACAGATAAAAAATCTGCAATCAACACACTTGAATGGTTGAAAAATGAAGGTCATAGCGCTGAATTTCGAGTTTCACGTGCAGAATTGGTGCGAGATATGCATGATAATGATGTGTATTATCAAAAATCTCGAAAAACATTGTCAGATCAGGAAGCCAAAGAATATATTAAGGAGTTGTATGTTGCTGATTTTGTATGGAAATATCGTAAAGAACTTGCAACAAAAAATCTGATGGCTTGGGATTATATGCGTATGGTAAATGTTGCTCGATGGTCGTATAGTGTGGGATACATCTCAGAATTAGAGGCATGGAATTATATGTATTTTGCAGGTGTTCAATTGCAAAAAAATTATTCTTCGTGGAAGGAAATTGGAGATCATTATGTGTTGGGGCGAACATACTGGCAGGCTTCTACATCTCATCCTAATGCAGAGGCGTCTTTATTGTGGTTGAACTCTTATGCGAGTAGTCCGTGGAAAAAATATGCATGGAACATGTCATTGAATTGAGAACTCACTGTGTAATTACGGTTGTGCCGACATCGGCCCATTCGTAGAGACGCGTTACGATATTAAGAGGTATGTTGACGCATCCATGACTTCCAATATTGGGATAATCCATTGTTCCATATACGCTTCTCCATGATGCGTCATGAAGGCCAAATCCTTCATAAAATGGCATCCAATATTTAACCATACTATCATAAAATATTCCCGGAAAAGGTGATCGCATACGAAAATTTGTTGTTTTGAGATAGATTTGAAATTGTCCCTTGACAGTATCAAATCCTCGCATACCTGTCGTTACTGATACAGGTGAATCAAAAATACTAAGCCCATTTTCATAGGCATATAATCGTTGTTTTGTGATATCAACGACGATAAGTTTTGGTACATCAACTTGTGGAATGGGTATTCCCTTCTCTGCTTCAAATTGACGCTGTTTTTTATAGAGTTCCAGTTTTTCTTGTTGTTTTACTTTTGCTTCTGTGAGTTTTGGTACATTTAATATTGCAACTAACTCGCTATTTACCTTGTCTTGAAGTTGTATGCTCGAAATCGTGCGTATTTGTGCTTCTGAAAAATATTCTCTTCTTTTTTTAAAATCATTGAGAATTTGTAGTTCATTGGTATATCCTTGTCGTTGTGAAAAGAATAAAATCATTGTGTCAACTTCTGCCGTAAGTGAATTTATTGTATGAATTACGACTTGTTTTTTTGCTTCTTCTACCTCATATTCAAGTTGTGATATGAGCTGTGAGATTCGTTTTAAATAAGCAATCTGAGTTGAAATACCCGGTTTGGAGCCAGAAATATATCCACCTTTTGTTTCTATAAAATCATTGAGTATTGGGCGAGAAGGGATATCGTAGTAGGTCATCTGCGACATTTTTGTTTGAAGTATAGAAAATCGCTCGTGAATTAGTGTCTCAATGTCATTACTCATCTCTGATATGACTGATTGACATTCATTCAAAATATTATTTTTTATGACAATAGTATCTGATGGTTGTGAAATTTCTTTTCGACCTTGTATAAGAATTTTTTGTGCCTTAGATTGAGACGGATAGCGATACATAGAAGAGCTCTGTAATAATTGATCAAGAAAATTGACAGTTGATCTGAGTTGTTTTGAAAGGAAGGTGTCTAGTTTTTCATGATCTTTTTGCATTGTAATCGTCAAAGAATCTAGTTCCTTTTCAATAGATGAGTTAATAAAAAGCGTTGATGAATTGTGAAGTAGGTTATTTTGAATAGTAAGCGATTGTTCGTACGATGAAATATCGATACTATTATTTTTCATTAATAATAATTCGATACGAAGATTAGAGACACGAGTTTTTAATGATTGCATTTCATTTTGTCTATCGTTTATATAAATACACAGAGTGATAAATAAGAGAGAAATAAAAATGATATTAATCCAAAAATATCGAGATTTTGACTGTATAATTCGTACTATAGTATCCATATTTCCTCAACTATGACAGATCTTTATAATACGATTCCAATCTATTTTTGCTATCAAGAAGTGGTTTTAGAGATACTTCTTCGACAAGATTTTCTTCTAAAGCATAACCAAAAGGGTTATCAAGATCCTTAATAAAGAATATCATGTATATCAAGATAAAACTTACAAAAGATACAAAAAAACAACTTTCATAAAAAGGATCCATTTTTATAAAGATGAGACCAGATATTAGAATTGTTGTGATGATCTCTGCAATTGCATAGCCTGTGCCTAAGAATGAAGTCTCTCGTATTGTATGAATTCGAGTGATCATTCGTCTCATTGCATTCTGCTCCTGTTTCATGCGCACAATGAAATTAGCTTGTGTTTGAGATTCAAACGCTAGAAAAAAAGTATTAAATTCCAATAATTTTTGCATGAGCGTATTTGTTCGTTCTTTTTTATAAAACCAGTCAATAAGAAGTTTGTTAAACTGTAAAATATGAAATATACAGTCCTTTGATTCTTTACTTTTTTTATTTTGATAAATTATCAAGGTTTCATCCGTGATTGCTTCGATACTTACGGATAAATCGCCGGGTAACTTTTCACTTTCTTTATAATCAACTAAAACACCCGATATTAAAAAACCTATTAAAAAAATATTCGCGGAGATGATTGCTGTAAACAGTGAATTGAGATTGAGAAATTCGTATCCAATGCTATGAACCGTAAATTTTAATAATAAAATTATTAAGAGAAACGGAATAGTTTTGATTGCGAGTTTCCATCTATTGTCAATTGAAAATAGTTTGAACTTCATTATTTATTATATCAAATTTGTGGTGTATTCCTGAAGATGTGTAGTTCATATGAGTTCTCAACGGAATCCGAACACTTGTAATACAATACAAGGATATGAAAA
>JBAXPW010000042.1:0-12080 GCA_037132015.1 Candidatus Roizmanbacteria bacterium
ATACGGTGAATGCACTTTCTTTAGTTTGTAGTGATGTTGATGAAATAAAGCGACTATTATTAGTCTCTCAAGCATATCCAGAATTATATATTGACGTGTATCAGGGATCTTTGCCAGTATTGTGTGCGGTTGCAAATAGAGGTGGCAGGGTAGGGCAAGTTGCAGAACATGTGATGCAAGGGTTGGCAATGATTGGGATGAAAGAAAGAGATACCCTTATCCCAACTGCAACTATTGATGCGGTATTAAATAGCAACAGAACTGAAATAAGTGTGCAAGAGTTATTAACAACTGTTCGTCATACAGGTGAATTCATCAATCCACGTTATGATAGTGTGAGTAGTATTGATACTTTGCGGACAATGTTTAGGCCTGAAGAATTAAACGGTTCTCCCTTACTACAATTACTTGTTTCATCTATAGTGACAAGACAGGATCAAGAGCGAGAATTTCAACAAGCTCCAGCTAGACAGCGAGCAGAAGCTGAGGCTACTATTAGATCGAATGAAGAGAATAGAATACGACTTGAAACAAATAATAGAATCACTCCAGCATCTACAATGAAAGATCCTATAGATACTGGAGCGATCGATCCTGATTTAGTAGCAAATACACTCCAATTTATGACAGTTCCAAGTCAGACATTGCATGAATTAGTAGTTGCATTAGATCGTGATAATTTGCCAACAGAGATAGCAGACGATGGAGCAATTGTTGTTGATTTAGCTTTCATGAGTCAAGATCCAAACGAGTTAAGACGACTTCTACTTTTATCTCGTTCTTTACCACTTGTTTTTGATGACATATATACAACAATAAATCCTGTCCTTGATGCAATTGAAAGAGAAGGTAATGTGGGTCCTGTTGTGAATAATATGATACGAGGATTGGCTCTAATACATGATAACAGGGTTTATCCAGATTCTGATCAAACGGTTTCTGTCAACGAATTACTTACTTCTATTAGAAATACAGGAGAACATGTTGATGATGAACTTTTTACAGTTAACTCAATTTCTGAACTAAATAAGCGTCTCAATAGGAATGATAGAAAAACTTCTCCCTTGTTATGTATAGCGGTTGAATCAGTGGCAAGTAGGGAAAGACAGAGACAAAATTATGCTCGACGCGATGAAAGTCGTTTAGAAGATGAGCTACCACCAACATTAAGAAGGTGGAGAGATATTAAAGATGATGTAACAATAATAAATCCTCCACAAATAGGTTCATCAGTAACACCACTAACCCAACTAACACAACCAGAGACACCAGAACCAGAACCAACACCAGAACCAACACCTGTAGAAGCATTAATACCAACTTCATATACCAATATTGCGTTATCATTTGCGGAAAATACAATTTTGGACAATCATATTGCAGGAGATGTAATTATTGATAGAGATACAGGAGCAAGATTTGAGGTAATTGAACAAGATAGGAAAAAAAGTCTGAACGAATTACCTATTTCACTAACAGAATCAGGAGAAGTTGAGTTAGATAGACTGACTCCCCCTGTAGCAGATGATGATAGAATATCGGGTCCTCAATTATTGGATTTTTTACATCAAAGAGGTCGTTCTGATCTTGCACAATACCTTGTAGATACAGGACAGGTTGCCAGTGAAATAATGAATAAATCAGAATAATATATGCAAGAAGCAATAATGGGGAATTCAAGCGGAGTTCAACCATCAAGGGGAGTAGATAATAATGTTCGAGTGGAATCAAGAGCGATCGCAGCGACGAAGATGGCGAAGGAAATCTATACTGAAAAAATGAAATTTACACCTTTATGGGGAAGCAAAAAGGTGCATCTTCCTTGGGGAAAAGAAATACAAGTTTCTACTGCTCTTCCAGTTATTCATCGATTATGGTTGCAAGCAACTAAACCATTTGAGATTGCGTCTACCGCAGGGAAGGTAGCGCAACTTATGAAAAATAGAAGCACCCCCCTTACTTTACCAATGGCGATGGAGGCTCTTGGTCTTGCTAAACAAGAAGTAATTAGTCATGAAGATAGTGTAGTTGCCTCAAGTGATGTAACACAACAAGATGTAGCTGAAGAGAGTGTTGATGATTCTCCTGCCACTGATCTTATAGCTGATGCAACGACCTATTATCAGACATTTGTTGAGAATAAATTATTGCCTGCTGAAAATGTCTTAACAATGGATCAATGGTATAACGAGATGCAATCGATGACGATGGCACAATTGATACAACAAGAACAATCTCAAAATGTTACTGATGTAAATAGAGTTCAGTACGAAGCAACACAAGAGCGTATGAGTGCGCGTGATGAAGTTTTACAGAGATATTATTTTCAAAGACTTCCTTCAGGGAATGTTCCTGCTCCTGATACAATGAGCCCTGTTCAACAACAAGTAGAGTATCATTTTCTACATACAATTATTACTCGATTAACTCCAATGTTGGATACTATAACCGAAGCAACAGAAAGAACTCAATTCGAACAAAACCTATCTATTCTTACAAATCGTAGAGGTTTCTTGGAACCGTATGTAACCCAATAAACGTCTTTATTATTCCTCATGTTCCGTGCCGAGTAATCGAGTGACCACTTCTTTAGTGCCGAATTGCTACAGGTCGTTGACTGATATATAATTCAGTATATGAAACGCACACAAATATATCTTCCAGAAAAGGAACATGCCGAGATAAAAAGACTAGCTGATGCGACAGGTACTTCCATAGCTGAAGTGATTCGAGGGTATGTGGAGGTGGGGCTAAAAAAGAATACAAATATTGATAAAAGTGGAAAAAAAGTTATGATGGATCTGATGAACATGCGATTTAGTGGAGGGCCTCCAGATCTTTCCATTAACCATGATCATTATTTATACGGAGCTCCAAAAAAGAAGTACAAAAAGAAATGAGAAAGATACTTGTAGATGCCGATGCTTTTATAGGTATTGTTAAAAAAGTTGACTCCCACCATTCACATTGTTCAAGTATCGTTCTAGGGCTAAATGATCAAGATGTTCAATACTGGACATCAAATTACGTATTTTCTGAAGTCGTAACTGTTTTGAGTTTACGTGGTGGAAAGAATCTCGCAGAACAATACATAACATCCATGAAAAATAAACATTCACAATATCAGTTCGTATTTATTGATGAAAGGATTGAACAGCAAGCCATTGATATCTGGAAAAAGCAACGCTCAAAAAATACAAGTTTTGTGGATTGTACAAATATGGCTCTTATGAATGACCAGAAATTTGATTGTATTTTTAGTTTTGATAACGTGTACACAAAAAATGGTATTCTTACAATTTCTTCTTATTCCTCACTATGATCTACGCCGAGTAGGCGAGTTACAACTTCTTTTTTGTATCGTCTATCTCCACGTGAATTGATGCGGATTGCAGGGAGCTTCCCTTTTTTTCCCCATCGTTTTATCGTAAGAGGAGATACTCGTAATAGTTGTGCGACTTCTCGAATAGTCAACAAATCTGGTAAATCATCAAGTGAGACTTTGCCTGTTTTTGCTTTCATGATCTTAATTGTACGAATTGGTAACTGTTTGAATTAGAATCGTATGTTTTAATGTTCATTATTATAGTTACATAATAATCATTTGTCAAATGGCTCTGCAAAAGCCCCATTCAAATACTTCATTTTCTTGTATTGCAACTCATTGAATAGTTTGTTAGCATAAATTAATAAATTTGTTTTTTTGATTTTTATATCTGTGAATAGAATATCTTACTTGAATAATAATAGTCGAGGTGAAATTGCTACATTTTTTGCGTTAACAGTGGCTCTTATATTAGGGATTAGTGCGATTGCGTCTTCTCAGATGTTGAATAAAAATACACAGGGTACAAAGGCAAATGCACAAGAGAAAGTTGGTATTGCTTGTCAAGAAGAAATTATAACATTTTCAACAGGAGAAAAATCACCACCATCTGGTTACTCATGGGAAGCTGATTGTTCTGATAATAATGCAAAAGGATTTTCTTCATCATCTGATGGAAAATGTGATAATAACAGTCAATGTAAACAAAATACTGTATCAGGTGAATATGTATATGCGGGTACATCAAACTGGTGTTATAACTTTAGTGATAAGGGCCATCGTTGTATGATGTTGAGGAATAAATCGATGTTTCATCCCGGCGGATCGGGGACAGGTAATACAGGTGGTAGCACAGGTGGTAACTCTGGAGGAGGAAGCCAAAATCCTACTTCTCCGGGTAATAATACTCCTACGACAGCTCCTTCTTCATCCTGCAAGGCTTATTACGTCCATCAAAATGATGATAAAGCACAACCAGCAATGGAAGATTTTACAAAAAATAGGGTTACTAATATTTTATTGGTAGATACAAAACATGTATATACAATACCTGATTCAGTTGTTGCATGTGATAGTTCTTGTTGGTGTTTTCCGTTTGATGGAGGTAATCAAAATAGTTGCGTTACATATAATCCAAATTTAAAAAATTGTACCGAAGAGACTGTTACATCTACGAGTGGTAGTGGCACTCAGAATGATACAACTCAGCCCGATTCGGGAACCCCTACGGATGTACCACAAAGAACAGATAATACTACTACTGGAAATCAAACTGATGATTCTTCTTCAACAGATAAACCCGCATCTACAACATCAGCCCCAACACCTCCTAATAATTTAAGAAAGATGTGTAGTGATAGTAAAGATTTAATAAAGATAGAATGGGATGCGGTAACAGGAGCTACAAAATATGAAGTCTACAAAAATGATAGTGAAATATTTTTTTCTAATACCCCATTCTATGAAGATAAAGATATAATACTTAACAAGAAATATAAATATAAAGTAAAAGCCATTAATAATAATGGTGTAAGCGGGGATTTTTCAGCCGATCTTCTTTGGCAACTAGACGCAACATTTCCCGCCTTAGCATGCTCAAGCAGTACCATAAATACTCCTACTACAGGTGTAACTTCTGGTACTGCTGGTACGACAGTACCAGCACCAACTACACCTGCCTCAACACCTACTCCCACATTAGGACCTTCTGCACAACCTAATACAAACGGATGTGGAAGTGATATTAACTGTAAAGGAAGTATAGTTGTAAATATCGGTGTGACAGATATTGAAGATTTTGATTATTTTAAGCCAGAAGATCTGCTTATGAAGGTAATTTTGAGACAAAATGAACATTGTTGGGGTTCATCTTGGGGATGGTGTGATAAAACCTCAGAAGTAAAGTTGACTCGTGATCTAAATAATACTTCACAAGGGATTTTATCCTTCCAATTTTCAAATTTGGAACGATGGGTAGATTCAAATGGAACATCGCAACAGGTAACTTATTTGATGCAAATATATAAAAGAGATAAGATGCAAGAATATAACACATATAGTTTTGATAATTTAGATAATAATTTAATTTCAATTTATGCGAAGGATAGCATAAGTTTGAAAGAATTTGAAAGAAAATTAAAATTGAATTTTAAATTTTCTGATGATTCTACGTATAAATATAATCAACCACTAAAGTTATCAGTGCGGGGCTTTCAGCCTAAATTGTATTTCATAAAAAATAAACCAATTTATAAAGCTGCATCACAATGCGATCAACTTAGTGGTGAATGTGGAGGAATAGAATATGTGCCAATCGAGGTTGATGCTAATACTGCCATTCTTTATTTTATTGGATCTCAAATTCCCACAGATACAACAATAGAAGTACAGTATAAGTGTGTAGAATTTAACAATGTTGGACAAGTAAATCAATATAAAAATCCTTCAGTTACACAAGCTGTCCATTTGATTCAAGATTCTGAGATCACTGAGCAAAACATTATTATATCGTGTAAATAAGTATGAGTAAACTTTTTAAAAATACGAGATTTCGGATTATAGCTTCAATGTTATTGTCTGGTTTTGTCGCGTTTGGACTACTCCGTAATATGAATTCTCCTGATTTAATTCAAGCACGGATATACGGCGCATATTCAGGAATATTTATATCAAAAAATACTTCGTATCCTGCTGGACCTCCAACTGAAAGAGTACATGTGAATCCACCTATTGTAATGCGGGTGGATGCAAAGGATATGAAAGAAAAGGTAGTGGTTTATAAAGGAGTCCGTATTAGAATTCAAACAAACAAAGAATCCTTTTCAGAGAGTGATTTAGAATTTTTTTATAACATAGAAAAAGCCAAGGAGAGTTCACAGGGGATACGGATACAGCAGTTGAAGATACAATAATTACAATTTGTATTTTCGTGTTAGAAAAATTATAGTTAATATATGTATCTAGGACCATTTTATTTTGACACAAAAGAAATCTTTCTCATCATCGCGACGATACTCTTAGGTCTAGCGATGTTCTTTGGGTGGAGTCTAGTATGGTTTAGCCCTACGAGTCTCCTTACTCTCGCTATTCTGATGCTCTTTACCAAAGGGTTGTTACCAGCCATACACAACGAAGCATTTTTCATATTAGCCATTGTCACGATCTTTCTCACTCTTCTTCTTCCTTTATTTCAGGTTATATTGTTTTACTTTATTACGTTTTTATTTTTTCGATTACTCAAGGTTATTTAAGTGAGTTTAGTATTATGCACAAAAAAAATATATTTCCACTCATTTTACTGATCGCCACTGTAGTATTGACAGGAGTGATAATCGTAAATAATATATTGTCATCACAAAATCAGACACGCACGATGCAATCAAAGGCTTCAAATGACATAATTTCAAATGCGTTATATATTCCTCTCTATACGAAAAATCTTGGTGCCACAGGTACAAAAACTCAGTCAACATATGTTGTTTTAAGCAACACTACGCCCAATGATGCATCGGCGACTATTAGCATGTATACAAGCACTGGTACATTGATAAAACCACCCTTTACTAAGATAGTTCCAAAAGGTGGAATATGGAACTCATACGGAGATGGTGATTTTACAGCTCCTGATGGTACAAAAGGATGGGTAAAAATTATCTCTTCTGGGGCACCTTTGATGGGTTCAGTTAGAACAATTTTTTTGAACAATGGTGTGTTTAGCTCGGTAACTGAATATCCTTTAATATCTCGAACCTCAAAAAATTTATATATGAACTCGCTATTTCGTAATCATCCGACAGGTGGTACTGAGGTACAGTCAAACTATCTGATTTTAGTAAATCCGACATTAAACGATACGAGGGTGTCTGTAAATATTCACTCAAGTACTGGAGCTGTAATACATTCAATACCAGTAAGTATTCCGGCAAATTCTTTGTGGGATTCATATAATAATGGCGAATGGAAAACAATGCCTGTAAATGTGAATGGGAAGGTTGGTTGGGTAGATATTGAGTCTCTCGATAACGTTGCAATAGTTGGCATGACTAGATTGGTTACAAACCCAGATGGAATACATAATATAATCTATGATAATTCGCTTACAACAGAAGCAACGAATAATCTTTATGTACCAATGTATCGACGAAATTGGCCATCAGGATCGAGTCCTACAAATCAGTTTACAGATGTATATATTAATAATCCATCAACAACTCCTGTAACCATTACGGTAAAAATATATGATTACATAGGATCTCCTCTAAAAGATCCATTTACAGTAACAATATCTGGTGGGGGTATATGGGATAGTTATGCTGATCCTCTGTGGGAAGATACAAGAGCAACATTACTGAATAACGTTTCTAATGGTACTTTTGGTACTGCAATTATTTCTTCTTCAACAACTCCAATAATTGGCAGTCTCAGACTACGAAATCTCTTTGGTACGCAATGGTATTCACCTTTTGTCTCAATGCAGGATATGCCTTTGTATGGTTTTTCTGGTGGTGTGCAATATGCTCCTCTTGTGTTGCAAGCATGGTCTGCTGGATTTAGCTCTGGTTTATATCAGCATAGTGATATTATCATTCAAAACATATCAGGTTCAAATACAACTCTTGATATAAAGTTTAATCGCATCCAAAATGGTATTATAGGAACTGGAACAATGTCCAAACCCATTACTGCATATGGAATGTATGATTCACATGGAGATCCTGATTGGATAAGAATCAATCAGATGTTTGCGGCTGATGTAAGAGGACCTATTCCATCTTCTGTTGGATGGGTATCTATTACAGCATCAAACAATGCTCAGATAGTTGGTTATAATGTATTATCTTTGAAGAATGGAGTAGATTATACTTCTGCATTACGATCTATTACATATTCAAGTTTAGTTGCGGACTTGCCATCTTTTGGTGAACCAATGCCAAATCCAACATTAACAGTAGCTCCGGTACCAAACATACCAATATCTCCAGTACCAAATACGCCACAACCACCAACATCAATACCAGTACCACCTTCAGAAGATCCATTTTGTATTTCATATCCGATCTTGTGTGTTACGCCACAACCACCAACATCAACACCACCAACATCAATACCACCAACATCAACACCAGAACCTGCACAACCACCAACATCAATACCACCAACATCAACACCAGAACCTGCACAACCACCAACATCAACACCAGAACCTGCACAACCACCAACATCAACACCACCAACATCAACACCAGTAGCAACTGTTACGCTTGCTCCAAATGCCGTTGCAATAAATATGAAAATCAAACTACAGGATATTAATTCAAATCAAAATTTACGTCTGACAACAATTCCTGTCAAAGTACAGGTACGCAATACAGCAATTCTTTCTGCTGTGCAGACAGTTAATTTTACTGTTTCATCAGGAGGAGTATGGAATGGTAGGGCTATTATGAACGATGTTCCTCAAGGTTCAAATTACGCTGTTTCTATTACTGGACCTTATAATTTAACAAAAGTTATCTGCGATTCAATTCCTCGAGATCCTGCAAATAATTTGAGTGTAGAACCCAAGATATATGGTGCAGGAAAATATGTGTGTGAAACTCAGGCAATTACATTGAACTCTGGAGAAAATACATTGGATTTCACTGGTACAACAATTCTCTCATGTGATTTACCTATTCACAATAATACAAAGGATGGAGTCTGTGATATATCAGACTTAGTATATCTCAGACGTAATGCATTTAGCACTGATCCCAACGTAATTGCGATAGGAGATATTAATCTTGATGGAAGAGTAAATTCTCTTGATAGATCAACCATGCTCTATGCATTTGAAGTGAAGACAGGGGAGAGATTATAAGTTTAATTAGATATGGAAACAAATAGCGCAATAAATACAGAATCTACACAACATCCGAATAAAAATTTATTCACCTTTATAATAATTACTGTACTTTTAGTATGCGCGATTGGAATAATCGTAGCATACTTTTCAAAACCATCCCGTGAAATAGAGCTTAATAATACATCACAGGTTGTTTCTCCAGTGCAACAAATGCCCGCAATAGAAGCAACTGCTGGTGTCGCTGTAGGCTCCGCCAACATATATATTGTACGAGAGAATGCTATTTCAAAAATACCAGTTAATATAGATGCAAAGTTACTAATAAAAGCAACGAGCACCGAAAACATTAGTGGGTATCAGCTTGTATTCAAATTAGATCCTTCAGCTGTCATGATACGAAGCGTAAAAGTCGGATCTTCCAACTTTGATATTATCGAATCAAAATATGAAAATGGAAGAATAATGTATGCACTTAAAAAAGAATCAGTAAAAAATCATATTCTATTTAAAGATGCGACTATCGCAGAAGTTGTCATTCGTCCTTTAAAAAAAGGCATACTTGACTTTGGTGTTTTGGATAAAAGTGGAAAACAAAAATCAAAGTTTGTAAATGAGAGTGTCCAAGATGTTATTCCGAGCCTAAAATCAATTCAACTTGATATTTATTAAAAAATTGAGGACAATGAAGTTAATGAAAAATGTTTCTGTTTTTGTGTCATTTATTGTAGTAGTTTCTTTTTTTTCTGTCATTTGTGCAGGATCTGTTTTTTCAGCATATTTAGAATTTCAGCCTCCGTCTCTCAGTGTGGCTCCCGGTGGCTCATTTGATGTCAATATTAATTTGAATACTGGAGGAGCTACAAATATTAGTTCTGCAGATGTGATTTTACTCTATAATTCAAGTGCTCTTCAACTCCAATCTGTTACTGATGGTGCGTTGTTTGATAGTTTTATTAGTAATACCGTTTCTGGAAAAATAAGTATGGTAGGTACTTCCTCCTCGGGTAATGCAATAAGTAATGGATTATTTGCAAAAATTAAATTCTCATCATTACAAGCTGGATCAACAACGGCTACATTTAATTGCTCATCTTCAGCAAGTGATAGCTCTGCTATATCGGGAGCTGAAGGCGCAGATACAAAAGATTATATTGTGTGCGCACAGAATGGTATTTTAACTATCAATTCATCAGGTACCAGCTCAACTACACCTATTCCAACAACTACGACATCAAGTGGAACTACCACCACAACAACCACTCCAACTCAATTGCCTAGAACAGGTATAGTAGAAAATTTGTTTTTTATTGCTATTCCGGGACTAGTATTAGTATTGTCGGGTGGATTATTGCGCTTGTTTTCAAAAGCGATGCGATTTAGATAAAAATATGCAACTTAGTAAACGAACAATTGGTATTGTAATTGGAGGATTTCTAGCATTGATAGGATTTGGAGGAATTTTTTTTATGACAGGTAATAGTCTTACTCGTGCTAGTGGGAGCGATCCTAAAGATATATCTATTGTAGACATCACAAGCTCATCAGCAACAGTAAAATGGACGACAGGACAGAATAAACAAGGTATGTTGCTTTATGGAACTTCTCAAACTGATTTGAGTATTGAAAAAAGTATGAAACAACCAGAAACTGAAGCAACTCAAGATCATCTTTTAACGATCGAAAATCTTGCAGACAGTACCACGTATTACTTTAAAATATTTACGGACGAGAATGTATATGATAATGGTGGAGTGCCTTGGAATTTTACCACACGATCAAAAAATGAACAATCTCTCATCAATTCGGGAAGTGTAAAACCAAAAATCAATCTCTCAGTTACTCCTATTCAACGATTGCGTATTGTTGACCAGAATGTTCCTGCATCAAATGTTCCTGTTGTTGATAATGCAGTTGTAGCAATTTGTCGAAGTAATGATTGTGATATGATCAAGTCATATCTTGCTAAGGGATGTCGGGGGGCCGACTGGTCTCGATGTATGAGTCAAAAAAAGCCTATTTCTTCTCCAAATTAAGATTCTTAATTTATTTGTTACGTTACCAAAAATGTTTCATATTCTTTAATTTGATATTGGGCTGTTTTTACTTTGGTTTCTTCAATAGTATATCCTTCTGATTCCAAAAGCTCTTTTTGACGAGATTTCTGACCCAAATATTTGTCATACAATCTCCCTTTTGCTTTGATTACTCGCCAGTAGGGAGTTACATTTAATTTATTTTGTTGCAACTCTTCTTCAGACGCGTTTGCATCAATAGCTACAAAAATTCCAGTAGTAATTTGACATGTGAATTTGGTTTTATATTTCTTTGCTAATTGGTTAGCGATTTGTGCTGTGGTTATCAGTTTACCTTTTGGAACAGTTCTGATAATTTCATTAATTTCTTTCGGAGTAGAGATATACATGAGACCCTTTGGAGTCATTTTGCAAACTGGTTTATGTTTATGTTCATCACGTTTTTGAATCCAAGTAGATTTTGTTTTCATATGAAAATTAACTGTAACGAACTAATTAATAATATTACTGGTGTTTAAGCTCCGATGAAATCGGGAGCGGAGGTGGTGGGAGTCGAACCCACGCGAGTCGTTTTAAAACTCAAAGGTTTAGCAAACCTTCGCACTAGGCCACTATGCGACACCTCCATGCAGTACCATCATAACATTTCATAGTGGAAAGATTACACCTCTCCAATTATCCATCTTCGATACGCCTATTACTTACCCAATTTAGCAGGTGCCGGAGAGAGGAGTTGAACCTCCACTCCATTACTAGAACACGGTTCTGAACCGTGCGCGTCTGCCATTCCGCCACTCCGGCAAATAACTGTCGTGGTGTAAACGCCACTCCGGCAAATAACTGTCGTGGTGTAAACGCCACTCCGGCAAATAACTGT
>JBAXPW010000043.1:0-11948 GCA_037132015.1 Candidatus Roizmanbacteria bacterium
GTTTATTACTTTATTGTATAAAATATGAATATAATAAGTAAAGGGTGATATATTTATTTGTGAAGAAAGTGAAAACAGTATGAAAAAAATTCCTTTTAATATTATTATTGTTGTTGTGATTGCGACTCTTACAGTGTTATTGGGAGTACTCATTTTTATTCTTTCATATCACAAAGAAAGGCCAAAGGTTGAAGTTCAACACAAGGTTCAACCGACAATAGCTGAAAAAAGTAAGTCTACAAATGCGTATTCAATAACAGGAATTGAGAAAAAAATGCAAGTTGTTCGTGTAGGTGAAGGATTTATGCCTCTTCCCGAAGGATGGAATGTAAAAAGATATATCACAAACACAGGAGACTTTATTATACTGAAACCTATTGTCAATGCTCCGGACCAACTCTACCCAAATATACGGGTTTCTCAATCAACTCCAATAGATCAAGATACTATAAACAATCAAATACAATTGTATAAAAGCTTAAAATATTCAACGAGTAGTATTAAAATTGCAGGTATTGATGCTGATATATATCGAGGGACAAGTCGTTCCCTTATTGCAGGTGCGACGAATAATAATACAATTCAGGAAAGTATAATTTTATTCAAAAGAAATAATATTTCATATTCTATTAAATATCAGTATGAACGTATAGTATTAGATGGAGCAATAGATACAGATTTAATAAATATAGCTAAAGCCTTTATCTTTACTCAATGATTACTCCGCCCCATTCTACAGCAGTAAACCCCTTTCGTATAGGAGTAGGAGGTAACATAAGTGTGTTCACAGTAAATGGTATCTGAACAGGTTTGAAATACACAATAAATTCAATAAACGTATCTGGTTGTGGAGAGATGATAAGTTTATCAGTTATTTCTTTATATTCTTTCCCAATGATCGAAACAAAATAATAGGGGATATCACGATTTTGAAGTTTTGGGATCCAATAATCCAAAAATTCTTTTTGTTCATCGGGAAGTAATCCGAGTTGTTTCGTTAAGTCACTTAATTGAGTAAATAACATTGCACGAGGAATAAATACTCCAGTTGTAGGCTGAGGTGGCTGTTCATCAAGTTTTGTTTCATAAAATAGTTCCCGATAGGTTTTACCTTGATATTCTAATTTTCCAGAAGGATATGCTAGGATATTTTTCCATCCATTTTCATAGAGTGGATCACTCGCAAAAATGATTCCTGATGTTTGCATCTTTACATCAATATTCATTTCTCTTTCTGGATAAAGATATATGACAGGCTTTCCATAACAAGCTTGAAAACAATCTGGATTATCTTTTTTACTGGCAAATTCAGGATTATCAGGGAAAAATACTGTAAATGGGTCAACCATTTTAATACTACTACATGCTAAAACTTCCCTTTCAGTATCAATACAATCACAATTAACTTTTGGAGAATCGACAGGGCACGCTTTTCCAGATTGAGATTTTTGTATTGGTGGGTTTACTTCTTCAGTATTTGGAGGTAGAGGTGGGAGATCTGGTTGAGTAATTGGTTCTTGGTTTTTTGGTTCTGGAATTTTAAGAGGGATAGTAGTTGGTTTAAGAGGTTCTTGTGTTGGTTCTATTGTTGGTAGAGGAGAAGGGATAGGTGTATTTAAGGCTAAAATTCCTTGTTTTATTGTTGAGAGCATATTATCAGAAAAAGAAGCGTTGCTAGTTAAGCCAAAAGAAGAAAATATGACATAGATACTTATTACTATCATGAAGATGAGTATAATAATAAGATATACAACACGACCTAAATATTTTCGTTTCTTTTTTTTAGCCATTACTATAGATAATAGCAAAAATATGGTGTAGTTTGTTGATAGTTACGCTCCTATCTTAAAGTCTGCGACATCACCATCTTGCATCTCATAGTCACGACCTGCCATTGTGACTTTACCTTGTTCTCTCGATTTTACCCAACCACCTGCATCTACAAAAAGTTTATAGGGCACAATATCTGCCTTTATGAATTTTTTTATAAAATCTGTATGAATTGCACCAGCTGCTTCAGGGGCGAGTTCGCCTTTTTTGATTGTCCATGCCCGCACTTCTATTTCTCCTGCTGTTAAATATGAGATGAGTCCAAGAGTGGCATATGCAGTTTTTATTAAGCGATTAAGACCTGTTTCTGTGAGATCATATTGTTGCAGATATTCTTTTTGTTCATCTTCAGAAAATGCGACAATTTCGTTTTCAAGTTTTGCACAGAGATATAATGCTAAGGCATTTCCATCTCCTACAGTTGTCAGAACTTCTCTAATTTTTACTTCTGTTTCTGACTTTGATTGTAATTGTTTTTCAGATACATTAAATAAATAGAATTGGGGCTTGAGAGTAAGTAAATGCAGATCTTGAATAAGTGCAATTTCTTCATCAGAAAGTTCAACCTGTCTAGCGGCTAATCCCTTATCTAGTTCTGTTTTTAATTTTTGTACCACACCATATCGTTGTTCATCATCTTTTGTGAATTTTCCCTTGGGCTCACGTTGTTTATGAAGAGTCGAGAGATCGGCAAGTATGAGTTCTGCTTTGATTGTCTCGATATCATCTTTTGGATCAACTTTATTTGCGACATGGATGATATCTCCATCTTCAAAAATGCGGACTACTTGTACTATTGCTGCGACTTCACGAATATGGGAAAGGAATTGATTACCAAGACCTTCTCCTTGTGAAGCTCCACGTACAAGACCAGCAATATCATAAAACTCGACGATTGCAGGCACTATTTTTTGTGCATTTACGAGTTTTGAAAGAACCTGTAAACGCTCATCAGGTACTTCAACAACACCCACATTTGGTTCGATGGTTGCAAATGGATAATTTGCTGCGAATGCAACTTGTTTTTTCAATAAAGCATTAAATAGTGTAGATTTGCCGACATTTGGCAATCCCACAATTCCAATAGATAGTTTCATATAGGTGATATTATAGCTTATTTTGTATGAAGTTTGGTGAAACAAAATCAATATTGTATCACTATTTAGCAAAACTCATCGACGGAGAGTTTATTACATTTAATCGTGATTATTTCAAAAAAGCAGAAAGGGAAGGGAATATTGTATTATTGTGATTTTTGATAGATGACAAATCACAAGTTGTTCTCGATTAGACACTCATCTAGATGTAACCTGAACAATTTTTGTAGTGGAATTGTTTTTCTTATCAAATGCTTTTGCTTGAATTGCATATACGACTCCAGCTCTTGACGGAACTTTCCACGAACATGAATAATTTGCAGTGGTATCATTGCAAAGTAATTTACCCTGAACAAAGAACTGTACATTTTTAATTCCCGATGGATCTGATGCATTTGCACTAATTGTGATTGTTGCATTATGACTCACATTCGATCCGTTACTCGGACTCGTGATTGAGACGATGGGACCTGTTTTATCTGGTGTAGGAGTTGGGAGAATTCTAGGTGTTAGCGATGGTGTAATTGTTGGTGCCAAACTTGGTAGGGGAGTTGGTGTGTTGGTGGCAGTAGGACGAGGTGTTGGAGAATTGGTAGGAATAGGTGTTACAGTTGGCACTGGTGTATTAGTTGCGGTTGGAACTGGAATATTCGTTGGAGTTAACGTGATTGTTGGAATTGTAGTAGGTGTGAGATTTACGATTTGTAGATCAAAAATCTGAGCTTCAAATCGTTTTCCAGATGTATCTGTTGCTGACGCTCTTATCGTATATATTCCAGATGTAAATTGAGATGCATCAAGTGTTGCGAGAACCCCACTTGTTACAGGAGTTGTAGATTGACTGATGGTCGTCCAATTGAGAGGATTGCGACTTAGACCAATCTCTACTATATATGATGTAAAAGTTGGTCCTGAAATGTTGCCGATAATATCAATTTTTCCGTTTAATACTGATCGGCTACGAGGAGAAGTGATAAATGGTGCTAAAGGTTTTTGTGATGATTGTGCAATTGCTTGCCCAGCATCAATACGACCAAAACCAAAATCATTATCTTTGCCAACTACTCCTTTATCAAGAGATGAATTACGAAGAATTTGACGCACTTCCTCATTTGTTAATGATGAATTATTTGCGAGTAATAATGCAGATACACCTGCGACATGAGGTCCTGCCATTGAAGTACCACTGAGTCGACAATATATTGATGCAATAGTGGTTGCTCCACAGATAGAGTCGATAGACGATTTCAAAGAAAGCACATCTGTTCCCGGAGCAGTAACATCGATTTTTTCACCATAGTTACTGCCATATCCACCAGACCAGATAGAACGTGTATCATTTGCATCGATTGCACCTACAGTGATTACAAATTGAGATGAAGCAGGAGAAAAATCTAATGAATTTACATTATTATTTCCAGCTGATGCGATTATAGTAGCGCCCTTCGTATGGGCGTAAAGCATAGCATCATCAACTAATGTACTTTGACAATTACAACCCCAGCTGTTATTTATTACTTTGGCACCATTATCTACTGCATATCTGATAGATAAAGCTGCATTGATCATACTACCAATTCCTGTAGAATCGATAAATTTTACAGCCATAATTTTTGATTTCCAGTTTACTCCAACGACGCCTGTTCCATTATTGCCAGTTCCTGCGATTGTGCCAACAGTATGCGTGCCATGTCCATAATCATCCATAGGGTTGTTTGTACCATTGGCAAAGTTCCAACCGTATACATCGTCAATATATCCATTTCCATCATCATCAATACCATTTCCAGCAATTTCTTTTGTATTGATCCACATATTGTCTTTTATATCAACATGATTGCGATCTACACCAGTATCAACATCCGCAACTATCACAGCATCTGAACCAGTTGTAGTATTCCATGCCTGTTCTACATTTATTTTTTTTATTCCCCATAGATCAGGATATGTTTGTCCCCATGTTCCAGTAGTTGAGTAATAGGGGTCATTTGGTTTGTTTGAAGGTATGGTTGTAATAATTGGTGTAGGCGTTAATAAAAGAAGTGAAGAAGTTGGTGTAGGTGGAATCATAGAAGGTGTTATCGAAGGTAGTATTGAAGGAATAGTTGTGGGTGATTGTATTGTTATGGTTACAGTGTTTGATTGACCACTTCTATTGCCAGAAATATCATTTGCAACGACGTAATAAGAATGGGTTGTGCCAAGTAAAGCAGTTTTATCATTCCAATTGGTTTGTCCCACAACCATACTTACCATTGAATTGTCCTTAAATATTAAGTATCCATTTAATCCGACGTTATCAGTTGCAGGTGACCAATTTAAGCTTACAAATGCGCTAGAACCCATGAGGATTGTTGCGACAAGATTGGTTGGAGTTGTTGGTGGAGTTGTGTCTGGTGGTGTCGTTGGGATCGGGGATGCAGTTGTTGTGAGTGGAGTAGTTACTGAGATTTGGTTTGAAGCAGGTCCAATATTTCCTGGTATATCTTGAGCTTTTATGTAATAAGTATATGAGATTCCCGGTAAGACTTTGAGATCTGTCCAAGTCAATACATTTCCTTGAATAATTAGTACGCCATTTTTATAAATGTTATATGCGCCCACTCCTGAAGCATCTGTTGACGCATCCCATGCTAAAGTTATCGATGTTGATGTGATTGCTGTGTTACGCAAATTACTTGGAGCTGTTGGAGGTGTGGTATCTGGTGGTACTTGGTTAATAGTAGCAAAATATTCAGGTTCAGCAAATTCGATATCAGGATCAAGTTTTAGTAATTTGATTGCATCAGTAACCATGTTTGCTTTTGCATCTATTGATACTATTTCCTTTGTTCGTTTATTAAACAATCCTTTAACTTTTTCTTCTGGTTTGTCAAAGGTGATCTTATACCAACCATCAAGTTGAGGTGATACCTTATTTTTTTGAGAACCTTTATCAAATTTACTCAGTTTAGAGATACGATATTTACCATGTACTTCTTTAATTTTAGTGATATTAGCACCTTCTACTGTCTCATTCTTTATTTTGTTCATTGAAGATGGTTTAATCTTCACCATGATTGAGTTGGAAGAAAATGTAGCATCTTGTGGAGCAACTATTGGCTTATTGGGAGGAGCTATAGTATCTGCGATAGATTGGTTGAAATTTAAAATAAAAAGATACAATCCAAAAGAAGTAATTGTAAAATATACGGCTAAACGAAGACCAAATACAATATTACTATTTGTTTTCAAATATTTGAGAACTTTTTTAATCATATATTTAATATAGATAGTTTTCATCTGATATTCAAGAGTGGTGGCTGAGGTATGTTTGTAAGTGATACTGAGGTAAATTGACTGCAGAAATTAATGGTATCACAACATAATATTACATATTGAATATGTATAAATAGTTTGATATACTGTGTTCATGATAAAAACTAAAATTTCTCTAACAAATCTTTGTAATGATTGCCGTGCTTTACCCGGTAAGCCAGATATTTCATTTTCAAGTAAAGTTGTGGGTTCTTCTGAAAATAAATCAAAGGCGCAAAAAATAAAATAATGAGCCTTATATTGGATTCTTATGTGATATCTGATCGAATAATAGAGTCTTTTTCAAAGAAAAAGACTCTATTTTCGTCTCAAAAATGGTTATTTGATAGCCTGACAAGTCAAATGTATGTACTTTCTCTCTCGGATTCCCAAGAATTAGAAAATATTCTGAATAGTTCAATAAATGAAATTGATGTTCAAAATCAAAGTATTCAAGAGCTTATTCGTGTAGGAATCATCCATGATTCGAATGTAAGTCGAAGTTATGTTCTTCCTAAATCAACTCAATTTGAGCTATGGGTACAGGTTGTGAATCATTGCAACTTAGCTTGTACAGGTTGTGCTACAGGAATGGATATTCGTCAGGATTTTCAACAAAAGATGGAAATAAATAATGTTAAGCAATATATAAAAAAGATCTTTTCAGATGCGAAGGAAAAAGGATTTGTTGGCGTTCGAGTAAAGTTAGGAGGAGGGGAACCAACGTTAAGCGGTGCAAAATGGATAGACTCATTTGCAGAAGAAGTAAAAAATATTGGTGATGTTTTTGGCATTAAAGTTGAGTTAAATATTCTCACAAATGGCGTTGCAATAAATGATGCTTTGATTCAAGTAATGAAAAATCACGATATTCGCTTTTCAGTCTCTCTAGATCCAGAAAGAATTGTTCCAAATACTACAATAGAGACATTGCCAATAGTATTACAAAAGCTAAAATTATTGGCGGATGCAAAAATTAAAGGAAATGCACAATTTACGATCTATAAAAACAATTGTGATAAGCTTTCAAAGCTTTATGAAGAAGTCTCAGATATGGAAATTCCTATAGCGTGGAGTATTTTTCGCGTGCAAGATGTGTCGCAAAAAGAATATAACAAATATGAAAATATCATTGATGGACTAGAGGCTTTGTTTATTTCCACCTATAATCGAATTATTGAGCAAAAATATTGCGGTCAATTATCAGTATTTGATTATTTAAATGTAAGTGGAGTGAGAGACTCAGTGTGTGGTGCGGGAGATGATTATGTAGTGCTTGATACAAACGGAGATATATATACTTGTCATGAGAATATTCGATCGCGTCAACCACTTGCAAAGTGCAGTGATTCAATAAACATTTTTAATAGTATTCGTGAGAAGTTTTTGGTTGGGAAATATCGTATGAATCACTATATAGAAGGAAATAGTTTATTTGATATTCATGGAGGAAAAGGTTGTCATTGGGCTCGAAAAATAGAGACAGGTTCTTATGCAAATGCAAGCATGAACACGCAAAAGATATATCAATATGTGGGTAAAATGCTACTTCATTTACAAGCCGTTCAAATGTGTAATACATAATTTTCCCCTTGCTCAATGAACCTCATATTGTGTATGATATTTTATGCAAAATTCTACCCAGCATGATTATTGGAGGCTTGATGAAAAATCTACGTTAGAATTAGTCAACTCAAAAGTTGAGGGGCTTTCAGAACAAGAAGTCTTATTGAGGCATCAATTGTATGGTCTTAATCAAATTCATAAGCGTCAAATCAATACATTAGAAATACTCTTTCGACAGGTTACGAGCAATCCTCTTATTTTGTTGTTAAGCGTTGCAACGATCACTTCATATTTATTGGGGCAACAGGTGAGTTCGTTTTATATCGCATGGATGATATTTTTGAGTATATCTCTTGGATTTTGGAATGAGTATAGTGCAGAAAAAACAATCGATACGTTGTTGAAAAAAATCTCTTCAACTGCATTAGTAATTCGTGAAGGAGAAAAAAGAGAAGTATTTCGCAAAGAAGTAACAATAGGAGATATTGTGCTTATTTCTCAAGGAAGTATTATTCCTGCAGATATCAGGTTTCTTGAAACAAATAATCTGGAGATAAATGAGTCGTCATTAACAGGGGAATCTCAAACAACTCATAAAATAGTAAATATTATCACAGAAACAAAAGTAGGTACCCATGATATGAAAAATATTGGATTTATGGGTACCAATGTTGCAAGTGGATCGGGGAAAGGTGTTGTAATACGTATTGGCAAAGATACAGAATTTGGAAAAATTGCTAAGAGTACGGTATTTATCAAGCCCATGACAGATTTTGAAAAAGGTCTTGCAAATTTTGGAAAACTTATTATTCAGGTTATTACTGTTCTTACAATTGCTATTTTTTCTATCAATGCGTTATTAGGACATCCATTTGTTGATTCGCTTCTATTTGCTTTAGCTATTGCTGTAGGGCTAACTCCTGAATTATTACCTGTTATTGTTACTATTTGTCTTTCACATGGTGCAGGAAAAATTGCGAAGAAACATGTGGTGGCAAAACAACTTATTGCAATAGAAAATTTGGGAAATATTGATGTTCTTTGTACGGATAAGACAGGAACACTTACAGAAGGGCGTATAGAAGTAGTGGATTACACCGATATCAAAGGAAATAGAAGTGAAGATGTATTGAAAAAATCGTTGTTATGTAATTCAGCAATTGTTCACCATAAAGTGATCGGCGATGGTATTGATACTGCATTATGGGAATATGCACTCAAACACAAAATTAAACCATGCGCACACGCAAAACTCAAGGACGAGCCGTTTGACTATACTCGAAAACTTATGTACTCAGTAGTTGAAGAAGGAGATGAGGTAGAGATAGTCTTAAAAGGCGCCCCAGAGGCGGTAATCGCAAGTTGTCATGAAGGTCATGATAAAAAAGCAATTCATGATACATTTGTTAAATTGAGTAATGAAGGGTATCGATTGATAGGTATTGCAACAAAAAAAGTAGATAAAAAAGATTTATATCATTGGCAGGATATACATGAAATGCATTTTCTCGGGTTTATTAGTTTTCTTGATGTTCCAAAAAAGTCCACTCTTGAAGCACTACAACAACTCGCAAAATTACATGTAGAGGTAAAAATAATTACAGGAGACAGTGATATTATCACTCGTAAAATTTGTTCTGAAGTTGGTATGAAAGTAGAAGGAGTATTGATAGGAAATGAAATACATGAGATGACGGATGAAGAATTAAAATCAAAAGTAAATGGAACTACAGTGTTTGCTCGAATGGATCCCGAACAAAAATTGCGAGTAATAGTCATGCTAAAAGCCAATGGTCATACCGTTGGATATATGGGAGATGGAATAAATGATATTCCTTCCTTGAGAAATGCTGACGTTGGTATCTCGGTTAATACTGCAGTAGATGTGGCTAAAGATGCAGCATCAATTGTTCTTTTACAAAAAAGTCTTACGGTGATTACGAATGGTATTATTGAAGGTCGAAAAACGTTTAGCAATACAATTAAATATATTTTAATGGCGACGAGCTCTAATTTTGGTAATATGTTTTCGGCTGCAGGAGCCTCATTTTTCCTCCCTTTTTTGCCTATGACACCAGTCCAAATATTATTAAATAATGGGTTATATGATATTTCTCAGATCACTATTCCATCAGATAATGTAGATCCTGAGTCGTTGATCAAACCTCGACATTGGGATATTGATTTTATTAAAAATTACATGTTATTTTTTGGTCCGTTGAGTTCTTTGTACGACTTTTTGACTTTTGGTGTGATGATGTATATGTTTCATGCAAACGCAAAACTTTTTCAAACAGGATGGTTTATTGAATCGTTGTTGACACAGGTCTTGATTGTGTTTGTGATTCGCACATCACGATCGCCATTTTATAAAAGTGCTCCCGGAAAATGGCTTTTTTTTACCTGTATTACGGTATGTTTGACAGCTATCATACTTCCCTTTACGCCGATAGGGCAGTCTCTAGGATTTGTTCCACCACCTATAGAATATTTTGTAGTATTGGTCATCCTTGTCTCAACATATTTATTGTTGGTAGAGTATGTGAAGAATAAATTTTTGAAAAAATACAGTCTCTAGAATTCAAAAGTACAACATTTGACACTGCCACCACCTTTAAGATATTCGCTCATGTCAATTTCATGGATGGTAAAGTTGAGATTTGTGAGAGATATTTTTAATTGCGCGCTAATTCCTTTTCCCACTATTATATTTTTTCCTATGTGTACCAGATTGCAAGCTAGGAATTTATTATCGTTGGGGGACGTTTCAATGACGTTTTTGAAATTTGTTTTGATTGTGTTTATTCCATCGGGTGTAAATGAAAGGGGATTGATGACAACAATATCTTGACTTAGTGGAGCAAAGCATGTGTCCAAATGATAGTAATAGGGATCTATGAGTTCGAGATGAATAACCGCTTCATTGAGAAAGTCTTCGATATATGGTTTTGCTTTATAATCTGATCGTTTTCCGTAGCCGAAAAAATATCGACAACCATCTGATAACAAATCACCCCGACCTTCAAAGAAGATGTTATCAGGAAGGCTTATGGCATCAGTTCTAAATTTATTTCCTAAATATCGTTCGGCAAAATCAGTTTCTTTTCTTCGTTCAATATGTTTGAAGTTTGCTCGTAAGAACGAATTATTTTTGATAAAACCGAAATTTGCAGTATATACCATATCTGGGTATCCGATTTCTTGTTTGATTTCGTAGACGATGAGTCCTAGTTGAGTGAAGGTTTCTTTAAGTATTTTATATGAAGAGAGGGTTGTTTGTTTATCAGGTTTATTTTTTATGTTCATCCATGGGTTGATTTCATACACAACATCGTATTGTGTAGGAGGACACATCAAAATTCGTTTCATAATTACAGTATACGTATTGAAAACTAAAATTCAAGAGTGAGATTGTTGGTGAAAATTGAAAAATAAAATATTTTCATATACTATTAACATATGACAGAAGTGAGAGAAGCACCTCCACAACAGGCCAATACTATTATAACCCCACAAGAACAACAATTTTTGATTGAAAACATTATAAGGTATGAAGGGTTTAAACTGAGTGATTCACTTTTTACTCTCTCAAAACTACCTTCTATAAATCTTTCTAGAGCAAGACCGTTTATACATAGAGGATTTAATGAACATCGCCTAGATTTTATGAGAGAAGAAGAATCAAGGATATTTGATGAAATAATAAGAAAGCATGATATTCATGCACATACTTGGTTTCAGGAACAGTGTGCAAAACATCCCATAGTGAGACAGGCACAAAATGTGTTATATCAACTTGGAGCATCAAGACCTCGACATATTGATGGGCCATTAAGTCGATCACAAATAGAAGCGGGAGTGGCAAACGCAACAGCAAGTCGGTTTGGAGATGCGAGTATGGCTAAAATACAATCTGATGGATTCGGTCATGATTTTAGAAGAACACAATTTAGAGCAAGGTCAGAGCTTGAAGCTGCGACAACAAGAAAAGTTGATCCCAACGCGGGACAATTATCACAAGAACAAATATCAAACTTGTTAGAAGGAACCAAAGGATATAATGTTCAGATGCTTCAACGATTAAAAAATATGTATCCAACAGGGGATATGAACCCTCGCCACTGTACCACCACTTAAGCTAAATTTAACTCCCCTATA
>JBAXPW010000044.1:0-11922 GCA_037132015.1 Candidatus Roizmanbacteria bacterium
ATAACTTTCGTGTTATGTCTGCCTAAAGTTGCAAACCTGTGTTATTGGGGTATATTACAAGTGTTCGGATTCCGTTGAGAACTCATAATTCTAAAATAGAGTAGACTTTATATTGAAGTAGAATGTTTTTAAAACCTAAACACTAAGGTGATTTCGCCTTTCAAAATTATTTCCTTTTGTAATATTTCAGTTGCTGTTCCTCTGATCATTTCTTCATACTGTTTCGTTAATTCTCGACAAATACAGATATGAGCTTCTGGATATAATTCAACAAAGATCTTAAGCGTATCTAGAAGTCGATTTGCTGAATCATATGCAATAAATGTTGTGTCTTTCATCTCTAGAGCAACTATATGAGTAGATTCAATAATTTTTTTTACTTTATTTTTTTGCTTAGGCAAAAAGCCAAGATACATTGAAGGATGTGGTGAAAATCCCGAGGCGATCAAAGCTGTAGTTGAGGCAGTTGGCCCCGGAACAATCGTAAATGGTAGGTTACGTTTGATTGTTTCCTTGATGAGCAGATGACCCGGATCCGAGATAAGTGGCATACCACATTGAGAAATAAGCACAACATCATTAGTTTCTATATACTCAATTATCTCTGGAAGCTTGCTAAATTCAACATCCTTATAATATGAAAATATTCGTTGGTTATCTTTTCGTTCAAGGTGAAAAAACTCACGTATTTTTTCCATTAAAATGCCCGTAGAGCGCGTGTCTTCAGTTAATAAGATATCTGCAGACATGATCGTCTCAGCTTGACGAATTGAGAGATCCTTGAGGTTTCCAATAGGTGTGCCTACTATATAAAGCATAAAAAAGTGATATAATATGTATTATTCAATTTGCATTTTACACTGAATTACAGAAAATTGCACTTTACATTTATTTAGAACTATGGAAATTCTTAAAAATCTGATGCATTTTATCGATGTTAAATATCTATTTGAAACATATAATACTTGGGCTTTAGTAATAATATTTTTTATTATTTTTGCTGAATCAGGATTATTTTTTGGATTTTTTCTTCCAGGAGATAGTTTGTTATTTACTGCTGGGTTTATAGCTTCACAAGGACTTATAAATATATGGGTACTTGCAATTATTTGTTTTGTTGCTGCTATAACTGGTGATAGTATCGGATATACATTTGGAAAAAAATTTGGAAGACGATTATTTAATAAAGATGATTCATTTTTCTTTCACAAGGATCACATAAATAAAGCTGAAAAATTTTATGAAAAATATGGAAAAAAAACAATTATTTTTGCACGTTTTGTTCCAATAGTACGTACTTTTGCACCAATAGTAGCAGGAATTGGAAATATGGAATATAAAACATTTCTTATCTACAATGTAATTGGAGGATTTATGTGGGCCGTTGGTATTACAGTAGCAGGATACTTTTTAGGAAAAATAATTCCTGACGTAGATAAATATCTACTTCCTATTATCATGATCATAGTTGCTATTTCTGTTCTTCCAAGTGTTTGGCATATCTGGAACGAATATAAGGCATCAAAAAAACACAAACATGAAAGTGCTTGAACAATCGTTCACTCATATGATAGAATAGATTGTTTCAAAATTATTTTATATCTATACCAGATTATTCATGTTTGACTTAAAGTCTTCATATACACCAACTGGCGATCAACCAAATGCAATCCGTCAACTGACGGAGGGAATTAAATATGGTCTAAAAAATCAAGTTTTACTCGGAGTAACGGGATCAGGAAAAACATATACTATGGCGAATGTCATAAAAAATACGAATAAGCCAGCTCTCATTATTTCTCATAATAAGACTTTAGCAGGTCAACTGTATCAAGAAATGCGTGATTTTTTTCCAGATAATGGAGTTTCGTATTTTGTATCATATTATGATTATTATCAACCAGAAGCGTATATTCCATCATCTGATACCTATATTGAAAAAGAGGCGCAAATAAATGATCTCATTGATAAATTACGTCTTCAAGCTACAACAAATATTTTGACAAGGAAAGATGCGATAGTAGTTGCATCAGTCTCATGTATTTATAATATTGGCTCGCCAAAAGAATACGGGAAATTTGTTGTTGAATTGAAAATAGGTAATCCTGCAGACTGGAAACTCTTGACATATCAACTTGTTCAATTGCAATATGAACGATCAGAGTATGAATTTAAGCGTGGATCATTTCGTATGCGTGGAGGAAATATTGATATTTATCCAGCGTATGAGGACTACGGCTATAGAATAGTATCTGATAGTGTACGAATAAATTCTATAAGTAAATTTGATCCGTTAACAGGAAAAGAGATTGAAAAGATTGATCAAAAAAATCAGTCAGTATTTATTTATCCTGCAAAATTATATATGGCAGATAGATCCTCGTTTGAATTAGCAGAAAAACAAATTCGAACTGATCTAGAAAAAGAATACAATGCTCACAAATCTGCTGGAAGAATAATAGAAGCAGAACGATTACTCAGAAAAGTAAACTATGATCTTGAAATGCTCAAAGAAGTGGGGTATGTAAATGGAATTGAAAATTATTCTCGATACTTTGACGGAAGAAAGATCGGTGATACTCCAAATAGTCTTCTTGATTATTTTACTTATGCGTATGGTGATGATTATATGGTTATTATTGATGAGTCTCACATGACAGTCCCTCAAATTCGGGGAATGTATAACGGCGATCATGCTCGAAAAAAAACACTAATAGAGTTTGGATTTCGTATGAATTCTGCATATGACAATCGACCTCTCAAATTTGAAGAATTTTATAAAATTCCTCCTCATATTGTGTATGTGTCAGCAACTCCTAATGATTGGGAAGTGGAATTATCAAAACAAGAAGTTAAAGAAAAAGAATTTACTTTACATGATGGAATAACTCAACAACTAATTCGCCCAACTGGAATAATTGACCCGGAGATCATTATTAGACCTTCCAGCAATGAGGTACCTGACTTGATAGCAGAGATAGAAAAACGAATACCAAACGGAGAAAAAGTATTAGTTACGACCTTAACAAAAAAAATGGCAGAAGACCTCTCCCAATTTTTAAAAGATAAAAATGTTCGCTCTGCCTATCTTCATTCTGACATTGACACCCTTGAACGTTCAGACGTACTCGATAATTTACGTAAAAATGAATTTGATGTATTGATAGGGGTGAATTTATTAAGAGAAGGTCTTGACTTGCCAGAAGTTACATTAGTTGCTATACTTGATGCGGACAAGGAAGGGTTCTTGCGATCACGAACTTCATTGATTCAGACAATGGGACGTGCTGCAAGAAATATAAGAGGACAGGTTATTTTATATGCAGATGTTCGTACTAATTCCATCGATTTAGCAGTAGAAGAGATAGAAAGACGTCGAGTATATCAAACTGAGTATAATCGTACTCATAACATCACTCCACAAAATGTATATAAACCAATTCGAGAAAAAATAGTTGAACGTCAGGAAGAATATATGGTGATGGATCGACCTAATACTAAGTACGACGTTTCATTTGTTGACTCTATAAAGCTAGATAGTTTAACACCTTATGATAAAAAAAGAATAACTAAAAAACTAGAAAAAGAAATGAAGAAACAAGCAGAAGATCTTAATTTTGAATTGGCGATCAAGATACGGGATAAGGTAAGAGAGATGAAGAAATAGTTGAGTTTATAAAGTTATAAGGTTTGTAAAGTTTATAAAGAAAAAGTGATTACAGTTAAAAACTTTATAACTAATAAATCATTTGTTCTTTATGAACTTTATAACTTTAAAATCTATAAAATTTAATAAGCCTTGTGTTCTTTACGAACTTTATAACTTTAAAAAACTTTATAACTAATACACATGTTAAACAAAATAATCATCAAAGGAGCGAAGGAGCATAATTTACAAAATGTAAATGTGGAAATTCCAAAAAATGAATTTGTCGTTATTACGGGAGTTTCGGGTTCAGGTAAATCATCACTCGCATTTGACACTATCTATGCAGAAGGTCAACGAAGATACGTTGAATCACTTTCTGCTTATGCCCGCCAATTTTTAGGAGTGATGGATAAACCTGATGTAGAGTATATTGAAGGTCTTTCCCCATCTATTTCTATAGATCAAAAAACTGTTTCTCACAATCCTCGCTCAACTGTTGGCACTATCACTGAAATATATGATTATCTGCGACTTTTATTTGCAAGAATTGGTCATCCTCATTGTCCAAAAGATGGAACAGAGATTACAAAACTAACAACAGATGAAATCACAACTCGCATACTTGATGTTATGCGCACAGAAGTCAATAGCGACAAAATTAAACCTCATAAATTTATCATATTATCTCCAGTTGTTCGTCAGAGAAAAGGTGAGTTTCGTGATCTTTTTACAAACTTATTAAGTAAGGGATTTAGCAAAGTGTTTGTAGATGGAAGCGAATCAGACTTAAATGATGATATTCCCCTTATAAAAACAAATAAACATACCATCGAAGCAGTAATAGATACATATTCATTCACGACTAAAGATTATAATAGTGATGTTTTTCAAGCAAACTTACGTTCTCGATTATCAAATACTATCGAACAAAGTACTTCGTTATCCAGTGGACTTGTTCTTTTAAGAACTGAATCGAAAGACTTCTTATTCTCAGAAAATTTCACTTGTCCTATGTGTGGATTTTCATTATCAGAGCTAGAGCCTCGAATGTTTTCCTTTAATTCCCCCATAGGTGCGTGTGATAAATGTAAAGGACTTGGGACAATATTTCGAGTAGACCCTGATAGTATATTTAATCCAAAATTAAGCATTCATGAAGGAGGTATTCTTCCATTCAATAAATTTTTCTTTGCTGAAACATGGTATACAAGACTTCTCAAAAAAATGGCCAATGAAGAAGGGATTGATATGAATCTGGCAATTGGAAAATTATCAGCAGAACATATACAAATCTTACTTAAAGGAACTGGATCAGAAAAAGTATATACAGTGCAAGGAACAAACAGAATGGGAAGGCCAACAGTAATTGTGGAAAAATTTGAAGGGTTAGTGAAGGAATTAGAACGAAGATATTATGAAAGTACGGGGAATGATTCAGCAGGAATGGAAATACAAAAGTATATGAGAGAAGAGATGTGTACTACTTGTGAAGGTGCTAAACTCAAACCTGAAATTCTTTCAATAACAATTGATGAGATCAATATTGCAAAGATCACAGAAAAAGCAGTAACTCATTTAATAACTTATTATCAAAATGAATTATTGAAAAAACTAAATACATATGAGAGTATTGTTTCAAAGCCAATTTTAAAAGAGATTATCACGCGTTTAACATTCTTACATAATGTAGGTCTTGGTTATCTTACTATTTCACGTGCTGCGCGAACACTATCTGGAGGAGAATTACAACGTATTCGACTTGCATCACAGATTGGCACAGGATTAACGGGTGTTTTATACGTTCTTGACGAGCCATCAATCGGACTTCATCCAAAAGATGTATCTGCATTAATACGAGCTTTACACAATCTCAAAGATCTCGGAAATACCTTAATTGTGGTAGAACATGATCAAGAAACGATAGAATCAGCAAATTATATCGTTGAGCTTGGTCCAATGGCTGGAAAAAATGGAGGGAAACTTACATTCACAGGTACGGTAAAAGAGATGTTAAAATCAAAAAATTCTCTTACGGGACAATATATGTCAGGTAGGAAAAAAATAGAAGTTAAACCACGAGATCTTGAAACAAAACGTGGAAAAGTAGTGTTACGAGGAGCAAAACAGTTTAACTTGAAAGATGTTACTGCAGAACTGCCATTAGGCAATTTGATAGCAATAACAGGTGTTTCTGGTTCAGGAAAATCAACAATGGTTGTTGAAACGTTATATCCTGCCATGAAATATCATCTGGATGGATATTATCATGATTCAATGGGTGATTTTGCACGTCTCGAAGGATTTCATTATCTTGATCGTGTGTATTTGGTTGATCAAGGTCCTATAGGTCGAACTCCTCGATCCAATCCAGCAACATATATTGGTTTTTTTGATGAAATTCGCGAAATATTTGCATCTACTACCGATGCAAAGGCAAGAGGATTTCAAAAAGGACGTTTTTCTTTCAATTTGAAAGGCGGTCGATGTGAAAAATGTCAAGGTGCAGGAGTCATAAAAATTGAGATGCAATTTTTAGCAGATGTTTATGTAGTATGTGATGTATGTGAAGGACATAGATATAACAAAGAAACATTAGAAGTTAGATATAAAGGAATAAATATTTATGATATTCTCAAAATGACCGTTGATGAAGCAATCTCCTTCTTTGCAAATCATCAAAATATTCATACAAAATTACTATTTATGCAACAGGTTGGATTAGGATATGTTGAGTTGGGTCAACCAGCTCCTACATTTTCTGGTGGAGAAGCACAACGTATGAAATTAGTTAATGAACTGTCTCGTCGTGATAGTGGAAAAACAATGTATATTCTTGATGAACCAACAACAGGCCTTCACTTTTATGACATTCAAAAATTATTATCAGCGTTATATCAACTTATTGAACGTGGAAATACAGTAGTTGTGATAGAACATAATCTAGATATAATTAAACACGCACAATACATCATAGATATGGGCCCAGAAGGTGGCGATAATGGCGGAAAAATCATCTTTCAAGGTCCTACAAAAGAAATTCTTTCAATTCCTGAATCATTCACTGGACAATATTTGAAACGATTTATGGAATAACTTCTTTCATTTTTGCGTAGATTCCTTCTATAATAAATAAATGCAGAGAAAATTTATTATTATTGGTGCAATTTTGTGGACTCTTTTTTTATCTGTTCAAACAATATATGCAGAAGAACAAGATTATACCTCATCTTATCTAGTACACTACGAACTCCAAGATAACGGCACTAATGTATTAAGTCGTGCAAAATATCAAATTGCAATAACAAATCTTAAAGATGATGTATATGTTCGTAAATTCAGTTTAGCATTCCCTCTTTCATTTAAAATATCTAATATCATAGCTAATGATGTAAATGGGCGCATAGAACCCAAGCTATCCAGTGATCAAGAAAACACAATTATCACTCTTGAATTTAATAATCCAAATTATGGAATGAGTACAAGAAATACGTTAAATCTAGAATTTGATCAGGATAATTTATTTAAAGTAAATGGAAATATATGGGAAGTAATGTTGCCAATCATTGATAGCAAAGCAATTACTGATTATACTGTCGCAGTTCTACTTCCCGGAACAACTGAAAAGAAAATTTCAATATCAAAACCAATTCCAGATAAAATTGATGATCGTGAAATAGTTTGGAAAAATCCCAAAACAAAGACAATATACGCAATATTTGGAGACTCGCAATATTATAACATGAACCTGTCATATACTCTCAAAAATTCTGAGAATAGTTCTTTTTATACTGATATTGCATTTCCTCCAGACACAACTTATCAAAAAATATTTTTAGATTCAGTCAATCCAAAACCTATAAAAATACTTCGCGATACTGATGGGAATTATTTAGGTAGATATTTATTAAAAGCAAACGAATTAAAAAAGATAGATGTTAATATGAAAACAATTGTATTTTCTCGTCCAAGAGAAGATGTGGTTCCTGCGATAAGAGACCAATTTTTTGTACAAAAAAAGTATTTATTGAATAGGAATACATATTGGAATATTAATATAGGTGAAAAGAAAAATAAAACACAATCAATAGAAGATATATTTGCATATACATATAATACGCTTTCTTATAATTATAATCGAGCTTCTACTAATACAAAAAGATTAGGAGCAATAATGGCCTTACAAAATCCCAATTCAGCTGTTTGTATTGAATATAGTGATGTTTTTGTCTCTACTGCACGTAATGCTGGATTTTATGCAAGAGAAATTCAGGGATTTGGATTTTCGAATGATTCAAAACTGCAACCAATTTCCTTGACGTCTGATGTACTTCACTCATGGTCTGAATACTATGATATAAAGAATCAAATTTGGGTGCCAGTAGATCCTACATGGCAGGATACATCGGGAATTGACTATTTTTCATCCTTTGACTTAAATCACATAACATTTGCTATTCACGGTGAAGAATCTGATTATCCCTATCCTGCAGGCTCTTACAAGGCAAAAATAGATACCAAACAAGTTCAGATAGTTGCTATCAGTACTAAACCAGTAGAAAAATTCACTCTTGATGTTCAAGATACTCAACAACAAGGGTTGCTTTTTAGTAGAACTCAATATACAAAACAATTTAAGATAACAAATACTGGAAATTCATTTCTTTGGAATGTTCCAATACTCATAACTGCTGATGGATTAGAGTTTGACAACTATAAAAAGATTATATCAGTACTTGCTCCAATGGAAGAAATGATACTTCCCATTACTTTTATTCCAGCAGATTCTGTCAAGAAGACGGATATAGAGCTTACCCTAAAAGTAAAAGACACATTATTCTATAGTTCGGTAATATCGGTTTATCCGCATTATTACCTTACAGGTGTTATAATATCTCTTATAGTATTTTGTCTAGCACTTCTACTATATATAATAAAAGTCATAAAACGAAACTACTCAAAAAAAAGAAATAGATAGGAGAAATTTTTTATAATGAAAAAGATTGATGTTCCCCAGCCAATATCGATACCATTAACAAAAGATGGTATTCTGCTATTACCATCAACTCATGGTGTATATTTGTTTGTAAAAAAGAAGAAAATATTGTATGTAGGAAAATCAGTAAACATAAAGGCTCGCGTATTGTCTCATATAGAAAATGCAAAGAAAGATAGAAAAGAAGCAGGAATAATTAGTAATTCAGATGCTGTGGAATATATCATTACTGATTCAGAGTTCAATGCACTATTTCTAGAATCACATCTTATTCAAACTCATAAACCTCGTTACAACATACGATGGATGGATGACAAAAGTTATCTTTATATAAAAATTACTATAAAGGATCAGTATCCAAAACTATATCCTACTCGCAAACCTACCAATGATTCAGCACTTTATTACGGTCCATTTTCACGAACAAAAGATGTTAATGAAATTCTAAATGAAATAAGAAAAATATTTCCGTTTTGCACTCAAAAAGAAATTGGAAAACGAGCATGCTTCTATTCTAAGATTAAATTGTGTAATCCGTGTCCAAGTTATATCGAAAACGTTAAAGATAAAGTTGAAAAAGAACGTCTCCAAGACATATATAAATATAATATAAAAGAAATAATTCGGATGTTTAATGGACATGTAAATATCGTAATTAAAGATATTTACAAAAAATTATCTGATTTGTCTAAGGTTGAAAACTATGAAGAAGCTATAATACTACGCCAGAGATTACACACAATTGAACATTTGATAAGTGCTCGATTATCTGGTCTGGAGACAAATATCAATATTAATTCGTCTCAGACTTCACTTCAATCTCTTTTACATTTACTCAAAGAAAAAGGGTTGTTATTAGAAAAATTGAATAGAATCGAATGTTACGACGTGAGTAATATGTCATTTAAAGATGCAACTGCTTCGTTAGTTGTCATGACTGATGGATTAATTGATAAGAGTCAATATCGGAAATTTAAGATAAAAAATGAGTCTCTGCAATCTGATTTTGATATGATGAAAGAAATAATTACCAGACGTTTCAAAAATGAATGGACACGACCAGATTTGATTGTTATTGATGGGGGAACGCCACAGTTACGATTTGTTCAGCAAGTATTTGATGAATTGCTTATTTCGATTCCAACAGTAGGCCTTGCAAAAAATCCTGATAGATTAGTGATCAACATAGAAGGATTTCCAGTGGTGAAACTATCACTTCATCATCAAGGATTTAATTTATTAAGAGCACTTCGTGATGAAGCACATCGGTTTGCCAAAAAATACCATACACACCTGAGAAGTAAAAAATTACTCTATTGAGCTCAAATTGTCGTTTTGAGTTTGGGAACATTATACAGTATAATATACTTTATGAAAGAAGCTTTATATATCGTTAACATAATCCTATCAGTTGCAGTAGTTGTTCTTATCTTGATGCAAGGGCGTGGAGCTGGTCTTGGTAGTGCATGGGGTGGTGGTGGAGAGATGTACCAAACACGAAGAGGTATTGAGAAGTTTACGATGCAGTTGACTGTCATATGTATAGTATTGTTCTTTGGTGTGTCTCTTGCAACTTTATTCATACGATAATTTTTTAAATTATCAGTATAATGGTACTATTAGACCATGAACAAAAAGAATAATCCATTCCGCTATTTTTATTGGTTGTTTATAGAATACTCAAAAAAACACTTGAAGTTATTTTTACTTAGTTTTTTACTAAGTATTATTACTTTTTTTGGAATAGTTTCTTTATCACCTTACCTAATAAATTATATAACAACAAGAAGAGATATAATTGGACTCGTCGGTAATTATGATATCAATTCACTTCCTGATATTATTGTTTCACAATTTTCAAATCGTTTGGTTTTTATAAATGAAAAAGGAGACATTGTTCCTATCCTCGCTGAATCATGGGAATATCTAAATAATGGCAAGGAGTATAGATTCCATATCAGAAAAGATTTAATCTGGAGTAATGGAAGTAAATTTACAGCAAGAGATCTCGATTATAAGTTTAAAGATATTGAAACACAAATTGTCGATGATTATCTTATTATTTTTAAATTAAAAGCAAAACTTCCTGTTTTTCCAACTTATCTCACTCGACCAATTATAAAAAAGCCACTTTTAGGAGTTGCAGGTTTATATCGAGTTGAAAGAATAAAATCACAATTTGGAAATGTAAAGGAAGTCTACCTTACTCCACAAAAAACTGATCTTCCGATATTGATATATAAGATTTTTGATAGTGAAACAAAAATGATTAATGCATATAAGTTAGGAGAAATTAATCAAATGATTGTAATGCGTAAACCAATCGTGGATATTTTTTCTTCATGGAATAATACAAAAATTGAAAAAACAGTTGACTATGGTTCATTACTAACTCTGTTTATAAATCAAAAAAATCAATTTTTACAGGAAAAAGATGTGCGACACGCAATCGCTATGTCTATACCTGCAGAAAAGCTTCAAGAACAAGGCGAACAAGCAGTAGGTCCTATTCCTCCCATATCATGGGCATATAATGTAAATATAAAAAATTTACAAACAAATCCAGATATGTCTATCAAGTTACTAAAAAAATATCAAGATGCTTCCAGTTCTGCCACACTCAATTTTGTTACTTATAATGATCAATCCGATCTTGCTGAACAAATTAAAAAATCATTTGATTCAATAGGCCTAAAAACAAAAATAAATATTGCTTCATTTGAAGATCCGTCTGGTTTTGATTTATTTCTTGCAAGCTGGAAAGTACCATATGATCCTGATCAATATTTTTTCTGGCACTCAAAGCAGATTTTTCCAAATCAATTTAAGGGAAATATCACAGGATTTAATAGTCAACGTGTTGATCGACTTCTTGAACGAGGAAGAGATACGATGAATATTGCAGAGAGAAAAAGTATATACTATGATTTTCAACGTACAATGATGGATGAGATGCCTGCAATATTTCTGTATTATCCGTACGTTTACAAGATAAAGAGGAAATGATATAATTGTATTTTAGCCGGGGTGGTGAAATTGGTATACACGCAGCCTTGAGGTGGCTGTAGAGCAATCTGTGGAGGTTCAAGTCCTCTCCCCGGCACCCAAGCCTCCTTAGCTCAGCTGGTAGAGCAGTGCTTTTGTAAAGCAAAGGTCGTCAGTCCGAATCTGACAGGAGGCTCAGAGTAAAAAGATATTCAGCTGGTAGTCCGCCGATTCGGCGGGTTTGTAAAGCAAAGGTCGTCAGTCCGAATCTGACAGGAGGCTCAGAGTAAAAAGA
>JBAXPW010000045.1:0-11812 GCA_037132015.1 Candidatus Roizmanbacteria bacterium
GGGGTATGACATTTTCATTTCGGTATACTATGACATTAACATATCGGTCTGATAGCTGGGATAAGATAGTGTGTTGTTAGTGTTTTTCCATATATAATTGTGATGCAAAATGTCGTAAATAAGGTTAGAAAAAACAATGAATAGGTTGTGTTTTTGGTTAATTGTCTTGATTGCCACATAAAAAATATCAAAGCAAGACAAACCATAATTCCTAGATAAAAATAGTTTCCTAAGAAACTCATACTTAATAATCTTGGCCAAACCTCAATAAAAAATAGAAATGATCGTGGAGCATCGGAGGATCCATTTATTATAAAATAAATAATATTTTTAATATTTATAAAATCATGGCGAAATTCGAAGGCAAGATAGGGCGATAAACCAATAATAAAGCCGATAAACACAACTATATAGTAATCAAATCTATATAATTTACGTACAAATATAATAGGATGAATTATGAGTGTTATAACAAGTACTATCATAAGATAGTGCATCTGTACTGTACACCCAAGCAATATTCCTAATAATAGATACTTCCATCTTTGAGGTTTTTCAGAAATTAAAATATAAAACCCAAAAATACATGATGAAAAAAATACTGCAGGATATGAATTAAATATAGCTCTAGAATAATCAATAAATAGTGGGGAGATAGCAGTTAAAAAGGATGCAATATAACCTGTTGTTGTATCAGATATTCTTTTTCCAAGAAAAAAAATAATAAATATTGTTGTTATGGAAAGGAAAACTTGAAAAACTGTTCCTGATAATGGGTGAGGACCCAATATATAAAAAAATGGCAACATGAGATAATAGACAATTGGACCGTTATAAAAGGGTCCAACAGATGCTTTTGGTCCTAGTAATGTAAAGTGTCCTTCTGTCATTTTGACAACTTCAAGAGCATCTATTGCTTGATCGGCGCGAAATATCATTAAATCAGGCAACCTATAGATTCGAAGAAAAGATCCTATTGCAACTATAAAAAGAAGTAATAATATTGGCGAAATAGGCTTTATATTTAATAATATTTTTTTTACTGTATTAATCATTGACTAAATTATATCAAATAAAAAAAACCCGCCGGTGAAGGCGGGTTTATAATCATCCTATACTCGTGTTAACGAGATACGTAGAATGGTGTTGGTGCATTTGGTGCAAGAATAGTAATTCTGCTACTTGCTCCTTGAGAAATATCATATCCTGTTTGATAACTTCCTGCACATGCTGTTGCATCAATGCCTGGGGTTGGTCCAAGTGTTGGATCAACAGGAAGTGCTGCGATGTATTTTGGAACGAGCTTATCACATATATTGACACTTGCTGATGAGAGTTGAGATCCCGCGCCATTGGCTCCTGTTGTTGGGATAGGTGTACCACTTGAGAATGTGGGAAGCACTCCTCCGTTATCAGCAGACCATTGAGATACTGCGTTCAAAAGAGAGCCTACATCACTTCTACGTTTTGTATCATTTGCTTTTCTAAATTGTTCTTGAGGATTGATTGCAATTAATGTAATTGCGAGCAATACTGTAAGAATTGCGATAACGACTAACAACTCGATAAGAGTGAACCCAAACCTGTACTGATTCTTTTGGAATTTTTTCATATATTGAAAATATAAATAACAACTTATGTAATGACACTCATGCAATAATACTTTTTATATTATATTATTCACAATAACATAGTCAAAAAAACTTGTCAATGATATTAATAAAAATGAGCTAAAAAATGTGAGTATAAGATCTTCACTCCAATTATTTTATGGACTATATATTATCAATATATTATTGAGAATGGGGGTATAGTTTGAATCATTTGTGTTGAGTGTGGCCTTAAATCTAAAACAAGATCCAGGATTTTTATAATATGTTCCAATCGTTCCGGGTGGTATTGCATCGCTAGATTCATAATAATCGTTTTCAGTGCCTAGTGGTCCAACATAGGTATAGTTAGAATGGACACAACTACCAGCTACTTTATCTGCAACACCAACTTGAAGTTTGACATTTGTTATATAGGGACCCGATGATTGTTCAGTAGCGCTAAAATTGATACGATAGAAAGAACGTGTTGCGCCTCCAATAGATTCAATTGGTTTTGAGAAATAGGTTCCAGTTGTTGCATACAATCCAGGACCTCCTTGGATCGTTTGAAATTGAGGAGTAGGAGCGGGATCATTTGTGATGATGTATGAAAATGAATCTGTATCTGCTTCTTTGACTGTGGTTACACCGTGTATACCTGCTCTAATATGTTTACCTCCACATCTGACGGGATTTTTCTCATTTGATATATCAAGAACTTTATATTCTTCGACGGGCACTCCTGCGCCTTGAGCTGGAGGTGAGACTCCTACGAGAATAGCTCTGTTACTATTTATTCCATTCCATGAATCTTCGACGATGGCAAATCGTATGGGGTCTTGATTCCCTGGAGGTGTTGGACTACCAGCTTTTGGTGTGAGATCCCAATCTACATCATACGTTCCAATAACAGTGATCTGAGGAAAACCGTACCCGTTACCTGTTACTGGAGTTGTGATTGGGGTTCCCCATTTCGATTTATCATGAATATCTCCGATAATAAATTCACAGTTGTTAAAATCAGTTTCTGCATTATATAGCTGAGGTGTGGGGGAAATTTTAACACATACCTTACCAGATGTATTTATTCTATTGGTGAGAGTATAGATACGTGATCCATCAGGATTAACATACACATCTTGTCCTCCACCGCCATTAAGATTTGCCCAAGCGGAGAGTGTCATATTTGCAGGATCAGTTATGTTATAAATTATGAGTTCTTCTTCAGGGGTAGAATCTAAAATTATGTATGCGTAGTTTCCACGAACAAAAAGTGCTCCTGCAGTTCCGGGCAATTTTTGACTACTATTGATGACTCCAATTTGTGGACGGGAGCCATTTTTACTTGATAGATCAAATGATCGAAGATATGTGCCTTGTATTATATAACCAACCTCCATTGCTTTAGAATCACTGTAGGCTACCCCCACATCTTTAGCTGGGAAAGGAGTAATTATTGATGGGAGTGGTACGGGTGTTGCTGTTGGTTTTCCTACTTTTGGAGTTGACGTTGGGCGTGGAGTTGTTGTTGGTAATGGGGTTGCTCCAGAAAAATAACCAATCATTGAATAAGGCGAAGGATAAGGTGGCGCTGTCCCCAACTCAACTATCTTCACAACCCCCGGAGTAATTTCAGCTCCAGAATACTCATAATTTGTTGCAAGATAGGCATATGAGTTATCACTAAATACATTCCATGTTTTAAATGAACCACTCATTTGACCAAGCATAGTTTCAATAGGAGTTACGTCTACTGATGAAACATTGATACTTGCAAATACAATACCTGAAGCCCCTGTTCCTGTTCCGACACTAACTCGTGTTGGCTGTCCTGTTGTTCCAGGTGCTGCGTGTACTACTTGTCCTGTTTGGGGAAGATTTGAAAAATAATACGTTGTATTTTCATTTGGATTGCACCAATCACCTTTTCCTATACGTTCTAATTGTATCGCGCCAACAGCAGGGGTTATGCCGATATCTGGGGTTGTGCTGATGATTCGTACATTTGTTGGTCCTGCATTTGTGATAAATTCTCCCACACTTGAAAAAGTGCTAGATATATTATCAAGATATTGAGTCATATATAAATTTGATGTAATTGATCCGGGTATCGGTAGAGTCCATGAAACTGTGATGGTGATTTTTTTGGTAGAAGGATCATTTGTACCTCCTGAGGATGTGATGCTTCCTACACCACTTGTATCACGCGCAACATCTGCTACTACGATCTGTCTTGTAAATCCATTTATTGTTTCATCTCCTGATACAAGTTCCCAAGTGTTATCAATGCTTCTTGCTGGGTGAAATGTTCCTGTAGCACTTATATATTCCCATCCGCGTTCTCGAATCTGCCTTGCTACCTCTTGTGTTTCTTGTAATAATGCGATTGCATCAAGTCTTTTTTGTTGTTGTGGTTTCCCTTCGCGTGAACTAATCAGTCCTGTGGCAAGAGTAGGAAGTAATATTGCCATAAGTGCAATTGCCAAAAGTAATTCGAGAAGTAATTGACTTTTTTCTGATCCGAATTGAGTAATGATGGTTTTAAGTGCTTTCATATTATATTTATATTTTTTTGATCAATATAGTTATTTCATCTGTTGTATCTTCTGTATCACGAACCTTGCTTTCTGGTGTAATAAGATTGATTTTTTCTATTAAATAATTACGAAGATCAATGGTAATATTTTTAGAAAAAACTATCTGTGTTTCCAGTGAAGATATATTATTTTGCGTTGAAATTTCAATCTTTTTTGCCCCCTCTGTTTTGAGCATTTTTTGTACTTGTTGGGATGCTTTTTTACTCGCAGAGTTTGCCACCAGTTTAAATTGTATTGGTGCTATTTTTATACGAGCACTATCAGAAGATAATGGTGTAGGTGTGGGTGTAGCGGTAGGAAGTAATGTTGGTGCAATTTTAATACTTGTTTGATTTGGTGTTGGAATGATAATAGGTGGTGGAGCCTTTTGAGAAGGAAGCATCCCAAGGCTGTACATCACAGCTCCAACCAATACACTTAGGATAAATAACATAAGAATTATTAATACGACAGGACTATTTGATGAAGTAGAAAAATCAGCCTGAAGAGATGATTTTTCCTCGTCTGTCTTTTCTTTTGCAAGGAGATTAAATTCTTGGAATCCATCCACATGTTTGAGCAACATCCCTGCAACAGGAATAGACATTCCTTGAGCTAAGTCGTAACCACGAAGTAAACTTGCGGGAACAATTTTGGTCATTACAAATCCTTTATCTTCAAGAATATGAATGATAATTTCGATAATCTCAAAATTAGTACCTATTAATCGTGTATCTTTGTCTGATTGGATGGGGTGACTCAAGACTCGTTCAAAAGGCACTGAATCGTTAAATTGTTGTATCTCTTCAGGAGTTGCGGACGATTTATTTAATATTTTTTCAAAACAGATGTCATTTCCCAAAACAAATAAATATTTTGCTGGAACAATTGCATTTCCTTCAAAAAAAGTTGTGAGAATACTGATACATTCATCTCTATCGACTAACTCAAAATCTTTTATAGCCTGTTCTTGCAATTCTGCAGTATACATCTGCTTGTTTACCGTACCAGAAAAATACAAGTATGATTTTGTAAGATAGAGAACTCCAAGTTGTTTTGTTGGTAAATTTTTTATTGTCATACAGGCCAAAGCATATTACGCTTATTTAATTTATTTCTTTCCATGAATTGATTCCGAAAATTCCATCAGTATTAAGTAATTGAACTTCAAGTACCCTCTTAATACCATTAAGAGTTGCGGTAGAAGTAATTACTTTTAATGTAGTAGTTGGTGTGTTTACTCCTATTACAACATTAATACCATCAATTGTCATTGTTTCTCCTGCATAATTTGGATTTCGTAATAATCTCATGATAGCATTTTCTGCACCACTTTCCGAAGCATATAATACAAGTGTGCCTCGTTGCATCGTACTTCCTGCAAGAGAGTTAGTGAGCATCATTGCAACAGATGCGGAAGTTACAGTGATTACAACAACCATAAAAACAAGTAGTATAGTTACTGATTGTCCCCTTTTGTCGTTATAAAATCTCATATTATCTAGTCGATACAATGGTGCTAAAAGATCGTTCTTCTCTTCCCTTTCCTGTAACGATGGTTCTACCGCTCAGTGTAAAGTTTATGGTTATGCTATTTTTACCACTAGGATTTCCCAATCGTAAAAATTGAAGATTTGTTAATTCAGTATTACTTCCGTTTAGTTGATTTTCTTCTTGAGTTGTCATATTTTTAATGATGAGATTGCCACTCCCATTTAACGAATATTGTTGTACAGCATTATCAATTGTGAGTTGTAATGAATCTGATGTTTGTCCCGCGTTTCCGGGAGTTGGAATGGCGACGCTCACTGTTGGAGAAGTTGATTTTTGTGCTCGTTTAATATCATACGACAACCTTGCGATTAAATATCGCCCATCTTGTTGCACACTTGAGATAGCAGAAGATTCAAGTGATAGATTACTTATAGAGATAAACATCTCTGCAATTACCACCAGAAATACACTCATAATTGACATGTATATGAGGAGTTCTATAATGGTGAAACCAACATTTTTTTTATCTTTTCGTACCATATGCTATTTTGCGCTTATAACAACACCATATTTATTAAAAACTATTGTATATTGTGTGTTTGTTGCGGTGTTTAGAATAGAGATGGTTTTCTTGGAATTATCAAAATTAGCAACTTCTCCACTTCCATTGGAAAAAATAATTTCTCCATTTGGAAGCGATGTCGAAGGATTGACTATCTGCAAAGGAGAATCGATATCTACGCTGTAATTTAACGAATTATTTACATTATATGTTCCGCTAAAAAGTGTGTATTTGTTTATATCAAAATGAACGCCAAACTTATCGCCTGTTGCTTCACCAAGTACTCCGCTCATAGCTTTGTTTTGTTGTTGTTTCATATCATTTACTAATACATTCATCTTACTCGTTATATTAGATGAGTGAATAATGGTGGTTAAATTAGGAAAAATCATAGCCATAAGAATTGATAAGATACCCATCACAACTAACATCTCTATGATTGTAAACGATTTGCGCATACTATCAGTGTAGCAACTACCTGTATAAATACCAAGGTTTAACTTCCAACTTGCGAGATAATACTATATATCGGAGCGATAATAGAAAGCATCATTCCACCAATTAATCCTCCTGCAAATATCAGGATCAAAGGTTCCATGAGAGTTGTTAACATTTTGAGTGTGTTGGTAACCTGATAATCAAGGAATTCCGTGATATCTGACATACTTCTATCCAATGTGCCACTTTTTTCTCCTGCTTCAACGATTTTTATCATAATACTTGGGATACATTTTTTATTTGCTTTTAGACCTTCAGAAAGGCGTTTTCCAGATAGTATCATATTTCGAGATTGTGATATAGCTTTTTCTACTCGTTTATTTAAAATTGTTTCCTGAGCAAGTTCAAGAGCAGTGGTGATGGGAATACCTGATGTTAAGAGTAGAAACATACTTCGTGTAAAGTGAGTGAGATCAATGAGTTGTCCAAGATCAGATATGAGAGGAAGAGATAAAATCATCTGAAGAAATTGCCTCCGCTTAGCTTTGTAAAGCATGACTGAAGATATGATTGTAACTATAGTGATCAGTATTATTGGGATGGTGTATGTCAACAGAGCATTTGAAATAAATATGAGCACTCTTGTAGGAAGTGGTAATGCGACATTTAATCGTGAAAATACTGTTGCTATACGAGGAACCACAAAAACTAAGATTAACAAAATAACTCCAGAAAATACAATAAAAATTAATCCCGGATATATAAAAGCTGATCGAACCTTATCACCAAATTCCATCTCTCGTTTGATATTTTCTTTCAAATCCTTGAGGGCAACATCAAGATTTCCTGCTTCCTCTGCTGCTTTAATAATATTTACGGTAACTTTATCAAAAATATTAGGAAATTTTGCAAATGTAGCTGATATTCTTTTACCTTCTATAAGATCATCACGCAGAGCTTGGAGTAATTTGCGTTGATTTCCTTTTACATCTTCGAGTATTGAATCTACTGTTTCAAGTATGGGAATACCAGCTGCAAGCATCGTAGAAAGATTGCTTATGAGTCCAATTTTTTCATTGCCAGTGATAGATATATTACTTACTTTTACTGAGGCCATAATGATTATATTTTTGTTACCCTTAACACTTCTTCAATGGAGGTCATCCCGTTTAATACTTTTCGTAGTCCGTCCTCAAGCATTGATATCATACCTTCTGCTTTTGCTTCTTTTGCGATAACATCAGAATCTATTTTTTGAGCAATTAATTCCTTTATTTTTTCAGTAATTTCAAGTACCTCAAAGATGCCTATTCGTCCAATGTATCCCGTGAAGTGGCAGATTTTACAACCTGCTCCTTTAAAAATTGTGAACTTTGCTTCTTGTCCAAATACTTTGGTTAATTCAGTTGCAGGAAGATTGTTGGAAAGCTCTGCCCTTTTGATAATATATGAAGTTTTGCATGCATCACAAATTTTTCTGACAAGACGTTGAGCTATAATACAGTTGACTGTTGAGGCAACAAGAAAGGGCTCAACTTTCATATCTGTGAGACGAGGAAGAGCTGTTGCCGCGTCATTTGTATGAAGAGTAGAAAGCACCAAGTGCCCCGTAAGAGCCGCATTGACCGCAATACCCGCTGTTTCGTTATCACGGATTTCTCCTACAAACACTACATTAGGATCTTGACGTAAGATTGATCGAAGTCCTGCTGCAAAGGTAAGATTTGTCTTTACATTGACCTGTATTTGATTTACTCCCTGAAGACGGTACTCTACAGGATCTTCAATTGTTGTGATATTTTTTTCTCGAGTGTTAATTACTTTCAAAATAGAATAAATGGAAGTGGATTTACCCGATCCTGTTGGCCCAGTTGAAAGAATCATACCAAATGTTTTATTATATGCATTTGTTACTTTCAAAAGATCAGCATCGGTCATACCAAGATCTTTGAGAGTTACATTTTTATTTCTATATGAAAGTAAACGCATACAGATTTTTTCTCCTTCTACAATGGGAATGATGGAGACACGAATATCAAGATTCTCTTCATCAATTTTTACGCGCATTTTTCCATCTTGTGCACTTAGATGTTCATCTGTTCTGAGATTTGAAAGGACTTTGATACGGGTGATGATACGATCATGAAGTTTTTTTGGATACATTAACACATCGTGAAGTATTCCATCTATTCTAAATCGAACAAGCGCATTTTTATCTTGAGGTTCGATATGTATATCAGACGATTTGTCCTGATATGCATGATCTATCAGAAGATCCACGATTTTTAATACGGGAGGATCGCTTGTATCAGAGCTTCGCGATCGCATAAGATCATCCTCAAGCATTGCGTCAAAAGATTTTTGAAGATCTTTTTTGTAAACATATATTGTGTTACTGATATCACGATCTGTTGCAAAATATCTAATGACATTTTCTCCTGTTTTTTTGGTGATGAGTGTAGCTATTTCATCATCTTTTGGATTAGCCATTGCGAGTTTGATACCATCTTTATCTCGTGCAAATGCTATAGTTTTTTTCTTGCGTGCCATTCGCTCTGGCACTATACGAAGAACTTCAAGAGGAATAGACATGCGCGAAACAAGTACAAAAGGAGTTTTTAAATAGTCTGCAATCATTTGCCCCAATTTATCATCTGTAATAAGCTCTTTATCAAGTACCGCATCGTAGAGTGTGGTATTTGAATTTTTAGCAAATAGTACAACAGCATCTAGTTTTGTTTCATCAAGTACCTTCTGTGTTACGAGTAGCTTTGATAATTCTTCTTCACTTATTCCCATAATTTATACAGTAGTAATTTGTGTCTATATAGATACTACTAAAAAAGTAGGTAAGACTGCAAGCTGAAATACTGTGTGTGGTATATAATATAAATATGGGAGAGGAAAAGAAGAATAGTATAGGCAGTATTATATTTCAATTTGTAATTTTTATGTTCATAATAGTGTGGACAGTTGGTAACATATATTATTCACAAACTGTTGTTGATCCGCTCTATTATTCGTTTACCACGGAAAATACAAAGTCAGCTATCACATTTTTGAAACGCGCAAGAGGTTTGGCGGATTATTCAAAAATATTCGCTTCACAACAACAAATATATGGTGAAGAGCTTCAAAACGCAGTTGTGATAGAACAAATAGAGCGAAGCAAAATTATCTATTCAATGGAAAAAAAATTATTACAACAACCCAAATCTCCACAAGTTCTGTATGCACTATCTTTGTTATATGCAGATAGTGATAATAATGAAAAAGCAAAAGAATATAAAGATAGAGCATTAGAATTAGATCCGGATATAATAATTACCCACCAATTCAGTGGGCGAGAGAATTAGGAATTTGAAAAAGTGAATTATGGAAGAACGATATTTAGAAGCTCATGTGTATATAAAAGGTGATGTGATTGGTATGGGGTTCCGTGCATGGACAAAAATTCAGGCAAAATTAAACGAGATAAAAGGTTGGGCGCGAAATAATCACGAACAGGAGGATAGATTTGGAGTACACGGTGGAATAGAAGCCGTTTTTCAAGGTAAGGAATCATCGGTTGAACGGATGATTTCTCTCGTTAAGGAGGGGCCATCTATTGCTCATGTTGATGATGTTGAGGTTTTTTGGAAAGAGCCAAAAGAGATATTTGAAGGATTTGAAATAAGGAAATAAATGGTGGTCTACTTAAAAAAGATTGATAAAAGGGTGCGATCATATTCAATTGATGTTATAAAAGCTAGAGCAACAAGTCCTGCTAATACGAGAAAACATACTCCTGTTTGAACCCGATATTTACTTTTTAGATCTCCGTTTTTTGTTTTGTAAAATTTATTCCCGAAGAAGAAAATAAGAGCAATTGTTACGCCGAGAGCTAAAAATAATATACTTCGAAAACCAAATGTTGCTTGATTAAGGGACATATTATTTCAATGATGAAATTGTCATAAATGCAATTATTACTATGATATTTATGAATAATAAAATTCCAAATAGCAACTTGCCTTTTTGTGTTGGTTTATGATCTGATTCTATTGTGTCACTGATTGGATTGCCTTCTTTATCGAGGGCAATAACATAACTTCCTACCATTCTATCATGCCATGTTTGTTGTTGAGGATCAATGAGACAATAAAGATATCCGATATTTGCTGGAAATCCTGATACAAATTTTCCTATACTTTCACGAAGTAAAATTTTATTGAACGGCAGTTTTTCAGAAGAAGGTATAATTACACGCATGTGCATCCATTTTTTTCCAAAGGTTGCTCCATATGTATAGAGAAATGCAGAGTTATATATCGTTAAAAAAATAAATGAGACAATGTTTGCAACATACATGAGATTTTTTTCTTCGATATATCCCAGATTATTGAGTGATGAGACAAAAAATACAGTTGTCATAGAAACTAGGAGTTGATCTATGAGGTATGCAATTGCGCGTGAGAAAAAGGAGGCTTTTTGAAAGGACGGATTTTGTGTTATTTCCATGTTGAATTATATTACATTAAGACATGGTATGTAATGATGACAAATCCTTTGTATACAATTTTTGACACTTTGTGTTGTGTCTCCATATAAAAAATAATGAGATATTGGTGGACCTGACCGGGCTCGAACCGGTGAGCTCCTGACTGCCAGCCAGGCGTTCTAGCCAACTGAACTACAGGCCCAAATAAGTTAAAATTCAAAGGGAAAAGGTAAAATGATTTCTTAATGTGATTATACCATTTTTTTAAGGTTTTCACAGAAACTATAACGGCTTCCTAACGTAGAAGTAATTAGTAACTTGAGATTTGATATAATCATGTCATGCAAGAAGGATTGGGTCATTCTGAAAGAGTAGTAACACCATCTCCTTTAGATAGAATTACACAAGCTAGAAAGTTGATTAGATTTGATACAAAGAAGGATTCTCCTCTATTATCTTTTGAAACCTCAGTTTTGCCTTTTGCAGGGAAGACATCGTTAATACCTGAACATACCCTAGTGCAATCTGCTTGGAGATCTGCTCTTGATCAAGAAGGCATAGTTCCTGGAGTTGTCAATAAAATGGTGTGGTTTTCTAAGCTGTTAAAAGGGACTGATATATACCCCAATAACACAGGTTTGCAACTTTAGGCAGACATAACACGAAAGTT
>JBAXPW010000046.1:0-11578 GCA_037132015.1 Candidatus Roizmanbacteria bacterium
TCGCCCATTAAAGCGGTACGCGAGCTGGGTTCAGAACGTCGTGAGACAGTTCGGACTCTATCCTGTGCAGGCGATTAGACTTTTGAGGGGAGTCTTCCCCAGTACGAGAGGACCGGGAAGAGGGAATCCCTGGTGTACCGGTTGTTCCAAAAGAGCATCGCCGGGTAGCTATATTCCCATTTGATAAGCACTGAATGCATCTCAAGTGCGAAGCAGACCCCAAGATTAGAAGTCCCTATAGTCCGCCAGAAGATGACTGGTTTGATAGGCAACAGGTGTAAGTGTAGTAATATATTTAGCCGAGTTGTACTAACGGACGATCTCCCATCTCTTATGATAGTTAAGATGCGAGTATATAAGAATATAAGATTCTATACTGCATATTAACATTTCTGTTAGAGACGAGACATACCATAAGGATAATTAGACAAGTAGATCTCAAATTGTAAAAAATAAATAAGACCAGTGTAATAACTGGTCTTTTTTTGTACATAATTATTGTCTTATAGAATACTAATAATTTGTTAACTTTGATTACACTAAATTTGATCATTTGTAGCTTATTTCGATGACATTATTTATGATCTACTGCGCGTATATTTTACATTCTCAGCCTTAATTATATATCTGATATAATATTGAAATTATAATTTATAATATTTATGTCAATAAAAAGTCCATCAGAAATTCTTCAAACTACAATATTAATCACTAAAGAAAAAGTAAATTTTTCACTGCAAAAATTAATTCTCTTGGGTCTTCTAGGAGGCGCTTATATTGCCATTGGAGGTTTATTAGCTCTTATTATTGGTGGAGCAATACCTGAAATAGCAAAGACCAATATTGGATTGCAGAAATTAGTATTTGGAGCTGTATTTCCACTCGGTTTATTTTTAATTGTTGTATCTGGTGCAGAGCTTTTTACAGGAAATGCGATGATATTTATTCCAGCACTATTGAGTAAAGAAATTCGTCTAAAACAATTGATGAAGAATTGGATAATTGTATTTTTGGCAAATTTTGTAGGAGCATTATTTGTTGCTTACTTTCTTGGATATTTATCTGACTTACTTGCTTCTCAACCATGGAGAGATACTATTATTGGAATCGCGGAACGCAAAGTACATATGAATTGGAATGCGTTATTTTGGAGAGCTATCGGTTGCAATTGGTTAGTTTGTTTGGCTGTTTGGATGTCATATTCTGCCAATTCAGTAGTTGATAAATTGATAAGTGTGTGGTTTCCTATTATGGCATTTGTTGCAATTGGTTTTGAACATAGTATTGCAAATATGTTTTATATACCATTGGGCATATTCTATGGAGCAGATGTTAGTTGGTATGATTTTTTTATAACTAATTTAGTGCCTGTTACATTAGGAAATATTTTAGCAGGAAGTTTGTTTGTTGGAGCTATGTATTGGTATATTTTCAAGTCAAAATGAATTGCTAATTTTTATGATAATTCTTTCGATAGATCCCGGATTTGATAAGGTAGGGTATGCTATATTTGATAAATTAGAAAAAAAAGATCCGGTATTTGTAACATCAGGTCTTATAAAAACAAATCCCTCAGATACAATCACATTGAGACTTAAACTAATTCATGATTCCTTAACGAGTATTATAGAAACTTATAAACCCAATACGTTAGTTATGGAACAATTGTTTATGTTTAAAAATCAAAAAACAGTAATTGGAGTTGCACAAGCACAAGGCTCTATAATGTTGTTGACATCAATTTATCAACTAAGATTAGTATTTTTAACACCACTTCAAATTAAACAAATAATTACTGGTGATGGTCGTGCTGATAAAACATCAGTATTTAAGTTGGTGCAATTACAATTAAAAGTGGTGATAAAGGTCAAACATGATGATGAAGCAGATGCTATTGCATGTGGACTAGCATTTTGTTTTTTAAATGAACAGTTATTGTAGGAACAGATGCTGTACACTTCATATAATTATTGTATACTGAATGTATATGAAATCAGCAATTCTAATAATTTGTGATGGGTTTGGTATTGCACCTCCGGGGCCCGGTAATGCAGTGAGTCTCGCAAAACCCCCAACAATTAACATGTTTTTTCAGTCGTTTCCAAATACAACGCTTATTGCGTCAGGAGATGCAGTAGGACTTCCCGCGCAAGAAGTAGGGAATACTGAAGTAGGACACCTTAATATTGGAGCAGGAAGAATAGTTAATCAAGATCTTCCTAGAATAAATATGAGTATCGCAGATGGATCATTTTATTCCAACGCTTCACTTTTAAAAGCCGTTGAACATCTTGCTAAAACAGGGGGTGCCTTTCACATAATTGGCCTTACAGGACAAGGAGCTGTACATTCAAGTATAGATCATCTTTATGCTCTTTTACATTTTTGTAAAGAACAAAAAATTCAGAAAGTATTTATTCATGCCATTACAGATGGGCGTGATTCTCCTCCAAAGTCAGGATCTGAAACAATGAGACAGCTTGAAGAAAAACTTAAGCAAATGGGAATTGGTAGAATCGCAAGCGTTAGCGGTAGATATTATGCAATGGATCGTGATAGACGTTGGGAACGAATCGAAAAATCTTATTCTTGTCTAACCAAAGCAATCGGACAAAAAGCTACATCAGCTGTAGAAGCTGTTACACAATCATATCAATCTGGAAAGACTGATGAATTTGTTGAGCCTACAAACATCGTAGAAAATGGGATACCAATTGCGCTTATTAAAGAGGGAGATGCGGTGATATTTTTCAATTATCGTATTGATCGTCCAAGAGAGTTAACAAAAGCATTTGTCCTTGAAGATTTTGAAAATCAAGCAAATCAAAGTGGATCATTTGATCCATACGCAATCAAATATGATAAGACTCATCTAGCCAAACCAACATCATATAATCCACCTTTTAAACGAGGTGATAAAATAAAAAATCTTTATTTCATAACCATGACAGAATATGAAAAGAATTTGGCAGTAGATATAGCGTATCCACAATATATAGTTCGTATGCCAATAGGACGAGTGATCTCAGAATTTGGATTAGCACAACTAAGGATTTCTGAATCTGAAAAAGAAAAATTTGTAACTTTTTATTTAAATGGACAACGCGATCTTGCTTTTCCGTTGGAAGAGCGACAAATCATACCATCTCCAAAAGTTCCAACATATGATCTCAAGCCGGAGATGTCAGCAGTAGAGGTTACGGACAATGTAATTAAAAAGATGCAGACACGAAAGTATACATTTATAGCTATGAATTTTGCAAATTGCGATATGGTAGGACATACAGGAAATTTATCAGCATCTATGCGAGCTGTTCTTACAGTAGATCAATGTTTAAAGAGAATATTTGATACGGCTATGGAATGTGATTATGGTATGTTTATTACTGCTGATCATGGCAATGTAGAACAAAAAATAAATCCACGTACAGGCGGTATATCAACAGAGCATACATCAAATCCTGTGCCATTTATTTGTATAAGTAAAGAATATAGAGGGAATTTTGCTCGACTCCAACAAGGTATTCTAGCTGATGTTGCGCCAACAATTCTCTCATATATGGAAATCCCAAAACCAGAAGACATGACAGGAAGAAATTTATTAGAAGAGATTGTGTAGAGTCAATGAATAGGTTGTAGAGTAGTTATTGAAGATTCAATGCTTCAATATTGGTAAACATGGATCTCAGATAGACTAATTATTAAAAATACTTTTTTGGGACGAATTGTTTCGTCGCATTACTCCTTTTGATGAATAGATCCTTCAGTAATAGCTAAGGTAGATGCTACTGAAGGATGATCAATAGTGTTGTCTTGATGGTCAATTAGCTCCGATTTTTCCAATAATAACCTTAGCATATTCAGCACCTGCTAACATGCTATCTTTTATATCATTTTCTTCTATATATTTTGAAATAAATCCTGAGGTGTATCCATCGCCTGCACCAAGTGTATCAATAATATTTCCTTCGAGTGCAGGTTGATAAAAAACTGCATTATCAGAAAAAGCATAACTTCCCTTTGATCCATGTGTTACAACAACAACTTTACCATAAAATCTACCATTAAGATGAGAAATGACTTTTTGAATATTGAGAGAATCAGATGAAATTTTCATAAATTCAGCCAATTCTTTTGAGTTTAATATGAGTACATCTGTAGCTCTAATCATAGCATCTAGCTGGTCTTTATCTCTTTTACAATCCTTTAATCCTAAGTTCACAAATATTTTTGCACCATTTTGTTTAGCATAGTGCAACATTTTCAAACGTTCACTCCACGAAACATCAGGTAAATTTCCAAGAAATATATTATTTGCTCGCTTGAGTGGTTCGAGATCTTTTTCATCTCTTAAAAAATGCTGATGATTAGTATGATAATTTAATACAGTTCGTTCTCCACTTGATGTAAGAAATATAGAAGAAACATTATGATAGTTATCTTCATAATCACAATGCAGGTGTGAAATTCTCTCTTCATTTAACCTATCTAGAATTAGTTTTTTAAAAGGATTATTCCCAATTTTTGCCATTAAAGAAGTGCGTAGGCCGTGTTTTTCACAACCTATCGCAACATTTGTAGCTCCACCACCAATACCTACAAAAAAAGATTCTGCAAGATATTTATCTCCAAGTACAAAAGATATTTTATTGTTCTCAATAGAATAAGATTCTGACTGGTAATACAAATCTACACCTAATGTTCCGATACTCAATAAGTCGTACATACTTTTATTATAACCATGTTTTGTTGTATATATCCAGTGGTATAATAAACCATGTTAACAGTAATTTGTGGTGAAAATGAGATTGAAGCAAGAAAATATTATTCTGATCTTCTTGAACAATATGCAAAATTAGGAAATGATGTACAGCAAATATCTGCAAATGAGATTGTTGATTTGATCAAAACACATCATGGACATCAAGGACTATTTGGAAATAAATTAATATATACTGCCGAAAAAGTAAATCGATTATTGGGAAGACAAAAAAAATCAACATTGATTGATACTATCGGGATAATTGATAATCTAGAAGGTCTCGATTTAATCATATGGGAAGGTGGTTTATCATCTCGTGAAATCAAAATTAAAACTGAGCATATCAAAGAATTTAAATTATCTCAAACAATCTTTCAATTATTAGATTTTATAGCACCGGGACAAAGAACTTCATTTATGCAAATTCTCGAACAACTTGTCAAACATCAAGAAATAGAATTAATATATGCAATGATGTGTAAACATGTACGTCAATTAATCTGTGCTACAGAAGATGGATTGGATTCAAAAATCCCCCCATGGCAAAGAGGTAAAATTATTTCTCAAGCAAAAAAATGGGACACACAAAAATTATATGGATTCTATGATGGTTTAATACGAATAGACCGTTCTAACAAGACATCATCAAGTATTTATGGAGTACGCAGTTCAATTGATATATTAGTATGTTATTATTTATAATATCTTAGAATAATATGTTTAAATACTTTTCGATTTAGCGGGCGAGCGAATTAAGAATTAAAATAGTTTAAAAAATAAAAATATGATAAATCCAGCAATTTTTAAAGCGTACGATATTCGAGGAATTTACGGCAAAGATATTGATGAAAACAATATTCAAGATATAGTAAAGGCAATATATACCTATATGGTGAAATATATTGGAAAAAGTCCGCTATCAATTGGATTGAGTCATGATATGCGAATTTCTTCACCTACACTTTATAAACACGCCAAAGAGGCATTAATTGAATTAGGTGCACATGTAAAAGAAATTGGCCTTGCTTCAACACCTACTATGTACTTTGCAGTATTAAAACATAATCTTGATATCGGCATTCAAATAAGTGCTTCACATAATCCAAAAGAGTACAACGGCCTAAAGATTGTGCGTCGTGATGGTGAAAAAGTATATAAAATTGGAAAAACAACAGGAATGGCAGATGTAAAAGACATTGCAATCTCAAAACAATTTTTACCAGCTACTTCAGGTGGAACTGTCGAAACACTTAATAATGTCCTTGATGAAGAAATCAAGTCGGCAGTAGATGCGATCAAACCTTCTCATATAAAAAAATTGAGAATAGTTGCGGATCCTGCAAACGCAATTGCTTCTCTATACCTAGATAAATTAGCTTTGTTATATCCAATAGAATTAGTACGGATGAATTGGGAGCTTGATGGCACATTTCCCAATCATCAAGCAAGTCCACTTGAACCAAAAAATACTATCGATTTGCAAAAGCGTGTCTTAGAAGAAAAAGCAGATCTTGGTATTGCACCAGATGGTGATGCAGATAGAGTGATGTTTGTAAATGAAAAGGGAATTGTTATTTCACCCACTATGATCACTGCACTTGTTGCAAACGAAATACTTAAAGATAATCTGGGGAGTGAAATATTAGTTGATATACGATATTTACGAAATTCACAATATATTACACAAAAACTTGGTGGAAAAATTGGAATAAGCGCGGTAGGACACGCATTAATTACTGAGCAATTAAATAGAGAGGGTGGAATTTTTGCAGGAGAATCATCGGGGCACTATTTTTTTAAAGCGACAGGAGGAGCAGAAAGCGCAGTGCGAGTTGTATTATATGTTCTTGAAGTGATGTCTCGCGAGAGTAAAACTATATCTGAGATACTAAAAGCCTATCAAAGTTCATATGAATCGGGTGAATTTAATTTCGTTTTAAAAGAAGGTACAAATGCTCAAGAAGTTTTTCAGATGATTGAAAAAAAATATAATGATGGAGAGTTATCAACTCTCGATGGTATTGCAATTTCGTATACAGATTGGAGATTTGGCGTACGATCTTCTAATACTGAGCCCTTACTTAGACTCAATGTCGAATCAGCAACAGAACAAATGACTAAAGAAAAACTAAAGGAATTAAGTGAGTTAATCCTTGCGACAGGTGCTCATGCTCATGAATAAGTGTGATTTTTTGCTTTCATACCTCGAATGGAGTATAATATAGGCTGTCTCATGTATGAATACATCTGCACCAAAAATATCTACTCCTATCGATCTTTCTATATATTCAAATGCTCTTGTTGATACTATAAAGGCAATAAAGCCAAAGAACAAACCAGATGACTATTCAAAATTGTCAGTATCTCAGACTGCATCGTTTCTTGCATTGGTTTATGAAAAGATCAGAAATGCGATAGAATATCATGAAGAACACCTTATACGACGTGCGGCAATTGAACGAATAGTTCGTAGAAGACTCGCAATTAATCCATCAGGAAAGGGTGAAGCTGAAAATATTTTACGTGAGTTATTATGGGCTCGTTATTTTCCTAATGAATCAGTTGGAGAAGAAGATGTGCAGAAATCTCAACAAATTCTCGAAAAATATCTATTGCTCAAACGTCTTATATTGTCGGGTCGTAATTCAGAACAACAAGCATATTTTACTCAATTTATTATTGATTTATTATCATGTGAGATAGAAGAATCTTTGAGTATTGAATCTTCAACACGTGAATCTGCTTTTACTTATTTTGTATTTCAAACATTACGTAAAAAAATCAAAATAGAAGGAATTACAGACGATCTTAAAGATGCCTATTTTTTTATCGCAGTTGATAAGTCATATCGTAAAAGCGCAGATTCACATCAACGATATCATATGTTTTCAATGTTTTATAAATCAATTTCTGAATATAAACCACAAGAAATACAAGATCTTGCTACACGATTTCCTGAAATCACAAAAAAGATAGATGCCTTATTAAAAAATGATTATGTAGAAAACCTTGCCAAATTTTTACGTAGACAACTTCCCCCATATTTAATTTTATTTGATATATTTCTAAAAAAGCCTCAGGGGTGGCAAGAAAAATTGAAAAGTAAAGAATCATTATGGTTATTAGTCGATCAAATTTGTAAAGATAAATACCAATTTATCAAAGGAAGATTGCGCCTTCTTACAATAAGAAGTTTAATATATATCATCATTACCAAAATGGCATTTCTTATATTAGTTGAGATTCCATTATCACAGATGATATATGGAGCTATTCATTTTGAAACCACTCTTATATTACTTTCAGCTCCCGTAATTATTATGATGCTTATCATACTTACAACTCATATACCGGGAGAAGATAACACAAAATTTATTTATCAACGCATAATTGATATTATTGATAAAGATTCAACATTTGAAGAGCGTATTGCATACATAAGTCGTAAACGAGATAAAAAACGTCCCTTTCTTATATTTATATTTACCCTTTTATATATTGCCACATTTGTTTTAACTCTCTTTGTGATGTATTTTATCTTGTCTCTCATCAACTTTACAGCTATTCAGATGGGGCTCTTTTTATTCTTTGTGAGTGTTATATCATTTTTTGCATATCGTATCAGACAAGTTGCAAACGAATATCGTCTCAACGAAAAAGATAATATATTATCACCACTTGTAGATGTATTCTTTATGCCAATACTTGCTTTAGGTAAATTTTTTAGTAACGAAGTCTCTGCACGATTGAATATTTTTATTATTATTTTTGATTTTTTTATAGAAGCACCTTTTAAGTTAATAGTTGAAGTAATAGAAGAGTGGATACGATTTGTCAAAGCAAGAAAAGATGAGATAGTATGATGAGTTAAATTTTGGTAAGAGTGTTAAAACGGTTCGATTTTGCTCGCTATGGATTAATTTGGTATGATAATATATTTTGATGTTCGCATTATTTATATAAATGAAATATGAAAAATTTAGTAAAAAGAAGACGGGCAGAATTTACACAATCTGGTTTTGATTCAATAGTTAGAGAATATGCAGAATTAGGAGAAAAGCGCAAAGAAGCAGTAGAATTATTGAGTATTGCGCGAGATATGGGAGATCGAAGTGAAAATGCAGCATATCAATCGGCGCGCAAAAAGCTCTCATCAATTGATGCAAATATGAGACGTTTGACACATCTTATGCGGGATGCAGTAATAGTGCAACCTCCAGCGACTGATATTATTGGACTAGGATCAAAAATTGAGGTGAAAGTAGGAGATGATACAAGAATACTTACTATAGTAGGAGGATATGAATCAGATATTATGTCTGGTAAAGTTTCTCAGTTTTCACCAATTGGTAAAAATTTAATTGGAAAACGAAAAAATGATATTGTATCAATACAAGTACCAGCAGGAACTATGATATATACTATACTAAATATTGCAGTCTAACTATGGAACAATCAATGAATAAATCTCGATTTATATTAATCAACGTTGTACCACCTTCGTTCAATAAAGATATGGCTGATAGGGATTTAGAGGAGCTCATGTCCCTTCTTGAAACATTCGGTGGTGCAGATATTGTGCACGTTGTGCAACGTCGAGCGCGCCCTGATCCCAGTACTTATATTGGAAAGGGGAAGGCAGAAGAATTAGTTGAAGTTATCAAATCAAAAAAAATTGATGGAGTAATTGTCAACGCTATTGTGCCAGCAACAAAATTATTTAATCTTGAAAAAATATTCTGGAAAAGTAATCCTGATATTAAAGTTTGGGATCGTATTGATTTGATTCTCAAAATATTTGAAAAACATGCAAATACATCTGAAGCTAAATTACAGATAGATCTTGCAAGAATGGGACATATGGGACCACGAATTTATGGATTAGGTGGTACAGTTCTTTCAAGACAAGGTGGAGGAATTGGAGCAAAAGGACATGGAGAAACAAATACAGAGCTCATGAAGCGTCATTGGCGTGATGAGATGAAAGGCATATCAGATAAACTTGAAAAGTTAAATTCAGGTCGTGAAAGAAGAATGGAACGACGCAAAGATCTAGGATATAAAACAATTTCTCTCGTTGGATATACAAACGCGGGGAAAACAACGATGTTCAATCTTCTCACAGGTAAAGAAAAAAAGGCAAAAGATGAACTGTTTGCTACTCTTGATAGTTATGTAGGTAAACTTTATTCTCAAGATAATAAGAGTTCCATACTCCTATCAGATACAATTGGATTTATTCAAAAACTACCAGCTCAGCTCATCGAAGCGTTCAAATCAACATTGATGGAGTCTATTCACTCTGATTTACTTCTTATCATTATTGATGCTTCAGATGAATTACTTCATGAAAAAATTGAGGTTGTAGAAGATGTACTAAGAAGTCTTGAAATTGGAGACAAGAAAAAAATATACGTATTTAACAAGATTGATAAAATAAAAAGCGAACTCATTCCAATTCTAAAAAATAAATATGAAAAATACTCACCCCATTTTGTCTCTACATATACAGGAGATGGAATTAAAGATTTATACCTTGATCTTCAAAAAGTATAATTTATCATTCTGACTTGTTTACACCCTGTTTATAGAAGGTGTCCAGATTCTGATAAATGAGTAAGAGTTCTCATTTTTTTATATTCAGTTGTCATCCTCGCGAAGGCGGGGATCCAAGCTTAAATTGTACAAAATTCATATTTGAGACTGGTTTAGACTCGTACTTTATTGAAGTGATTCCCTGTTACAAAGGAATGACAAATAATGTATTTCCATATATTTTTGTCAAAAGCAGTAAACTCTTACTTAGAATAACGATTATTGATTTTCTTCAGCTGTTGGTATCTCAATACTTGGGATCGCCTTCAAGTTTTGTTAGATTGACTTAGATTTCATTAAGTTAAAAAGATCAACAAACTTTATATCAGGTGGTGGTGTAAATAATGAATCAGAGACTACTGATGGTGTGCAACTTTGTTTATAGGCTTCCAGTTCCTTCATGAATTGTCCTATACCAGATTTTTCATCTCCTGATGGTTGAGTTGTATTTGCTGAACCAGTTGGAGCGGTATATTTTGTTGGATCAAAGTCCATAGTCATTCCTTCTTTTTTTCCTTCTTCCCATACATACATTGTTTTATCCTTCATAATAACGTTACTCTTACTTAATTGCATGGCAATTGCTCCATTTTTAATGTAAACGGTTGTGTCCGTGCTTTCAGGATACTTAAATTGACATTTAAGACTTAGTCGTTTAGAAAAAATGTCTGAGAGGTTGTTTAATACGCTATTTTGCTTAACCTCTATAGATGGAATCACTTCCGGACTGTTAGCACTTGAATCATTCCTCGTAATTCTCTCAACGGGAGCAGTGGATGTTTTTTTAGTATAAAAATATCCTATTCCACTAATAATAATAAGCACGACAACAACTATTCCAACAAGCGTATTTTTGTTCATATATAGTAAAAATTGATACTAAATTCCATTATACAGTAATTATAAGGATTTAAAATGAGTGTTGAAATATACATATTTATTGTGTATAATTACTTTCTGAAGTATACCTACTCTAGAACACTATCATCGCATTATTGATAAAGACCCTCTTCTATTTTTGCCCCCTTTTCATACCACCTTAAGTTCTAAAACGAAATGCACCACCTGAGGTAAAATACAGGTATTATGAAAAACATATTTCAACAACTAACATTGGAGGAACGAGAACGAATATATGCATTAAGAGAACAAGGAAAAAGTTGGCGACTATCAGACCGAAATGTTAATGTCATAGTATACCGAAATGAAAATGTCATACCC
>JBAXPW010000047.1:0-11281 GCA_037132015.1 Candidatus Roizmanbacteria bacterium
GGGGTATGACATTTTCATTTCGGTATACTATGACATTAACATTTCGGTCTGATAATATAGGTATTAGGCTTGTTTTTTACTCATTTTTTTTATATGATTAATGCTTATGACAATAACATTTATTGGACATGGTTATGTAGGGCTTGTTACTGCTTGTGTATTCGCAGATTTTGGCAATGATGTTTGGGTTGTTGGACATACACCAGAAAAAATCGAGCGTTTAAAAAACGGAGATCCTATCATATATGAGCCCGGTCTCAAAGAATTATTAGAAAAAAATCTTGCATCGGGTCGATTACGATTTACACTACAACCTGAAGAGGCCATACCCCACTCTGAAATTATATTTATAGCCGTTGGAACTCCTCCAAAAAAGACAGGGGAAGCTGATTTGAGTATGGTTTTAGGAGTTGCTGAAATGATAGGAAAAAATCTAGGTGATCATTTTACTGTTGTTTCATGTAAGAGCACCGTTCCTGTTGGAACGAATAATAAAGTTGCAGAAATATTACAAAAATTCAAACCAGCAAATGCTCAAGTAGAAGTAGCATCGTGCCCTGAATTTTTACGAGAAGGAACAGGCTTATATGACACTTATACACCAGATCGAACAATAATCGGATCAAATTCAGAACAAGCAATTAAATCACTTCTCGAATTACACAAACCCTTGCCGGGTAAACGAATCATCACTGATCTTGCATCAGCTGAACTCATAAAATATTCATCTAATGCAATGCTTGCAACAAAAATTTCATTTTCAAATTTAATTGCACTTTATTGTGAAAAATCAGGAGCAGATGTAGAAACTGTCCTTGATGCAGTTGGTCTTGATAAGCGTATTGGGAGAAGCTTTTTATATCCCGGCGTAGGTTATGGAGGCTCGTGCTTACCAAAAGATGTAAAAGCGCTCCTCAATATAGGAAAACAGCTCGGAATTGACGTTGCATTTTTAGAATCTGTCGAATCAGTAAATCAAGACTCAAGAAAAAATTTAATAGAAAAAATAGTAGCTCAAGTCAAAGGCAAACATATTGCAATTTGGGGCCTTAGTTTCAAACCTGACACCGATGATATACGCGAGGCACCATCTTCATATGTTATACATGAATTAATGAATAAAGACTTCACTGTAACAGTCTACGATCCCGAAGCAACTGAAAATATCAAAAAAATATTTGGTGAAAAAATAAGTTATTCCACTAATCCCTATGATGCGGTCAAAGACGCAGATGCGCTTTGTATTTTGACAGAATGGAATGAATTTAAACAAATTGATTTAAATAAAATTAAAAACTTATTAAAAACTCCCCTCATAATCGATGGTCGCAATCTCTATCAGATAGAACAAATGAAAGAGTTAGGATTCAATTATTACTCAACAGGAAGAGCACCTGTAGTTTAATATGAAGATACTTATTACTGGCGGTGCAGGTTTTATAGGTTCTCATGTAGCTCGTTTTCATATTGAAAAAGGCGATGAAGTTATTGTATTGGACAATCTTCTTACTGGGTCAAAAGATAATTTATCTTCAATTAAGAATAATCCACTATTACAATATATTCATGCTGATATCGTATCATATGATTTTAGCTCCATACCAACAGTTGATTTAATATATCACTTAGCATGTCCTGCCTCTCCTATACAATATAAAAAATATCCAGTGGAAACACTTTTAACAAGCTCTCAAGGAACATATAACGTAGTTGAATTTATGAAACGAAGTCAAAGTAAATCTCTTGTGTTTTCATCTACTTCTGAAGTATATGGAGATCCATTGATACACCCTCAAATTGAGTCATATTGGGGAAATGTTAATCCAAATGGTGTGCGTTCTTGTTACGATGAAGGTAAACGATATGCAGAAGCATTATTGATGACATATGTGCGCACATATAATCTTGATATTCGATTTGCAAGAATATTTAATACGTATGGCCCCAATATGGAAAAGGATGATGGAAGAGTAGTTTCAAACTTTGTGAATCAAGCACTATCACAACATCCAATCACAATATATGGAAAAGGAACTCAAACCCGTTCATTTTGTTTTGTTAGTGATATGGTAAGAGGGTTATATGCATTAGGAATAACTCCAAATATAAAAGGTGAAGTGATAAATATTGGCAATCCCGATGAGCGTAGTGTGGAAGAATTAGCAATACTCATTAAAAATTTGGTTCATTCTCAATCAGAAATAATACACGAACATATTGATGCAGATGATCCTCAAAAACGTAAACCCGATATCTCAAAAGCTCAAAAAATGTTAAAATGGAATCCAGAGATACCTCTTGAAAAAGGATTATTACAAACCATTACCTATTTTCAAAAACGATTTTCATGAAAAAATCAGTCATCATATTACCAACATATAATGAGTCAAGTGATATAGAACAGCTTATCCGATCTATTTTTGAACATACAAAAGAATCTGCTAAATTATGGGAAATACATATACTTGTGGTTGATAGTGAGTCAGAAGATCACACCGGAGATATCGTAGAATCACTCTCAAAAGAATTTACTCAACTTCATCTACTGCGAACACAAAAAGAGGGACTTGGTAAGGCATACATGGATGGATTTCACTATGCAATTGATAAGTTAAAACCATTTGTTATTTTTGAAATGGATGCTGATCTTTCACATGATCCAAAATGTATTCCCCTCTTTCTCAAAGAAATAGAAAATGGTGCTGACTTTGTAATTGGTTCAAGATACATGAAGGGCGGATCAATACCTTCTGATTGGGCATTTCATAGAAAATTATTTTCTTTTTTTGGAAATCTTGTTATCAGAGCTGGATTTGCGAGCATTGGTATTGCGGATTGGACTTCTGGTTTTCGTGCTATAAAAACATGGGTTATTCAATCATCACTATCGCATATCAAAAATTATTCAGGATATGTATTTCAAGTGGCAATACTTGATATTGCAAAGAAACAACACGCACGTATAAAGGAACTTCCAATACAATTTATCGATCGAAAAAATGGAGTTTCAAAGATAAACTCAGGACAGTATATCTTTCAAATTTTATTATATGTCATCACAGAATCATCATTTATAAAGTTTTTTGTTGTAGGTGCGTCAGGATTTGTAGTAGATTCTGGATTATTATATCTTTTTGCATTTGAATTTCATTTGATACCTGCACTTGCAAAATCACTTAGTGTTATTATTGTTATCCTATGGAACTTTTCGATGAATAATTTCTGGAGTTTCAGCCATAAACGATTAGATAATAGTGTTGGGACATTTCTCAAAGGACTTATGAAGTTTTATCTTGTTTCTTCTGGCAATATGTTAATACAAGTTTCTGGAATAACGCTTCTTACTCATTTTTTTGGCAATCACAATCTATTGATCTTTAACGCGCTCATCATACTATTATTTGTGATTCCTTATTCATATTTTATGTATAATAAAGTCGTTTGGAAGAAAAAGTAAATAGTATAATATACGATGACTAATATTAAAGAGACTCCACAATCTCATTCTCTAGAGATTGGCACATATGCTTGGTTAATGCGGGAAACATTTTTAAATACACTTAGACTTACAGAACATAGAAAAAATGCTTTAGTAAATCCAGATGGATATGAACCAATAGTTCATAACCTACTGAAACAACTTAGTACCCCTTCAACCGTACGAGAACAAGCAAGTAGAGTTCAATTACTTTTAAATCTTAATACTGAAGCAGAATCTATTCATCCTCTACGAGATAACTTCTTAGCCCATCTTGAATCAGCACATAGTCCTCTTGATACAATAATCAACCGAATCATATCGAGTAAAATTAAACTGCGTCCTAACGAAATAGATGTGTTAGAAAAAATGGGATATACTTATATTTTACAAGGACTATTAGAAAGACAAAATGCATTGCTTGGAGATGATAGCCTTTCCTCAAACTGTATACTAGGTACTGAGGTCAAAGACGCTTTAAAAAAACAATTCGCAAGATATGTAGATCGCGCTCTCAGTGATACTGATCAAGCGCACGGATATCATTTTAATACATCTAAACAAGGTCTTTATACAGCTCAACTTCTTGCTCATTCCCCCTGTTTTTATCAAAAAGTTGCCAAACTTGTAACACTATTTTATGCATATGAATCAAATGAATTTCCAGTTCGGTTATTTTCCGAACCACAATTGAATCAAATGATCGCCTCATTTAATTCTCGTGGTGATGAGGGATTACGCGAGTTATGGGATGATTATCAATTTCTTCATGATACTTACAAATACCTGCTTCACAGTCAATCCACAGGTGTAGGACGCTCAAAACAACTGATAGAGCGAATACATCAAAAGATTAATCTTCTTAAACACAAAGGAGTTTGGAAACTAGAAGTGTTTGGTTCAGGATTAGTTCAAACACAAGAAATAGTACAGGTATTGACACAAAAAGGAATAAAGGTCAGAGGAGTTGGTTTTGATAAATTAGACCCGAATACACTTCGTAAGAATACTCGCGTTTTTACATATCCTGATGGAGCAGGAGCCCCGGGAAAAGAATTATCGTCGGAAGAAATTAAAAAAGTTTTGCGACTACATCCAGATCATGAACAAATCGTTTTAGATATAGGCGTTGATACAACTACTATTCATACAACTATTCATACAGATTATGGAGAATATGAATTGATGGACCCTAGAATTATTGGCTTTACTAGTTATGATGATAATAGTTTAGAAGGGGATTCTTATATCAGTCCAATAGGATTTGACGACGAACGTTATGCTTCATTAGGTTTGTTCCCAACAATTAGAGTAGCCACAAATAGTATTGTTCCCCATCTTGATGGACTAACTCAATTACATGCAATTTATGCGATGCTAAAAGGAAATAATCAAACAATCATAATAATTGGAGGAAACTATTACCCAATACAAAGAATTGTTTTAGAATTGGGAGGGATCATACAAAGAAGAGATGACGGTCTAATCGCAATTGTTCCACACCATCTTGTCTATTCTGATGGATGGACAACACAAGCAAATAGACATGAAATAGGAAGAGATGATTTTGATAAATTACGCTTACCACACCCTGCACAGCAAAGAGATTTTTTTTATCCAGAAAGATTATCAACTAATTTAACTCGTTTTTTATAACACCCCGGAACACCATAACAAAATGCACTTCCTTATATCAAATAATTCTTATATAAAACTATTCCAACAGCAGTTGCAACATTGAGACTATCGATGGTATTGCTGAAATTAATACGGATATTTTTAATATTTTGTTTGACCGATTGTGGCAACCCAGCTCCCTCACTTCCAAATATAAAACTACTTTTCTCATCAAATACTACTGATTGAAGTTCTTCCTTACTATGTCCGTCAAATGCATACAATGTATATTCTGGAAAAGCCACTTGGTAATCTTCAAGCGATGCAAAATAAGATATATTTGTCTGAAACACACTCCCCATAGAAGAACGAATAACTCTTGGATGAAATACATCGACACCCGGCTTAATTATCGCAATATTTTTTATACCAAATCCAGTCGCAGTACGTACGATAGTTCCGAGATTGCCTCGATCTGTAGGTTGATACAAGACTACATGAGATGTCTCTGTGTTTATTGATTGCTCATATTTTTGAAATACACACAATGCATATATGTTTTCAGTTTCAGACAATCCTTTGAGCAATCCATCATTTAACTCTACTCGTACCGCATGTTCTCGAGCATAAGTTGCAAGTTTTTGAGCTCCTTTGTTATTTTTTGTCGTAGTATGAAGAACGAGTAATTGAAGCGTTTTTGGATGATACTTAATAAGCTCTAAACATGGGTACACTCCTAACGCATACGAATACTCTAATTCCTTTTTATATTTTTTAACCTGTATAGATTTCATATAGGATATTATAGCGTATAAAATCAATTAAAACGAACTTATTGTTTCTCAGCATACTGAGAAGAAATCCATCCTGTTTTGCTTCCTTCATATTCTATTTTAAACCATCCACTTTTTTCATCAATCAAACTATATGTACTTCCCGGATTTACCCGTGCTGATTCTGATGCGTCTGTCGATGGCTCTACACGTACTCGTAAAAAACCTGTTGGAGTGTCTTTAATAATCACCTTATTGCCAACTAACGCAGTTGTATTTGCAGTTAATTTTGGCTTTCCAGATGGCACAGGTGTTGATCCAATTATTGCAGAATCTGATGCTTTTTTTTCTTCCACTAATGGCTTTACCTGACTTTGATCTATAGCAAGTTTAAATGAAGAATTGACACGATAATTTGTAATGATATTTACCTTTTTTGTTCGCCTAAAAAATCCGGGCATTGATATAGATACCTCATGATCTCCCTTTGGCACTTCAGACAGAAGTAATGGAGCAATACCTTTTTCTTCATTATCCAGATACACTATTGCACCATTTGGTTCAGTTTCAACATACACTTCTCCCGTATCAGGAGATTTTGACCCCTGATCCATCGGAACTATAGTCAAAACCTCTCCAGCAGAAGAAATATCTGACGAACCCAAATCACGATTGATATATGTCAATGCATTTTTATCAACTTTAATTTTACCTTGCCACGATGCCGTTGCCGTAGCATCACCTTCAGGAATAAGTTTGATGAGAAACTCACCCACCTTAAACCTATCCTCATACGGAGTTCTTCCTATGGATACGTTGTCTATAAATATTCCTGCTGTTGGCGAAGATAATACACGAATTTTTCCAAAATTATTTTGAATACTCAAAAGATAAAATCTTACCCCCAAAAATATACCGAAGAGACAAACCAAAACTACAAGAATAATAATTTTTCTTTTCATAAGATTACATAAGTATTCTATCACATTTCTGAATAGGATAATATTGTATTTTTTACAGTTTTAGCGCTTTAATACTAACCGAAAGTATGGTAATATTTAGTCATGATTCAAGAAGAAATTAAAAATCTATTACAACACACCCTTAAAGAATTACATATCATAGTATCTGACATATCCGTAGAACCTGTGTCAGAGAATAAATTTGGAGATTATACTTCAAATATCGCACTAAAATTATCAAAAGATCTTAAAAAAAAACCTCTAGAAATAGCACAGGATATCGTGTGCAGTATACAAAAAAATAAACATATAGAAAAAGTGGAAGTTGCACCTCCCGGTTTTATCAACTTTTATTTATCAAAACAATTTATTATTAGTGAGCTCCAAACTATACCAAATACTGTCCTTCTTAATATTAATGAAAAAAAAAGAGTCATTGTAGAATATACCGATCCAAATCCTTTTAAGGAACTCCATATTGGACATCTATTTAGTAATACCGTTGGAGAATCAATTTCCCGTATCATGGAGGCATCTGGAGCAACGGTAAGAAGAGTAAATTATCAGGGTGATGTTGGTTTACACGTAGCCAAATCTGTATGGGGATTAGATAAAAAACTAAATGAAGATCAACTAACTATTGCAGATATCGAGCAACGGAACATCAATGATCGAGTACAATATCTTGGTCAAGCATATGCAAAAGGTTCTGTTAGTTATGTAGAAGATATAACTGCACAACAAGAAATAAAAAACCTGAATGCTATTATTTACTCCATCTCTCAAGAAGAACTTACCTCAAAAACACATTGGATTCCTCAGATAAACTATGAACAACAAATCACAAATAGTCATTTGGATAAAAAACACATAAAAGAGCTTTATTTGAATGGAAAAAAATGGAGCCTTGAATACTTCGAAGTAATTTATCATCACCTCGGAACATACTTTGATGATTATTATTTTGAAAGTATTGTTGGTGAATATGGCGTACAAATCGTCAAAGAATTTCTTACAAAAGGTGTGTTTGAGGAAAGTCAAGGAGCCGTAATTTATAATGGTGAAAAAAGAGGACTGCACACACGGGTTTTTATCAATTCACTTGGACTTCCCACTTACGAAGCTAAGGAACTGGGACTTTCTTCTGTTAAATATAGCGACTGGAACTATGATAAATCAATTATTGTAACAGGAACAGAGATCAAAGAATACTTTAAGGTTCTTATGTCTACAATGAAAGAAACAAACCCATCAATTGCAGAAAAAACAATTCCTCTAACTCACGGTATGATCAAACTTCCAGAAGGCAAGATGTCAAGTAGAAATGGAAATGTTGTTACCATTGAATGGTTGATTAATGAAGCAAAAAATAAACTTCTCACTGTCATTTCATCTAATGATAATGTTCCTCTTGAGGATAAAGATGGCGTTGCAGATACATTAGCAATATGTGCTATTAAATATTCTTTGCTTCGAACAAATATCGGACAAGATGTAGTATTTACATTTGATGAATCATTATCGTTTGATGGCAATTCTGGCCCCTATTTACAATACACATATGTACGTGCACAATCGATATTACGTAAAGAATCAACTATACAAACAATCAATAATGCAAATCACATACTATTAGAACCTGAAGAATCTATACTGATCCGCAAAATTCTTCTATTCCCTCTTGTTCTAACAAATGCATCTACTAAACTCCAACCACATTTAGTCTGTAACTATCTATTTGAAATAGCTCAACTTTATAATAATTTTTACCACAAATTTTCTGTTCTCAAATCAGAGGGAGATATAAAAACTATACGACTTCGTATTACTCATGGAGTATCAAATATACTCAAACAAGGACTTGAATTATTGGGTGCAAAAGTTGTAGAAAAAATGTAAGAATTTATTTTTTTAAAATATATGGCTTTTTTTATTTGTTCGCATTGTGGATACGGTTCAGGTGCATGGATGGGTAAATGTCCAGACTGTAGTGAATGGAACACCTTCAAACAACGAAATGAATTTGGAGATAATTCATCTGATAAAGTAAAGGAAGATATTCTTGAATTAAAAGCTACTCAATTATCAAAAGTAACTTCAACCAAACTCGAACGTTTTTCAACAGGAATCTTTGAATTTGATCGAGTTCTTGGAGGAGGGCTCACACCAGGTGCACAGATCCTAATGTCGGGCGAGCCCGGAGTTGGCAAATCAACCCTACTTCTTCAAGCATTACAACATATTCGTACTCTCTACATCTCAGGAGAAGAGATAGCAGAACAAGTCAAAGAACGGGCAATTCGTATGGAAGTTTCTTTGGAAAAGTTTTTATTTTCCGATACGGTACAACTTGAAGGAATTCTTCGAGGAATAAACGATCTACGAAATGAGATTGATCTAGTTGTCGTTGATTCACTTCAAACTATTTATTCAAAAGAAGTTGAATCACCTCCGGGCAATATCACTCAGATGCGCGAAGTTATAAGTAAAATAGTCATAGCTGGAAAAAAATTAAAATTACCCATTATTATTATTGGTCATGTAACAAAAGATGGTGAAATCGCTGGACCAAAAATGATTGAACACATGGTAGATACCGTACTTAATTTTGAGGGCGAACGAATTTCTCAATTTAGAATTTTACGAGCCTCAAAAAATAGATTTGGATCAACAGATGAGATTGGTATTTTTGAGATGTCCGGTGCTGGTCTCAAAGAAGTAAATAATCCTTTGGCATTTTTAGAGGATCAAACAGAGAATACACCGGGTAAGGCAGTAGTGGGCGTGATGGAAGGAAAGAGACCATTATTCTTTGAAATGCAGGCTTTAGCAGTTCCAACCTTTATGGCTATGCCAAGGCGCGTTGTTAAAGGCGTTGACTACAACAAAGTGCTTCTTTTACTTGCAGTGATGAAAAAACATCTCCATATAGAGCTCGACAAATATGATGTTTATATTAATGTGATTGGTGGAGTTGATGTCAAATCGCCTGCAGTTGATTTAGGAATTGTAGCGTCTCTTTTGTCTTCGATACAAAATACAGCAATAAATACAAAGACGCTATTTATTGGTGAAGTGGGACTTCTTGGAGAGATTCGTAAATTTGTTGGTCAAGATCGAATCCTAAGTGAAGCAAAACGTATTGGATTTAATACAATCATATCTTCTACTACTATGAAAAATATAAAAGAAATCAAATCAATTATAAAAATATAATTTCATCATTCCAAAATATATTTTTTCTGTACAATCGTGCGTCTTCCATTTGCACCAATAACCTCAATGTAAAGTGTATTTGTTCCTTTTATAATTGGAAATTCATAAGTAAATGTTCCTTCGGTATCTTTGTATACCTTTTCTCCTAAGATTGTTACACTAGCATCCTTTTCAGTTTTTCCTATAATCTTTACTCTGTCTGCATTTTTAATAATTGATACTTTTGGTGATATTATATCTACAAAAGGAGGAGAAAAATACACAAATAATTGATATCCAAAATAACAAAAAAATATTACAAAGATCCCTACGACTGATGAAACCACAATACGTTTTGATGTTGAATTAAGAGTATGTGGTTGAATTCTTTTTTGAAAAGTTGAAGTTTCTTCCTGATGTTCATAATCTCTACGAAAAAATGCAAGAGCTTTTTCTTCTTCAATTCCTAGATATTTTGCATAACTTTTTATGATGCCAATAATGTAAATTTTTGATGCGAAAAGCGACCAATCATTTGTTTCTATTGCTTCAATAAATTTACTTCTGATACGTATCTCTTTTTCAATTTGTTGAACAGTGAGTTTTCTCTTTATTCGTTCATTGAGTAATAATGTGCCAATTGTAAGCATATGATATGAACCAAATAACTTCTACATCACAGAGCTAAAGTAGTACTCATACGTGATGGAATAAGATGTATTAAAAAGTAAATATTACTGAAGATCGTAAAATGTTACAGATACTTTGGCATCACAAAATCCAAATATTCCTTTTTCAATACGCGCTCTCATATTATCTCTAAGTGCTCCTGCTTGAGCCTCGGGTGTACCATGAGTCAAATGAAACTCAAAAGCTCGCCCCTTGAGCATGCCTTCTGGAGTACCTGCTTCACTATATCTATAAGCAAAACCATATGTCAAAACATTCTGAATCCATTTATCAAATTCATATCCCGCTGCCCACCAAAAAACTGGTGCAATAAGAATAATCTGTTCATCTCCTAATATAATAGCTTTCCATTCATCTGCAGATTTATCTGTTGAATGATAGATTTTATGATTATTTGCCTTATTTAACTCTGCAATAATTGCGAGACCCTTTTTACTTGGAAGTTCTTTTGGATGAAAATTGATTATCATATATAAACACTATATACTCAAACAACCGATAAGTCAATAGCCCTACATTCTATTTCGAAATGCACCACCTACGATTTTAGACTTTAACAGTCTACG
>JBAXPW010000048.1:0-11224 GCA_037132015.1 Candidatus Roizmanbacteria bacterium
CTCTATTCTGTCATAGCAAAAGCACCTAAAAATTGCACTATTGATGAATTGCTGAGACGCGCGTGCTCAGAAAAACTACCATCAAGACCTGTAAGGTCTTTTTTAATATTTTTATATTATGATTTCGATGCTCTCCGAGCGCAATAAAAAAGTGACAAAAGTGACACTTTTTACACAAAATAATGACAGCTTTCTGTCATTATTAACTATGTTTTTACATATATGACTATGTATGGCTATATATCTTTACTTACCTAGCACATTCCATATAGATTGGTCGATATCACCGTCTAGTCGGAATAATGAAATACCTTTTAGTCCTAATGCTTTTGCAAGTTCTATTTTGTTCTCTACTGCTTGTTTATCGCTCCACCAGATAACATTGTACTTAGCTTTTGGTTCCTTTGGTTCTGATTCTGTTATAAATGGTTCTGTTATCGAAAACGATTTTGAAGGAGTTTGGTTTTTACTTCCTTGGTACGTAACATATGCTTCTCCAGATTCTCCATATTTCACTTGTAGAGAATTCTTCGCTATGACATCTTTTACATATGATGGACTGAATGACCACAAAAGACGATAAGAGGTACTTGTGGCATGTTCTGTGACTTCGTACTCATAGCCATATAAAGCGATACCTAAAACAATCTTTTCTCGAGGAATAGATGTTGCTATGTATTCCACAGAATCACTAACAGTTCTCACATCTGCACTTGGTATATATGGAGCAGATTCCTTCTTTGCAAGTATAGGGTCCGAGAATCTCATATCATATGCCATGATTCTCACCTCGTCACAGACAGACCCAAGTTCTTTATAATATGCGTCAAGTGATTGCTTCTCGTCTGGATAGATTGAAGGCAATTTTGCTTCGATGCTACAAGTGAGTAGTTTCCCATGTAGTTGAGTCTTTAAATCTTTTAGAAAAATAATAAAAGCGGAATGGTCAGAATTATTCATCCATTCAAAGTCAATATCAGCACCATCAACGTTTATTGTTGTAATAGTATCTGCAATTTGCTTCGAAAGAGAATTCCTTTTCGTTTCGTTCTGAAGCACAGAAGTCATTGCTTCTGTATCCATCCACAAGAAGCTTGGGATAATAGTTACATTGTTCTTCTTAGCTTCACTCAATACATTTTTCCATTGTGGAGTTGTAAGTTTAAGCACATCAGAAACATTGCCAGTATGAGTTACTTCATACGAGAAAGGGGACAGAGTAGTGAATACATTAATATGGTCCAATACATCAACTAGTCCCTTACCTCCACCCCAACGAACTAACCAGCCACCAATAGTAAGATTTTCATTTCTCTTTATGATTGAATTGCTTGTTATAACTTTAGTTTCTTCTTGAAAATACTTATCTGTTTTATTTTTATACAGGAAAAAAACAGAGATGGTTCCAATCACAATAGTCATAAAGAAAAACTTTAAATATTTCACTTTTTGATTATACCTTAAAGCATTGATTCTCCCTTATTGATTTCATCAAAAAATTTAGACTACTTATTAAATAGCTTCTTTGTTGGCTTTTGGTGATAGTGGTTTAGGGGAGTATAATAAGAATATAATAATAAAATTATGCCAATTTATAAAATTGATACTAAAAATGTATTACAGCTAGGTTTAAAAAAAGATGGCTTTGGAAAAGAATTTACTTTGAGAGATTTTTTTGCTGACAATCTTGAAAGTCTCCTAGGGGTTAGGTTCTTAGAAAAGGAGTATCAGATTGAACCAGGTGTTCAGATAGATACATTGGGTATAGACGAAGACAACTCTCCTGTGATTATTGAATATAAATGGAAAGAAAATCAGGAAATTTTTGTACAAGGTATACATTATTTACGATGTCTTCGAAGAAATAAAAAACATTTTAATTTACTAGTGCAAAGTAAGTTTGGGGTTGAGGCGGAAGTAAATTGGAGTCGTCCACGTGTAATTCTTATTGCTCAAAGCTTTAGTCCATATATAAAATCAGCTGTTCAAGAACGTGAATATGGAAATATAGAACTAAAATCATACGCCTTGTATGATGGGGATATCTTACACATAGAGAACGAGTACAATTCAATTCGTGAAAAAGTTAAGACTTCTATAGATCAAACTAATAATGAAAATACTGATGAATCTGAAGATTCAACTATTTATAATCTAGAGTATCATCTTAATCTTACATCAATAGAGATGCAAAAATCTTTTCAAGAATTAAGAGTGAAGTTGTTGGAACTACCTTCTGTTGAAGAGGTTTCTGAACAAAAAAGTGGTATTACTTATAGAACTATCAAAAGTTTTACTAGGTTGGAATTTAAAGGTACTTGGATACAAGTCTTAGTACAGGGACCATCTTATCCAGAGGACACTCTTAATATAATTCAAGATGTAACGACTCACAGATGGGGGTATAGAGGTAAAATAAAATTTACTCCAGAAAGTGATATAGAATATATATACTCTATAATTAAAGCTTCTTATAATAATACTTTATAATTTATTAATAAGTATTCATGGACAAACTTCTTACAAAAACTGACTTCATATTGTATCGTGAATGCTCACATAATGTGTGGGTGAAGTGGCATAAACCTGAAGAGTATAGTAAATTTGAAATATCTGAATTTGAAAAATCTCTTGGAGTAATGGGTAATGAAGTTGAACTTGAAGCAAGGAAGTTATTTCCTGATGGCGTTCTTATTGAAGGAAGAAATATAAAGTATCAGGATCGAACAAAAGAGTTAGTTGCAAAGCATACACCTGTTATCTTTCAGGCAGTTTTTGCAACAGATAAATTTTTAGCAGCTACAGATATTTTGAAATGGAATAATGAAGCAAATGCGTATGATCTTTATGAAGTTAAGATGTCTTCCATAGATGAAGACAATGATGAAGATGAAGAAGGTAAACCAAGAAAGGTAAACAAAAAGAAAGAATTACAATTTGAGTATGACTTATCGTTTCAAGTAAATGTATTGAAATTATGTGGTGTGAATATTAATAAGAAGTACCTACTACGTCTTAATAAGGATTATATACGAGTAGGAAAATTGAACCTTGAAAAACTTTTTGAAGTAACAGATAAAACAGAAATAATTGATGGCATGTTTGAAGATCTAACATTGTCTGAAATGGAATCAGCTTTTGAGCGTCTTTCTAGGGAGATAGAACCACAGGGACCGTGTGGTTGTTACTATAAAGGAAGATCATCACACTGTACTTCTTTTGGTCTTATTAATCCTCATGTTCCTGATTATAGTGTTCATGACCTTAACAGAATAGGAAAAAGTAAGAAATATTTACAGGAATTACTTGAAGAAGGAATTTTGAAAGTAGAAGATGTGCCAGAAGATGATAGATTAAAACCTAAGAAACCAAAAATGGGGGAGGAACCTAGTAAACCTAGGAAGTTGAATCAAGTAAAAGTACACAAATCTAAGAATCCTATCATTGATATTGAGGCGATACGATGCGAGCTTGATTCACTTACCTTTCCTTTATATTTTTTAGACTACGAAACTTACCCAACAGCTATTCCACCATTTGATGGTTATCATCCATATCAACATATTGTATTTCAGTATTCTTTACATATTTTAAGAAGTAAAGATGGAGAACTTGAGCATAAGGAGTGTTTGATATTAGATGGAGACCCCGCGAAGAGATTAGTAAAAAGTATGAGGGAGTATATAGGTGATACGGGTAGTGTTATTTCATGGTACAAAAATTTTGAAAATTCTCGTAATCGTGAGCTTGCTAGTCTGTTACCAGAATATTCTGATTTCTTACATGGAATTATCAATCGTACTTATGACTTAATGAATATAGTAGACCACCAACACTATGTACACCATGGATTTAAAGGAAGTGCATCAATTAAAAAAGTTCAGCAAGTTCTTGCGCCTGACTTCTCATATAAAGACCTTGATGTTCAAAATGGAACAGATGCTATTGAAGCTTATAGGCAGATATACAAAGGGGAATTAATTGGTGACGAAGCAGAGGAGAAGAAAAAGCAGATGCTTCTCTATTGTAAGAATGATACAGAAGTCATGGTTATTATTTGGAAGTTTTTTGTAGATTTAGTTAAATCATAATATGAGTATGGATGATATTAATGATGTGGAAGATGAAGATATTAAGCAGTTGATGGAGGATAATGATATAGATGAAGAAGTTGCTGAAAAAGCACTTGAACTTATTAATGAAGGACTTGATGAGGAAGATGCAATTATGGTGGCAGAGGATATGTAGATATATATGAAAAAAATTAAAGACAGACTTATTTTTAAAAGCGTACAGCTTGATAATGGAATCAAAATCTATAGCAAAAAAATGGAGGTGCCTTTTGCTAGTGTTAAAATTTTTATACCAGTAGGACATCTACATAATACAGGCGAAGTATTACCTGGAACTGCGCACCTTCTTGAACATATTGTTTATGGGCGGTCATCTCTCTATCCTGAAAAAAATCAATTTCAAAAGAAGATAGAACTTGTGGGAGGATCTTTTGATGCAGGAACTAATTTAGGGTACACAATGTATGCTGTAAAAATTAAGTCTGATTTATTTGCTGAAGCCTTTGAGGGATTAATGAGTCATGTTTTTAATTCTATTATTAAAGATGAAGATATTTCATGTGAGATAGGTATTGTTTCTAGTGAAAGAAAGCGTGAGAGTAAGTGGTATCCAGGGACAGATGATCTAGAATATCATTCATTAACAAAATGGAAAGATAGTGAGTTGATGAGTCTTAAACAAATAATTGGAATGGATTCTGACTTAAAAAAGATGAACGCAAAAGTTCTTTCTCGTTTCCATAAAAAAGCTTATTTCGACAAAGGTATTTATGTTATTGTAGGTGGGAATTTTGATGAAAAAATTGTTCATACGACACTTGCTACTATTAAAACCAAAAAACATAAACTGCCAATACATTTTAAACAAGTTGGTTGGACTAATAAAAAATATCATGAGAAAAATTTTGAGGACGTTGGGAGATATGTTTATTGTCTTGGTGGTGTAACCACTGAACATGATTTGATGACAGTCATGGGTATAAATTTTATTGGGAAGCTCCTCACAAACACTGTTCATGGTGCGCTTTTCGAATGGTTAAGAACTGAGCTTGGGTGGTCATATGACATGGACTTTACCTTTGCCACTTCTGGTAACAAATATATTAATAGTAGTTGGGATTTAACCTTGTCAGTTCATACTCACAAACAAGTAGAGCGTGTAAGGAAAGAACTGCACGTTAGGATATTACAAGCAATTAATAATAAGGAATTGGTAACTGTTGAAGTAGAGAGACAAAAAGCACTTAAACTTTTTAATTATCAAACACTTAGAGATCTTATTGATGAAGCCGAATCTATGCTTGCTAGATATGGTCGTTTGTATACAGAGACGGAGATGTTAGAAGCTTATGAAAAACTTAAGGATACAGCTTTTCTGCAGGATATTTATAATAAACATTGGTCACCAGAGGTTACTGGAGAGTTTTTAGCTATGCCGAAGTAATTCTGTGGTATATTTTTGTAAAGCGAGTATACTCAAAAAATGAATCTTCCGTATTTAAAATTTATTAGACATCATAAAAAGATAGTCCTTAAGTTTTTAGTTGTAGTTATTGTAGGGTGTTTGGTTGCTGGAAGTTACTATTTTTATAATAAAAAGCAAGAGGATGTCTATAGTGGTTACATAAATGAAGCTATTGCTTTCGTTGATAAAGAAGATTACACATCTTGTATAGAAGCGCTTGGTAAGGCAATAAAAGTAAGACCTAAAAATTCTAAAGCATATGCATTGCGTGCTGCTGTTTATTACCAAGATGCCAAGAGTGACGAATCTCTTAAAGATACAGATACATTTTTAGCTTTAAACAAAGATGGTGATGAGTTTATTTATGAAATGAGGGGGGATATTTTCAGAGAGCGAAGAGATTTCAAAAACACCTTGGAGTCATATGCAAAAGCATATTCTTTATCGTCTTCAACTGAATTAAGTATTGTTCACAAATATGCAGGAGCATTGATTATTGAAAAAGAGTATGAAAAAGCATATACAGTTGTAAGGAAATATTTTGATGTTGCTAATAAAGATGACTACTGGGAAGACGTAGACATTTGGTTAGATAGAGCAATGGTATCACTTCAAACACACAGATGTCTTGAGTCGGCAGCTGGTGCTTGGCATGTACTTATGAGGACAACTGAGGGTGATGGAGATAATAAGATGGCAGAAGGAATAATGAGCGCGGCACTTAATGATAAAGAATGTATTGATAAGGATACTTTTATAAAGAAGTAGGTAGTAAAATTTGTTATTAATCAATCTGAGTGTATTCAAAAAATTAAACACCCTTTATTTTTACTGACAGGGTGTTTGTTTTTTTAAAAGCGAGAGAAAAACCATTCTCAGAGAGAATTTTTTAAGCCAAAATTCCAAAAAACCCTTTTAAAATAAGAAACTTGCTCTAAATTTGACGATGATATAATAGTAATAAGTAACGAAGTCATTGCACTTCCTTGCATACGACTTTTTCGAACGTTATTTACGAAAGGTGCTTGACTCCCCCTATACAACAAAAGGCGGGTGCTTTCGTCATACCTATTAATTGTTTACTTAATTTATGTAAAATATGCCTAATAACATTGAGGTCGTATACCGACCAATTACCAGCCTTAACCCAGCCGAATATAATCCTCGTAAGCATACGAAGGAGCAAGCAGAACAGCTCAAGGAGAGTATTGAACGCTTTGGGTTCGTTGACCCAATAATCTGTAACAGTGCAAAGGATCGTGAAAATATTGTCATTGGTGGGCACTTTCGCTTGGAAATAGCGAAGGAACTCAAGATGACAGAGATTCCAGTTGTCTTTGTGAATATTCCAGATATTGAAATGGAACAGGAGCTGAATGTTCGCTTGAACAAAAACACAGGAGAATTCGACTTTGAAAAACTCCAGCAGTTAAACTTTGATATGCTCCTTGATATCGGCTTCGATCAGAAGCAACTCGACGATATATGGAACAGTAAACTTGGTCTAGACGAATTTCGTCCAGAGGTCGAGATCTTAAACATTACAGATCCTGAGACTCAACCAGGGGACATTATTGAAATGGATGGATGCCGTTTGATCTGTGGCGACTCCACTCTTCCAGAGACACTTCAAAGACTCTTTGGTGACGAACGTGCTTCCATGATAATGTCAGATCCAATTTACAACATTTCTGTGGACTATAATTCTGGGATTGGTGGTAAGCAGAATTATGGTGGGTCTGTTGATGACAACAAGACAGATGAAGAATACGCAGATTTCTTAAGAAAGAGCATGGTCGCAGCACTCTCTGTAACAAAAGACGATGCTAATATATTTTATTGGTCCGATCAGGCGTATATTTGGCAAATACAAGTACTCTATCGTGAACTTGGTATAGTGAATCGTCGTGTATGTTTGTGGCTTAAAAATAGTCAGAATCCCGTACCGTCCATTGCATTCAATAAATGTTACGAACCGTGTACGTACGGTACTCGAGGTAATCCATACATTACCAAAGGACTAAATGACTTGAATGAAGTCATGAACGACGATATGACAACTGGTAATGAATTACTACAACAAGCACATGATCACTTAACTGTGTGGATGGAAAAGCGTCTTTCTGGAAACGAATACGAACACAGTACCATGAAGCCACCTGAAGTTTATGAGAAAGCAATTCGTCGTTGCACAAGAATGAATGACATCATTCTCGATAGTTTCTCTGGGTCAGGAAGCACTATTATGGCAGGAATCAAACTCAAGCGTAAAGTGTATGCGGTAGAGATCGAACCGAAGTTTTGCGATCTAACAATACGACGTTATGAGGCGTTAACAGGCAAAAAAGCAAAGGTTATCCGAAATGACAAAGAAGAGTAGTAAAAAGATTAAAGCTTTTCTTGAACAACTTAACACCGTTCCAAATATTTCCGTTGCCTGTGAAAAAGTTGGCTTAACGAGGAATACAATCTATCGTTGGTGTAAAGAAGACCCAGAATTTCAAGAAAATGTTAACCTCGCTCTTTCGTGTGGAGTAGATTCCATTATTGACCTTGCTGAGAGTAAGCTCGTAACTCACATTAATAATGGGAACTTACGTGCTATCCAGTATTATCTTGATAACCACAAAAAAGAGTATATGCGACCACGACCAAAAGATTTTTGGAAGAAACCTTTTGTGCCAGTTACTTCAATTACTATTGATACCGTTGATCCATTAAATATGCCGTCAAATGTAATTGGTAATATTAACGATGATGACGGCTATGGTGATTAAGTAACGTTTCTACAATCTTCTTCCAGTCACTTGTCGATATTCCGAAAGAAGTTGAGTGAGGGACCACAACATATAAAGTGTTGTGGTCTTTTGCTGATATTTTGTAGATAAATAAATCTCTCACAATGTCGTCTTTTTTAGTTCTGCATAGACTATGCAGGGATTATGGTTCTGTCATTAATATATATATGCAACAACAAGCACCATTTGGACTAATAGGTAATATGGCTGTTATTCCAACAACAAAAATCAAATACGTTTTATATAGTAGAAAAAGTACTGAATCAGAAGAACGACAAATTCTTTCTATTGATTCACAAATTAAAGAAATGCTTTCTTTAGCAGAAAGAGAAGGTTTAGAAATTATTGATATTAGACGAGAATCACATTCAGCGAAAGAATCAGGACAACGACCCGTGTTTAAAGAAATTTTAGAAGATATACGAATAGGTAGATATAACGGAGTACTAACATGGGCACCAGATAGATTAAGTAGAAATGCAGGCGACCTAGGGTCGCTTGTTGATTTAATGGATCAAAAGTTACTTTTACAAATACGAACGTATGGACAAACATTTTCTAATTCTCCAAATGAAAAGTTTTTGTTAATGATTTTATGTTCTCAAGCGAAGTTAGAAAATGATAATAAAAGTATTAATGTTAAACGAGGACTAAAGACGAGGGTAGAAATGGGTTTATGGCCAGCACCAGCTCCTACTGGATATCTAAAAGAAAAAAGAATAGATAGAAAATGTCAGACATATATTGATCCAGAGAGAGGTCATATAATGAAACAAATGTTTGAGAAAGTTGCGTATGAAAAATGGAGTGGTAGAAAGGTATACCACTGGTTAAAGTTTGACCTTAATTTTAGATCAGTAAGCAGTAACAAAGGTCTTACGCTAAGTACGATACATATACTCTTAAGAAATACTTTCTATTATGGAGAATTTGAATATCCAAAAAATAGCGGTAACTGGTATAAAGGATCGCATGAACCATTAATCACAAAAGAACTCTTTGATCTTGTTCAAGCACAGATAACAAGACAGATTACAAAAACAGAATTTGGTAGTAAAGAATTTGCTTTCACAAGGTTAATGACTTGTGGTTTATGTGGTTCAGGAGTATGTGCCGATGAAAAGTTAAAGAAACAGAAGAATGGGAATATTCATAGATATGTCTATTATGGGTGTAATAAGGTGAGGGACAGACATTGTAAAAGTGGATATCTAAATGAAGATGATCTTATTAAACAGTTAGAAGATGTATTCGATAAAATTGACCTAGACGAGATAGGAATGAAAGAGAAGATAAAAGATGAGGTTAATAGATTCAAACGCTTCCAGATAGGTGTTTTAGGGGTTAAAGATAGTACCAATGTTGGCGATGTAGATATACGAAATTATGCGAAGTATATTTTGAGAGATGGAAAGGATGTAGAGAAACGAGAATTGTTGGGGTGTTTAAAAAGTAAAATTCTACTAAATCAGAAAATGATTGCTCTTAGTAGTTAAAAGATATCAACAGTATCGTGTTCCCACGAACGTGGTAAAAGTGGTATAATCATTTTATGGAAACAGAACTTAAAAATGCAATTTCTCACCTAAGTGTATTTTTTGGTACAAAAGTAAAAAAAGAAGATTTCTGTATTGTCTCAGCTTTAATGGTGTGTTCAAATATCGAAAAACTTAATGTTCAACCATGGGTAAAAAATAAAATAAAATTAATAAATATTTTTTTAGCATATGATTCAGTGAAAATTGACTCTATAAGTTCTATATTGGCTAAGGCAGATGAGTGGCCAAAAGAAGTAAAAGAAGCTTTTTCAAAAATAAGTGAAATTAATGTAAAAAATGCTGAGGATGCATTTAACATAATCAGGACCTTTGCCCTATCTGAAGATGAGATAAAAAAAGATGGTTCAGTTTTTACTCAAAAATGGCTATCAGACAAGATTACCCACACAGCTTGGCAACATTGGAATCAATTACACAGAACTGGAAGAAAGGTAAAATCAATTGCAGATGTGTCTTGCGGAACAGGGGTATTTATATCATCAGCTAGGCGTATTTTTGGAGAGGAGGTAGATTTATATGCGACTGATATTAATGAAACTTCTATTACCCTAACACATATCCTTAATGATCTACTTAAACTTAAATCTCATATAAAAAGAGCTGATTCAATGTTAGAAATAAATGAAAATAATGACAAAGTAGATATCTTAATTGGTAATCCACCGTATATTAGATCTCAAAATATTAGAAGTGATTATGCTAAATCTTTAAAAGATAAATACCCAGAAATAATATCAGGCAATTTTGACTTATCAATAATATTTATTGAACATGCAATCAGAACACTAACTGATGGAGGTATAGCTTGTTATATAACGACTAGTAAATTTATGAATTCTGAATATGGAAAAATTATTTGTCAAAAGTTAGCAAACGAAGTTAGGGTTTTAAATATTATAGATTTCAAAGATTCTCAAGTATTTCCTGACTATACAACTTATACATCTGTCATTACTTTTGCAAAGCTTCCTCCGGCAAAAAGATTTACTGTCACACATTTTCCTACTGGAATAGAGGGGGTAAACGATTTAAACAAATCAAAAACTTTTAGTTTAAATAGAACTGTTCTAGAAAAGTTTCCTTGGAATTTATCAACCGATCAAACACAAGAGATTATCAAAAAATTAAACAGACCAGAGTTACCTTTAATTGGGCATGTATTTCCAAATATCCTACAGGGGTTACGAACTGGGCAGAATAATGTTTATGTTGTTAAAAATGGAACGCATAAAAATCTTGAACCAGAATTTTTAAGGTCTTTTGTTGGAGGTGAAGAAATAAAGAAGCTGAGTATTATCTCTGATAAATATAAACTTATTTATCCTTACA
>JBAXPW010000049.1:0-11007 GCA_037132015.1 Candidatus Roizmanbacteria bacterium
CAACACCCTTACCTGATTCCGCGTTGGGTAACACTTAATTCCATGCAACTCGATTAAGTCGGATCAGATATAATTTAAACTATGTATAATATAATTGTTCTTCATGGCACAATGGATAATTCTCAATCGAATTGGTTTCCTTGGTTCAAATCTAAAATGGATTTCCGACACAAGGTATGGATACCAGATCTCCCCGGATCTAATAAGCCAGATCCACGAAAATATACAGAATTTTTACTAAAAAATGCTGATCGATTATATGATGAACGGACTGTAGTGATAGGTCATTCTTCGGGTGCAGTTGAGGTATTATACCTTCTTCAACATATGCCAGAACATATTCGCATAAAGGCAGGAATATTAATTGGTGTATTTAAGGATAGAGTTCCAAAATCATTGCAGTGGGATGCACTAACTGATATGTTTCCTGAAGAATTTGATTTTGAAAAAATAAAAAAACATGCGGAAAAAATAGTTTATATTCATTCCGATAATGATCCTTATTGTCCTCTTGAACATGCGGAGTATCTGATGAAACATACGGGTGGTGAATTAAAACTATTTAAGGGATACGGACATTTTAGTTTATCTTCTGGCATACAATTTTCACAATTTCCTGAGATATTAGACATTATAGATTCTTTATGATACGACATATAAAAAACGTTGCACATCTGGTCCAAGCCTTTATTGCGAATGTAATATTTAGATTTCCATCCAGTAAAATGATTTGTATTGGAGTTACCGGAACAGATGGGAAGACCACAACTGCAAGTTTAATATATACAATACTTCGAAAGGCCAACAAAAAAACCTGTCTTATTACAACGGTTGGAGCATATATCGGTGATACGATGCATGATACAGGATTTCATGTTACTACACCTTCAGCATTTTCATTGCAAGCATATTTGAAAAAAGCCAAGGATGCAGGATGCACTCATGCAGTGATAGAAGTAACATCACATGCGCTTGATCAGAATAGGACATTTGGAATTCATTTTAAGATTGGCGTTTTGTCAAATATCACCCATGAACATCTTGATTATCATAAAACATATGATAGATATGTGCAAGCTAAATCACATTTACTTTTAGCTTCTGATATATGTGTGATTAATAGAGAAGATGTGTCTTACGAAAAATTAAGTGCCATATTAAAAGGTACAAAATGTATTTCATATGGAGTATCTCATTCATTAGCGGACTATACGTGCGAGTCATTTCAATTTGAGACACCATTATTAGGTGTTTTTAATCAACAGAATATTTTAGCATCAATTGTTGCAACAAAAAACTTAGGAATTTCTGATAACGATATTCATAATGCAATTGCTTCATATAACCCTCCCATAGGTCGTCAAGAAGTTATTTATAAAAATGATTATACAGTTATTGTTGATTTTGCCCATACGCCCCATTCTTTTAAGCAAATATTACCTGTAGTAAAATCATTGTCATCAAATCGCCTCATTCATGTATTTGGAACAGCGAGTGAACGAGATGAAACAAAACGACCATTTATGGGTGAAGAATCTGCAAAATATGCAGACATAATTATTCTTACCGCAGAAGATCCGCGTAAAGAGTCTGTTTTTGAAATAAATAAGTCAATTCTCAAAGGAATTCCAAAAATGTTTGAACGTATCGATCCTGAGAAATATGTTTGTGGTTCAAAAAATATAGTAATACAATTTGCTCGAAGAGAAGAGGCAATTACATTTGCTATAAAAATTGCGGAAAAAGGTGATGTGATTATAGCAACTGGAAAGGGTCATGAACAATCAATGAATTATGGCAATGGTGAAGAACCTTATGACGAAAAAAGGATATTGCTTAATGCTATAAATATAAGAGATACTAACTATGGAAAAACATCTTAAAATTGCCAAAACACTTTCAATATTATTAGATAATAGATTTAGTATATTAGGATTTCGATTTGGACTGGATCCTATATTAGGTTTGATTCCAGGCGGAGGAGATCTTATTACATTATTTATATCATTGTATGTTATCTGGATTGCGATAGGGATGAAAATTCCTTCAAAAGAGGTGTGGCGCATGGTTTTTCATATCATTATTGATTTTTTAATTGGTCTCATTCCTTTTATTGGCGACCTATCTGATTTTTTTTATAAAGCAAATATTAAAAATATGAAGATTGTAGAAAAGTATCGAGTTGATGTGATTGATGGTGAGACGATTTGATTTTCTAATGGTTTAATACTATTATAGGTGAAATGGGAATTATCGTAAAATTACTCGTAAACACAATAGCTGTGATTGTCGCTTCTTACCTCCTTCAAGGGATGGTTCGGGTTGATTCTTTTATGTCTGCGCTCATTGTAGCTGTTTCTCTCGGAGTGGTAAATATGATAATTAAGCCAATTATTTCGGTTATCACCTTTCCTCTTACAATTCTCACACTTGGCTTATTCACATTTGTGATAAATGCGTTGATGGTTTTATTAGTGGATTGGCTGGTTCCGGGTTTTCAGGTTCGCGACTTCTGGGTCGCGATGGCTTTTAGTCTTGTTCTTTCGGTTGTGAGTTGGTTTCTCAACTCTCTTACAAAAAAAGATTAGGTTTATTATATGACAGATCAAATAATTTGTCCGCATTGCAAAAAACCTATTTTATTAAATGAAGCTATTTCTCATGAGATGCAAGAAAAATATGAAAAAGATATTGCACTTGTGAAAAATAGTTTTGAAATAAAGATTAAAGAATGGGAGAAGATAAAGGTTGAAGAACAAGAACGAGAGCGTGAAAAAATTCGAAATGAAGCGCGAAAATGGAAGGAAGAAGTATCAAAAAAACTACAAGATGAGAATGAATTAAAAGAAAAAGACATAGCAGAAAAAACACGAGAGCGCATGCGAAAAGAATTCGAACTTTCAGAAAAAACTGCACATGAGGAACGAGAAGAACTACAAAAAAGAAATGAAAAATTAAACGATCAATTACTTGAAATAATGAAACAACTTCGACAGATGAAGACAGAAAGAGAAGAGGAAAAACTTATTTCAGAAAAGAAATTAACAGAGCTTGAGGACAATATAAGAAAAGAATCTCGTAATCGTATTGAAGAAGAGTTTAATTTAAAAATCGCTGAGAAAGATAAAAAAATTCAGGATGCATTAAAGATGGTGGACGATTATAAACGAAAAGTTGAACAGGGCTCTCAACAGATGCAAGGTGAAGTTTTGGAGCTTGAATTAGAATCTCTACTTAAAAAGGAATTTCCATACGATAGTATTGAACCAGTTGCAAAAGGTGTAAGAGGAGCGGATATTGTACAAAAAGTAAGATCAAACATGGGTTCTTTATGTGGAACTATTGTGTGGGAAACAAAACGAACAAAATCATGGAGTAATGAATGGGTTGTTAAACTTAAAGACGACCAACGTGTGTTACATGCTGAATGGGCCGTTCTAGTGAGTCAGGTTCTTCCCGAAGGCATTAATCATATAGGTCGTGTTGAGGGTGTGTGGGTGAGTGATTATGAAGCATATTTAGGAGTTGCTACTCTACTTCGCTCGCAAATTATAGAAGTTTCAATTATTAAAAACAGCTCTGAAGGAAAAAAAGAAAAAATGGAAGTGCTGTACTCATATCTTTCAGGTACTGAGTTTACCCATAGGGTTGAGGCAATTGTTGAGGCATTTACCACTATCCAAGATGATATTGAAAAAGAAAAACGATGGTTTGCTCAAAAATGGTCAAAACAGGAAAAAAATATTCGTAAGGTAATTGATAATACATTGGGAATGCACGGCGACCTTCAAAGTATCATGGGCAACTCGTTAGCAGATATTAAAGGTATAGAGTTGTTGTCTGATGCTGTTGAATTGAATGAATAAATAGATGTGTATATAATGAAGTATGACAAAGGATAACCAATCATTAATTGATTCACTATTTTCTGAAGGTTCAAAGCTCATATTAGCGATTCCTTTAATAATGATGATATTTGTGTTAATGAATGTATTTTCTGCGTCTGATAAAGTTGAAAAAACAGTCCAAAAACAAGCAAAACCTCTTCCTTCAATAGTAATAACACAATCAGAATCTACAGCACCAGCTCGTTTTGATCTCAATGGACCATACGAATGTTCATCAATAATGAAGGATTCTTCTATGAGCGCACTAATATTAAATAAAAAGATTTCTGCACGTATACAATCTGCAATAGATGTTGACATGATCATTGTTTCAGGAGATTGTGCATATAGCTGGAAAGAAAAAGCAAAAGTTGGTACGCGTATTTGTGGATTAAGTTTATATCTTGGTCTGATTGATCTATTACCTCAAGATGAGATAATAAAACTTGTACAGTCAAAGGGATCAAATAAGTTAAACGAGTCATCGGCAAGTGCTAGCTTAGTAAATATCAAAAATTTTTCATGTGTAAAAAAAGAAGTTGATTCTTCTGTTTTTACACCTCCTAAGAATGTAATTTTTCAAGAATCCACGGGAGAAACTTTGAAGTAAAATAAGATAAAAAAAAATGCCCTGGCTACGACCTACTTTCCCCAGTAGCCGATTTGGCTTGAGTATCATCGGCGCTGGTTTGTTTCACGACCTTGTTCGGGATGTGGAAGGGTGGTACCAAACCGCTTAAATGACCAGAGCAAAGTCATTATAATGCATTCAATCACAAATATCAATACCTATTTTGTTGAAATGAGTAGTATCATATACTATTGAATGAGTTGAGGTTTTATTATTACCATTATTAACAAAAATATGAATATTGTTACACATATAGCACATACTTTCAGTGATGAGATTTTTTCTATGAAAGGTATCTCAAAAAAAGCAGTTGAAGAGCATCTAAAGTTATACCAAGGATATGTTACAAAGTATAACGAAATAAATGAGAAACTTGCAGGAATTACAGAAGAGGATTTTTCCAAAGCAAATCAGACATATTCACTCATCCGTGAATTAAAGGTTGAATTAACATTTGCGTCAGGTGGAGTAGTAAATCATGAATTATATTTTTCACATCTTGGGGGTCAAGGAGGATCTCCATCTGGTGATTTATTAAAGCAAATTGAAAAAGATTTTGGATCATTCGATTTCTATAAAAAAGATGTGAAGGCAACAGGAATTTCTGCGCGTGGTTGGGTGTGGACTGCATGGAATCAAAGTGAACAACGATTATTTAATTATATCGGCGATGCTCAAAATTCATTTCTTGTATGGGGTGCAACTCCTATTTTAGCCCTTGATACATATGAGCATGCATATTTTATGGACTTTGGATCTGCTCGCGCAGGTTATATTGATGTATTTTTTGAAAATATAAATTGGAATATAGTAGAAAATAATTTTAAAATTGGTATCAAATAAAAAATTACATACTTGTATTTTTTTTATGAATATTGTATAAAATACGCTATGATCAATTTTACAAATGTAACAAAAAAATATTCAACAAAAGTTGCAGTAAATGATATTTCTTTCAAAGCAAAAGAAGGAGAAATAATCGGATTTCTTGGGCCTAATGGTGCTGGAAAAACAACTACAATGCGATTACTTCTTGGATATTTGGCTCCTACAAATGGTAAAGTTACAGTGGATGGATTGCATCCAATAGATGATCGTATAGATGTGTTAAAAAAAATAGGTTACCTTCCTGAAAATAATCCGTTATATGTCGAGATGAGAGTTTCTGAATATTTGCAGTTTGTTTCAGATATTAAAAAGGCACAGGGTTATACAGAGATTGCAATTTCTGTTGGTCTCAATGATGTGCTTAATTCTAAGATTGAGGAGCTTTCACGAGGATACAAACAACGTGTGGGATTGGCAAGCGCTCTCATTGGAGATCCTGAAATACTCGTGCTTGATGAACCCACATCTGGGCTTGATCCAATAGAGCAGGAACGTATAAGAGATCTCATAAAAAGTCTTTCAAGAAAAAAAACAATTATTTTTTCGACACATATATTGTCAGAGGTTGAAGATATCGCAAACAGATTGATTATCATTAATAAAGGTAAGATAATTTATGATGATAAAAAACCATCTGCTAAAGGTGGGGTAGAAAAATTATTTAGAAAACTTGTTATGTCTGATGATGAGGAATAAATAGTAGTTTAATAATGTTTCAATATTTATGATAACACTTATAAAAAAAGAACTCTCGTATTATTTGAACAATCCAGTCGGATATGTCATATTGGTGTTATTTGCAGTATTTGCAAACTTTCTTTATATGAAAGATGTTTTTGTAACAGGCTCTGGATCTATGAGGGCTTTTTTTGGCGTTCTTCCATGGCTGATACTTATTTTTGTACCAGCAATTTCTATGCGTATATTTTCAGAAGAAAAACGTACAAATACCATAGAGACACTTTTAACATTGCCAATATCGGAATTTCAGATAGTAATTGCCAAATTTGTATCACTTGTTATTGTGTATTCAATCGGAATAGGATTAACTCTTTGTATTCCTTTTGCTCTCAAATTTATGGCAAATATATACATTCCTGAAGTTTTGATTGCATATATTGGTACGATATTTTTTGCGTCCTCGTTTCTTAGTATTAGTATATTTTTTTCGTCCCTTACAAGAAATCAGGTAGTGGCATTTTTATCTTCAATTATTACACTATTTATACTTGTATCATTTTCTACTGATTTTTTAGCAACTATATTTCCAAAATCAATTCAAGATTTTTTTGGATTTATTAGTCCGTTAAATCATTTTGAAAATTTTGTAAAGGGTGTTGTTGATATACGTTCGGTATTTTATTTTGTAAGTTTATCTGCGGTGTTCCTATTCTTGACAGTTATTAATGTCGAAAAACGTGATTAATATGAAAAAATTTCCTCCGATCTCTAAGATAAATTTATTGAAGTTATTACATGTTGAACGCTATGGAAAACAGGCAATTTATATTTGCACCATTGGACTCTTTATATTTGCTAATTTAATTATATCTTTTGTACCATTACGTCTTGATTTTTCAAATGGTCAGGCATATACTCTCTCCAAAGCGTCTAAAAAAGTAGTAAAAAATCTTGATGACGTGGTGAATATTAAGCTGTATGTTTCTTCGGATTTGCCCACACGTATACAACCTATTCGTACAGATGTAATTGATTTGATGAATGAGTATAGTCGAGAAAGTCGTGGCAAATTATCTCTCCAAATTATTGATCCAAAAAAAGATGAGAATGCTACGCGTGAAGTGAGGGAAGCAGGTATCCCTGAAATACAATTTTCGCAAGTTGAAGGAGATAAATTTGCAGTCTCAACTTCATTTTTTGGAGCCGTTATCTCATATGGAAAAAAGCAAGAAGTGATTCCTCAGGTTACAGATGCAGAAAGTCTTGAATACAATGTTACCGCTTCAATATATAAGATGACTTCGAAAGAATCAGCAAGTGTTGGAAGTATAAATATGAAAGTTGATCCAGCACAAGGAAGACCTTCTGCAGGTTTTCTTACGCAGATATTACAACAACAATATCCATTTCAACCTGTTGATCTTGCAACTGCATCAGGAGAAATTGATCCCAAAATATATAAGTCTCTTATGGTATTTGATGATAATCAAAAACGTTTTGATCAATATGAAATAGATAAGTTAAAAAAATATTTGGATAACAAAGGACAACTCATTGTATTTGCAGATGGTGTATGGGTAGCAGATTCTTTGATGACAGAGAATGCAAATCATAATTTATTTGGGCTATTAAGTGATTATGGGTTAACGTTAAATAAAGATTTGGTATTATCTACTGTAGCAGAAGTTGTAAACTTTGGATCACAAGATTTATTTTCTTTTCTATCGCCGTATCCATTTTGGATAAGAACAAATGTATTCGCCAAAGATGTTCCGTATGTTGCAAATGTCCGCGCATTGACATTGCCATGGGCTTCCTCAATTCAAGTAAATCAAAAAACGGGATATGAAACGAAAAATATTATTGAATCAGTCAAGACTTCATGGCACGAAGATATATCTTTTAAGTTATCTCCTCGTGATATTATTTCTCCTGTTGAATCTGAATATAAACAATATGTGGTAGGTGCACAGTCTATAAACAAAAATGGTGGTAAAATCATATTGATCCCTTCATCAAGATTTGTGCTTGATAGATATTTTTCACGAAATTCAAATAATCTCGATCTAGTGTTAAATGCAATTAATGAGATGGTGTCAGGGGGTGCATTAACAGGTATTCGTGCAAGAAGTGTAAATATATATCCAATCACTAATGTTCCACCAAATCAACATGATTTTCTCAAGTATGTTGTGATATTTTTACTCCCTGCATTATTTGCTCTCTTTGGAGCTTATAGACTTGTTAAGAGAAAATAAATCAACAAGTGCCTGTTTTACACTTTGAAATGCGATTTGATCAAATGGAATGTCATTTTCATTGAAAAATTGAATTTCTTCAACATCGTCATTTGCCTCTATATTTGAACTTTTTATTGTTCCTGTGCAAACAAAGCCGATTGTGAAATAGTTAATACTTTTATAAAAATATCTATCAGAGTAGGATTTGAGGTAATGAATGTTATCTACTTTGATTCCGAGTTCCTCCATGATTTCACGATGAATTGAGTCTTCCATCGACTCATTAGGCTCTATAAATCCACCAGGAAGATCCCATGATCCTTTAAAAGGATCAAATTTACGTTTTACCAACAATATATTTCCATCACTATTTTTAAGAATGACAGCATTACAAGGTTTTGGATTTACATAATATTGGTATCCACACTTATTACACTGAAGTGAAAATGTTGATATTTTTTCAAAAAGATTAGAACAAACGGGGCAATATTTAAATTCTACTTCATCCATAATGAAATATTATATAATGAAAGGTATAAATTATGGTTCGTACACGAATTGCACCATCACCAACGGGAAATGATTTACATATAGGTAGTTTATATACTGCTCTCATTAACTATGCATTTGCAAAAAAACATGGTGGAAAATTTATTGTTCGGATAGAGGATACAGATCGAGAACGATTTGTTGAAGGAGCAGAAGAAAAGTTTATATCTACACTGGAACAATTTGGATTAGTTTCTGATGAAAATCCTATTGATGGTGGTCCTCATGGACCATATAGACAATCTGAACGACTTCAAATATATAAGACTTATGTGCAACGGCTTATCCAAAACAAAACTGCATATTATTGTACATGTACCAAAGAAAGACTTGAGGAAATGCGAAATATTCAAATCAAATCGAAACAGATTCCACGATATGATAAACACTGTATACAACATCAGGATGAGATATTAAGACAAATACAATCTGAATGTGTTTCATATGTTATTCGTTTGAATGTTCCAGAAAATCAAGATATTACATTTAGAGATGAAATACGAGGAGATATCACAATAAATACGAATCAAATTGATGATCAAGTATTGTTAAAATCTGATGGATTTCCTACCTACCATCTCGCTGTTGTTATTGATGATCATTTGATGGGAATAACCCACATAATACGAGCCGAGGAGTGGATCAATTCTACACCAAAACACATTTTGTTATACAAAGCGTTTGGATTCTCACTTCCTCATATTGCTCATGTTCCTTTGTTACGTAATCCCGACAAATCAAAATTATCAAAACGCAAAAATCCTGTGTTTGCATCTTGGTATCTCAGTGAAGGATATCTTCCAGAAGCAATGCTCAATTTTCTTGCTCTTATGGGATGGTCTCATCCAGAAGAAAAGGAAATTTTTGATATAAATGAATTTATTAAAGTTGTTGACTTTAAAGATTTTAAACCTGTTGGACCTGCATTTGATGTGGTTAAATTAACATGGATGAATGGAGAGTATATACGAAAAATGAGCAATGAAGAATTAGTTACGATAATTTCTAATTTTTTCAATGGTATATATTCTATAGATGTACTTAATTCAACAGTACCACTGATTAAAGAGCGGATAAAAAAACTTATCGAATATAAAACATTATGTGAGTGTTTTTATAAAGAGCCTGATTCTTACGAAATATCTCTGGGAGATCAAAAAGAATTATTAGATGTAATCTATAGCTCATTAAAGGTGCTAGAAAAATGGGACATTGAAACTATAGGTATGTCTATGGCTGATTTAGCAAAAAAATATGATATAAAAAATAGTGAATTTTTTATGATACTTCGTGTTGTAATAACAGGTAAAAAAATTTCTCCACCATTGAATGATACAATGGTAGTATTGGGAAAAGATACCTGTCTTCTTCGTATAGAGAATGCTCTTCATTCACTTATATAAGTAATTAATACGTATAAAATTAATTTTGCAATTGTTATTATGTAATGTCTGAATTATAATATGGTAGAAAAAGGAACGTGTTAACATACTAATTCATTCATTATTTTATGTATATTGATCAGCTAAAGAGACAATCACTTATCGTTATTGTTGTAGTTATGGTTATATTATCTGGAGGTGTTTCTATCTTTGGTCAGAAAATATTAAATAGTAAATCCTCACCAGTAAAACCTTCTTCAAGCCCGTCAAATGGCGATGTTCTCGCAGAAAATACTGTATCTTCAGATGAATCAAACAGTGAAGAAGAAATAGCCCCAACTGAGGAATCTCATCCAACAAGTTATCCTGTTCGACGAATTACTCCTACCCGCAGACCTACGTCAAATCCTTATCCTACAATCACACCTATCAGTGATACGCCAACACCAACTCAAATTCCAACTTCTGTTCCAGCGCCAACAACAACACCGGGAATAACAATTGTTCCCACTAACACGCCAGTTCGAGTAATACCAACAATGACACCAAGTCCATCATTGATAGAGACACCTGTCCCAACAGACGTTCTATCTCCAACAGCAGTACCAACAGAAAATCCAATAATTGAGCCAACAAGAGAGATCGCTCCATCAGTAGCTCCAACATCTGAACCAACCATAGTGCCTACAATTAGCCCAACAGACGTTCTATCTCCAACAGCAGTACCAACAGAAAATCCAATAATTGAG
>JBAXPW010000050.1:0-10887 GCA_037132015.1 Candidatus Roizmanbacteria bacterium
ATAATACTTTAAGTATACCGTGTTCCTGTGTTCAGTTTTGTGGGACCATTATATACATTCTTTGAGATGTAAGATGACACAATAAATGCTCCAAAAACAATAAAAAGAACAAAATACCTTGCAAGAAATATCTTACACCCTACTATGAAATATAAAAAACTTAAAACAAAGTATGGAATCGGCAAGTGATGGGAGAAAAAGTCAAGATACATTATTTTTTGATTAGCAAGTAAACAAGCACCTAAAACATAATCAGATTCATCAAAAAATGAACCGATATGTAGATTCGTATATCCAACAAATACCGCAATTATCAAATATATACCTGCGATAATATAATTTCTTTTTAACATTGAAATAATTTTACTATAGATATACATTTATTAGATAACAAAAAAACCCAGCCTTCTTATAGGCTGGGTAAAACATCATAATTTCAGAAAGTTTCTTTACTTATGCATTCTCTTGTACTTCATCCTGAGTTTCTTCACCAGGTCGACGAAGTAATTGTAAATTAATACGTCCTTGTTGATCAATCTGTATCACTTCCACATCTACTTCATCACCGATTTGTACAACATCCGCAGGATTTTTAACAAATCCTTTCCCCATTTTGGATACATGTATCAATCCTTCTTTTCCCGGAAGCACTTCTACAAATGCACCAAATGGCAACATACGTTTTACAACACCAGTAAACTTTTCACCTTCTTCGAGCTGCTTTGTGATACCTTCAATCATGCGCACAGCTTCTTCAACTTGCTCTTTTTGCAAACCCGCAATAGTAACATTACCATCATCGTCAATATTAATCTCTGTTTGCGTTTTTGCAATAAGACTTCTAATATTACGTCCACCGGGTCCGATAATTTCTCCAATTTTATCTTGAGGAGGATGTATCACGACTATTTTTGGTGCAAACTCAGAAACCTCTTTACGATGTGATGTTATTACTGCATTCATCTTATCGAGAATGAAAAGACGAGCAATTTTTGCTTTTACAAGAACTTCATGAATCATTTTTTTAGTAAGTCCTTTATTCTTTACATCAAGTTGTACCGCTGTAATACCATCTTTTGTTCCTGTTGCCTTAAAATCCATCTCTCCTGAAAAATCTTCAATTCCCATGATATCTGTCAGGATAAGATAATCATCATCAGATCGACTAAGAATACCCATCGCAATTCCTGAGACAGGAGCTTTCAATGGAACACCCGCATCTAAAAGAGCTAAAGTTGATCCACAAGTTGAAGCCATTGATGTTGATCCATTGGATGACAACACTTCAGACACAACGCGTATTGCATATGGAAAATCAGTTTGGACAGGAAGAACTGGTTCAATAGCTTTTTCAGCTAAAGCACCATGTCCTATTTCACGTCGAGAAGGGACACCAACTCTGCCTGTTTCTCCAACAGAATAAGGAGGCATGTAATAATGATGCATGTAATGCTCTCGTGAAATGCCTGATGGTCCTTCGATCATCTGCTCTAAATCTGGGGCCCCAAGTGTAACAATTGATAACACCTGTGTATCTCCTCTTTGAAAAAGACCCGTTCCATGAATACGTGGAAGTACACCAACTTCACATGTAATTTCACGGACCTGATCTGGCTTACGTCCATCGATACGTACTTTTGTTTCAAGAATACGATCATGAATTGCTTTTTTACATAAATAATCTACTGTTTGAGCAATTATCTTTACATCAAACTCTTCTCCTAATTTTACTTTGACTGCTTTAACAAAAAAATCAAAAGATCCATCATCACCAAATTCTTTTTTTGCCTTTGAATCAATGAGCTTATTCATCTCTGTATTAAAATCTTTTTTGATCGTGGAAACTAACTTTTCGGGGAATAATTCATTGGATACAACTTCTTTTTTATGTCCAACTTTTTTTGCAAATGATTCGATGTGATCAATAATACGTGCATTCTCAACTTTTGCCTGCTCAATAGCATCTTCAATAATTGATTCATTTATCTCTGCTCCTGCCATCTCAAGCATAAGCACTTTTTCCTTAGATGAAGTGACTACGAGTTCCATAGTCGAATATACCATATCACCTTCAGTAGGATTTACCTCAATCGCGCCAGTCTCTGCACCCTCTTCTTTAACATATCCAACTCTAACTGTGCTAATTGGTCCTTCCCATGGTATAGGAGATGCATGTAATGCTGCGGATGTCGCGATCGCACTAACAATCTCATCTGAATGTTCTCCATCTACTGACAAAAGAGTCATGATGATCTGAGTTTCCTTTCTCCATGTTTTTGGGAACAATGGACGAATACCACGATCTATCAATCTTCCTTTCAAAATAGCATCATCTGATGGACGTCCTTCTCGTTTGACCCATCTAGATCCTTTTATTCTTCCTCCTGCGTATAATTTTTCAACGTATTCTATCTGCAATGGCACATAATCAATATCAGTGCGTTCTTTTCCTACTGTTAATGTAACTAATACACACGTATCTCCGTGTTTAGCCAATACAGCTACTGTAGCTGAACGTGCGAGCTTGCCTGTTTCTAAACTAAATGTTGCTCCATTTAACTGAAACGATTCTTCTATAACTTTGTGCATAAATATGAATTAATTTAAATAATTACTGTCTAATGTGTATTAATATTATAATATAGATATCAATAAATCTATACAGAAATAGATGAAGAATGTGCATGAAAGAAACAAACTGCTGAAGAATAGCAATGTTGTATTATTTCTTCAATTCGAGCTTCTTAATTAATTTCTTATAGCGATCTCCATCGAGCTTTGTCAAATAATTGAGGATACGTCGTCTTTTTGCAATAACTTTCAATAATCCTCTTCTAGAATGATTATCCTTTTTGTTTTCTGCAAGATGTTGTGATAGTCTATCAATCTTTTGAGTCAAAAGAGCTATCTGAACTTCAGGAGAACCTGTATCACCTGTCGTTTGTGCGAACATTTCAATTATTTGTTGTTTATCATCTGGTAGTTGAATCATAAGATGAGATTATAATAGATTATTAACATACTTGCAAGTGCAAGAATAGAAATTATCAGTTTATAATATATTTAATACTTATACATATACATACAATATGAAATTTGCTAATCACTTTTCCTCTTTAAGGCTTATTGGGTCATGTATTTTCACACTAATCACAATTTTAATGGTAGTTTTTTTACCTCCAACCTCCAACTGGATAATAGTATCTGTAATTTTTTGTAGCTCCGTATCATTTGGATTATTAAGCTCGCTTTTTTTGAAACGATTCATTGCTATTTTACTTGGAAGTAGTATCTTTGTCTATTTAGAACTCAACTATATCATTGGCTTTGATTTCATAAACACAGCTCTTATTGTATCCATTATAATAGGTATTATATTAGTGCTTAAAAAATAAATATATTACATTTTTAATAATTAAGTTTATATGTCAAATAAAGTATATATCACAACATCTATCCCCTACGTAAATGGCGATCCTCATATTGGATATACTCTAGAAGTCGTACAGGCAGATGCGTTAGCTAGATATTTTCGGCTAAAAAATAAAGATGTATTCTTTTTATCTGGAACTGACGAAAATGCAATCAAAAATGTTGAAGCAGCTCAAAAACAGGGAAAATCTACTCAGGATCTTGTCGATCAATATGCTCAATCATTTTTAAAGCTCAAAGAAGTATTTAATCTAACTTATGATGGATTTATCAGAACCTCAGAAGATAGACATAAACGTGGATCACAAAAATTCTGGCAATTATGTAAAAAAGATCTTTATAAAAAGAAATATGAAGGATTATATTGTGTAGGTTGTGAAACATTTTATAAAGAGGGACAATTTCCCGACAATATATGTCCAGAACACAATCGCAAACTAGATTTGATACAAGAAGAAAATTATTTTTTTGCTATTTCAAAATATAGAGATCAATTAAAAAAATATTTAGAATCCGATGAAATACAGATATTTCCAGAATTTAGAAAAAACGAAGTATTGAGCTATCTTGAAACTGATTTAGATGATTTTTCTGTTTCAAGGCCAATTGAGCGAACTAAAAAATGGGGAATTCCCGTCCCTAATGATGCATCACAAATGATATATGTGTGGTTTGATGCACTTCTCAACTATATTACTGGTCTCGACTTTGCAGATGAAGAGGAATTATACAAAAAATATTGGATTACTAATCCAGAGAGATATCAATTTATTGGAAAAAATATCATCAAATTTCACCTTTTATATTGGCCTGCAATGCTCATGTCTGCTGGTATCCCTTTGCCAAAGCGTATGTATGTTCATGGTTTTATGACACTTAACGGAGAAAAAATTAGCAAATCGCTCGGAAACGTAATTGATCCCTTTGAAGTAGCTAAAGAATACGGTGTAGAAGCTGTTAGATATTATCTTTTGAGAGAAATTCCTTCAGCAAACGATGGTGATTTTTCATATCAACGTATGGATCAACTCTACACAAGCGAACTAGCAAATGAACTCGGAAACCTCATATCACGAATCACAACATTATCAGAAACAGATGGAATTATTTTCGAGAAAACTATAGAACCTCAATGGAACATAATTAGCGAACATATGAATAATTTTCGTTATAATGTAGCTCTTGAAGCAATATGGGGAAAAATAAAAGAACTAAATCGCTCTATCAATGAATTTGCACCATGGAAAAAGTCAAGTGAAGATCGTAAAGAATTTTTATTATCTAGTCTAACAGAAATCCATCAAGTTGGATTGTTAATTCAGCCATTTATGCCAAATACAGCTCTTCAAATTTTAGAAGCTACACAAGGAAAAGTAAAAAAAGTAACACCAATGTTTCCTCGAAAAGATAAAAAAATATGAAAAAAATGCTCGAAAGAATCAAAAACATATTGCCATCAAAAAAAGTACACAATAAAAGTCCACATGGAAGAAAGTTGAAACGTAAAATATTGGCTGGACTCTTTTTTTTAATAATTATTGTAGTTGCGATAATTTCATACCTATTTATTTTTCACGATTTGCCTTCTCCTAATTCGTTAAAAGATTACAAATCATTTCCACTTTCTTCACATATATATGACAGAAAGGGAAAACTTTTATACGAGATTTTTAGTGAGGAAAATCGAACACCAGTAACTCTGTCTGATCTTCCAAAATACGTAGCTCAAGCTTCTATAGCTATAGAGGACAAAGATTTTTATTCTCATGTAGGAGTTTCTATAACTTCAGGTGTTTTACGAGCAGTTCGTGATATGTTTTTTACAAAAAATCTTCAAGGAGGTTCCACATTAACTCAACAATTAGTAAAAGGCGCGCTTCTCACTTCTGATCGTACAGTACAACGTAAAATTAAAGAGATTGTCCTTGCTATATGGGCTGAACAAATTTTTAAGAAAAACGAAATATTAGAGATGTACCTTAATCAAGTTCCCTATGGAGGATCGGCATATGGAATCGAAGAAGCATCAAAAACTTATTTTGACAAAAAGGCGAAAGAACTAACTATTGCAGAATCTGCAATGTTGGCTGGATTACCTCAAGCACCTTCTTTATACTCACCATATGTCAATCCTGACCTAGCATTAGAACGTCGCAATGCAGTGTTACAAAAGATGTTTGAGCAAAAATTCATCACAAAATTACAATTTGATCAAGCTAAAAATACTCCGATTAAAGTCAAACCTTTAAGCGTAGCAATAAAGGCACCCCATTTTGTTTTTTTTGTAAAGAGCGAACTTGAAAAAGAATACGGAATACAAACTGTTGAAGAGGGTGGACTTCGTATTTATACTACGCTTGATCTCGACATTCAGGAGGAATCTGAAAAAATCCTAAGTGAAGAGCTTGAAAAAGTAAAGCAACTTCAAGTTTCAAATGGTGGTATTTTAGTAACTCGACCTCCCACAGGTGAGATTCTTGCAATGGTAGGATCAGTTAATTATTTTGCGACAAGTTCTGGCGCATTTAATGTTACTACCGCATTAAGACAACCCGGAAGTTCATTAAAACCACTGGTCTACGCAGTTGGAATTGATACAAAAGTAGTAACACCTGCTTCGATATTACTTGATACTAAAACTTGTTTTCCATCAGGAATAGGAAAACCATATTGTCCTGTAAACTATGATGGATCATTTCACGGTCTTACCAATATTCGTAATTCGCTTGCAAATTCGTACAATATCCCCGCAGTTAAGATGTTGGGATATATTGGCGTAGAAGAATTTGTTTCATCTGCTTCTGGAATGACCATTTCAACGTTTACTGATGCTCGAAGATATGGACTGTCATTGGCTTTAGGAGGTGGTGAAGTTCGTATGACAGAGCTGGCTCAAGCATATTCAACACTCGCAAATCGAGGTAAACCAGTTAGGTTAAATTCAATTTTAAAAGTTACAGATAAGCTTGGTAATACATTGTATGAATTTAAAGACTTTAACTACCAAAATGATGTTCGTGAGCCTGTAAAACGTCCAAATAGTCTTACCATCCCCGGGAAAACAGTTCTCTCACGTGAAGCGAGTTTTCTTATTTCACATATTTTACAGGATAATGGAGCACGTTCTTCGGCTTTTGGGGCCGGATCTTTTTTAGAAATAAAGGGCAGATCTGTTTCTGTTAAAACAGGTACCACAGATGACAAAAAAGATAACTGGACAATTGGATACACACCAAATTTTCTCACTGCTGTTTGGGTAGGAAATAATGATAATTCCGCTATGAACCCTTATCTAACTTCTGGAATTACAGGAGCTGCACCAATATGGAATCGCGTAATGAAGACAATACTTGAAAAACAACCCGATCTAAGACAAATACAACCCGATAGCTTACGATTGCGTCTAGTTTGTAAAGAAACAGGACTTCTCGCAGGTAAAAATCCAGATGGGACAGACAGTTGCCAAACATACAATGAATATCTAATTAACGGTACAGAAAATGTAAAAACACTAACTACAGGAAGAATGACAATACCAGTAAATCGAGATACAGGAAAGATGACTACCCTTGACGATCCTGCAAATGAGATGCAAGAGAAAACAGTATTAAAGGATAAATATTCAACATTTTGCCTTGATTGTGCTCAAGATCCACAACCAACTCCAGGGCACTAGAAAAGTTGGTAGTTAGTATTTTATTTCAGTTTCTTTTGTTTATCTATCTCTTCCTTAAGCACTTTGAAATAGCCATTACATCCAGAATAGAGCCATTGAGCAACACGAGTTACTGTGGTTGTAGAAGTTTCTATTTCTTGTGCAATACTTTGATAAGATTTTCCTTCAACTAAACATTTTGCAATTTCCAAACGATTTGAAAATTCTTGGACTTCTGACAATGTCATTAAATCACGCAAAAAATTAGCAACTTCTTGAGTGGTTGATAAAGTCGTGAACGCCTTTATAAAATTTTTTTCTCTTTCATTTCGAGCTTCATATACTTGAGACTGAGTAAATGATGATTTCTGACCTTTTCTTAATTGAGACATACAAGCATATTTAAATAATAATTGTTTGGACACACATTACGAGAAATTATCAATCTTTATAGTTATATAACACACCATTAAGCAAAAATCGCAGATATACCGCAATGCGATATTTAGTTTTTTCTTAATATGAAAACTAGCATGTCTACTTTCATTAACCATCAAATTAACGCAATGATAATTTTATCAACCCATTGCATTAAATGATGTTAAATATCTTACATTACAAATATGTAGTAGTTATTTGGTATTCTTGATCTCCAACTGCTTAGAGAGCTTCATTTGTAAACCATATATTTCAATAAATCCCGGGCTGGCGTTAACATTAAATTTCGTCCCACTATGACTTGCAAAAGAAGCATGATCTAATCCCCAAGGCGACTTCAAAGACACAACTGTCGTACTTCCTTTATACAACTGCACAGTAACAACACCTATTACCTTTTGATTTACATAATCATTAAAGGCATTGATTGCGTCCATTGTCGGATCATACCAAAGTGCTCCATAACACATATATCCCCATTTCATATCCATTTGTGCTTTCAACTCATTCAAGTTGCGAGTACATACAAATTTTTCAAGTGCCTTATGTGCTTCAATAATTATATGACCTCCCGGTTGTTCATACACACCTCCGTTTTTTACACCTACTAACCGATCTTCAAACATATGAGCTACACCAACTCCATGTTTTCCCCCAATTTTATTGAGTTCAATGGTAAGAGTTGACAACTTCATTTTTTTGTTATTTAACGCAACAGGTATTCCTTTTTCAAACTGTATAGTTACTAACTCCTCCTTATCTGGTGCATTTTTTGCTAACGTATATGTTGTGAGGAATTTTTCAACAGGAGATATTAAATCAGGTTCCTCTATCTCTCCCCCTTCCCATGTCATACCCCACATATTATCATCATCACTATATGGAACATCAATCGTAGCGGGAACAGGTATGCCGTATTTTTCAGCATATTTAATCTCTTCATTACGATCCATATTCCATTCTCGAACGGGTGCTATAATTTTCATATTTGGATCGAATGTGAGAATATACGATTCAAAACGCACTTGATCATTTCCTTTTCCGGTACATCCATGTGCTATACAATCAGCACCTTCTTGTTTTGCAATATCAACTCCAACTTTTGCACATACTGCACGCCCCATGGGTGTTGATAGGTGATAATCACCCTGATATGATGCATTTGCTTTTATTCCTTTTGCAAGAAATTCATCTGCAAATAAATCTTTTATATCTATAACTATTGCCTTTTTTGCACCAAACTTTATAGCTTTTTGGCGAATCGCTTCTAGATCATCCTTTTGTTGACCTATATCAAGAGTAAGAGCAATAACATCTGCTTTATATGCGTCTTGTAACCACTTTAACATAACCGATGTATCAAGTCCTCCAGAATATAAGAGCAATATTTTTTTAACTGTTCCTATCTCTGCCTCATAGGATGAGACTTTTTTATATGTTGTTTTTGTATTCATAAATTTTTTTTAACTAATATTAATTAACTTTTCCAACGTATTTTCAAAACTTGATCTTTCTTTTGAGATTTTTTTCTTTAGATTGATAATCTGGTCTGTAATTTGTGATAAATTGAGATTGCCAGTACCACCGATGTGCTGACTCTGCCTAAGAACTTCGTCAGAATCTACTTTTTTGAGATGATCAAGATTTTCACCAATTTGCTTGTATGCTTCTCGGAATGGTATCCCCTTTTGCACAAGATCATATGATGCTCCAGTTGCATAAATTTCACTTCCAAGAGCTCGTGTCAATGATTCTTTATTCGGTGCTATATTTTCAATTAGCAATTTAGTTACATCAAGAATAAGTGGCATCAACTGAATAGCTTCCATAAATGGTTTTTTTGTATCTTGAAAATCCCGATTATATCCTGATGGTAGATTAAGAACAGTATTAAAAACCTGATGAAAATACCCCTGCATGATATGAACTTTTGATCGCAATAATTCAGCTACATCTACATTCTTTTTTTGTGGCATAATACTGGAACCTGTACATAACTCATCACTAACATGAAAAAAATTAAATTCAGTTGTAGTAAAAAGCAACACATCCGATGCCAATTTTGAGATGTCAAACAACATCTGTAAAAATAAAAATAAGATAGCAGATTCAATCTTTCCTCTGCTATTTTGAGTATATAAAGAATTATTTTGAACTTTTGCAAATCCGAGAAGATCTGAAACCATTTGTCTATCGAGCGGGAGGATAACGCCATATCCCGCTCCAGATCCAAGAGGTGATTGATTATTTAAATCATAAACTGTAGCAAAGATTTTTTCTGTATCGGTCATACTTTCTGCATAAGCACCAGCCCACATACCAATTGATGATGGCATAGCTCGTTGCATATGTGTATATCCCGGCATTGGAATATATTCATATTTTAATGCAAATACATGCAATGTTTCTATCAATGCAATATATTTCTCATATATTATGATTAATGATTCTTTTGTAAAAAATCTGATATCTACTAACACCTGATCATTTCGAGAACGTCCTGCATGCAATTTTTTTCCTACATCACCATAATGAGTTGTGATATAGTTTTCTACTTTTGTATGAATATCTTCATCCCCAAATTGAAGTTTAAACTTCCCTTCATCGTTTAATGCTAATATTTCTTTTCCTGCGAGAATAAGTTTCTTTAGTTCTGCATCAGTTAAAATATTTATCGAAGTCAGCATAACTGCGTGAGCTAACGAACCATATACATCTGCTTTTACTAAATTTTGATCAAGAAGAATATCTGATCCCGTTTCAAATTTTTCTACAAGATCATGGAGTTTGTATTGTTTTTTTTGCCAGAGTTTTTGTGCCATAGGAAAATAAATATGATTTATAACCTATGGGACGAGCATAACCCGTGGTACCACCCATATTTCCCACATTTGTGGAACGCTCTTGAAACGTAGCCTACTTTTCATATACATGAATTTCTTCGGCTTTGGCTCAAAGACCCTATTCGGAAATAAACCATTTTAGAGGCTTCCAGCTGTCCTCGTTGCTATAAAATGTATCTATTCCTACTCTTCTCATCAACGCCACGAACATTAACCAACCCAATAATATCACGATATTCAATCAAAGTCAAAATTTAAAATTTTCAAAAGACGAAGTAATTTCTGTATTCTGACAATCTTAATTTTCTATATATAATAAATTAAATGCTGATGAATAAAACTTTATAGCTATTTTAGTTGTTATTCTAGAAAAATCATAATTTTCTTTGTAAATTGTACCTAAATATAATTTAGACTATATTATAAGTTGAAGATACATTGTTATTTTACGTTTTACTTAATAAAAAAATAGTATGTATTTTTTATGTATTTTGATATAATATTGTAATAATTTATATC
>JBAXPW010000051.1:0-10399 GCA_037132015.1 Candidatus Roizmanbacteria bacterium
ATTGATTATTGTCTCCGACGGTAAACAAAGAAGTAGGAGTTGAGTTGCCAATACCAACATTATTTGTTAAGTCAACTAGGTATACGTAAGAACCACTTTTTGACCAAGCAGCACTACCAGCTACTGTGCTGTTCATTTGAGAATAAGTAACAAAATCATTATTTCCAGTTCCACCAACACCAATTACTTTTCCTAAAAATTGAGCTGAAACGCCATTTGAAGCACTTGCATTTACTACAAAAGGTGATGTTGGATTAGTTGTTCCAATACCAACATTGGTGCCATCTGTAAAGAGTATGTTTTGTTGACTTACTTCAGATCCTTGGGATTGATAATATGAAAAATACCCTGCACTCCCTGAATTCACACCCGTACCCAAAATACCAGACCATGTAAGATTTCCAGAACCATCATTTTTCAAATACGTTGTTACTCCACCAGATTGAGAAGGAAAAGAATAGGCAACATTATTGATACGAGTAATATCTCCAGATAAATTTACTTGGAATTGATTATTGTCTCCGACGGTAAACAAAGAAGTAGGAGTTGAGTTGCCAATACCCATATTTCCATTGATGAAGCTAAAGTTATTTGTTCCGCCACCGTTTAATATTGTTGATTGAATAAGATTGCCTCCAAGAGAGATGGTGTTTCCGTTTCTATTTATTCCGTTAGTAAATGTTAGTGGATTTTCAAATCCTGTATTGTTGACGGAGAGAGTGCCATTACTATCAACTCGAACTAATCCTGAGGATAAAGATGAAAAAGTGATAGATCCTGATGATGTAATTCCTGTTGCTGATGCAATAGCTCCAGCAGAAGTAATTTGAAAATCATTTCCAGCACCTACATTAAAAGCCGATGTCGCTGTTTTTGAACCAATTGAAAATCTATCAGTCAAAGTAGTGAGTCTAAGAACACCACTTGTATAAGTAAGTCCCGTATCAGGGAGAGCTTGTTTTTCTGCAGCAAAAGTGATTGTTTTTCCAGAACCATCCGTTGCAATCGATATTCCATCACCAGAAACTAATTTGAGTGTATCGTTATTTGCAGTTGCTTTTATAATATCGGATCCGTCAATCTCGATATTTTTAAATATATTTTGAGCGTTACCGGGAGATAAATTTGTTATCACAGGGTTCTGTCCTGTAGAAATCGAAATACCTTCTCCTGCAACAACTGAGTAAATGATATTTGGAGCTGTAAGATTCCCAGTAACAATAGCATTACCCAAGATATCAACCTGACCTTGAAAAGAAGAATTACCTATAAAATTAGAACTACCATTTACTCTAAAGTTAGAGTTGACATTTGCATCTCTGTTAAAAACAGCAGGAACATAAAAAGCAATTCTCGAGCTATCAGTGGCAATAGAAGTTTCAGCTAATACTTCTGGTTTAATATTTTTTCCTTGTTTAGCTACAATATTACTCAAAAAAATTCTCTGTGAGTACTGTGAATAGACATATCCAAATACAAAAAAACCGGCGATAAATAAAATCGCTGTAAACAAAACAACCGTAAATATTTTAATACTTCGTACTTTTTTCGACAAAAATAGTTCTTCTAAGTCCCGTGATAACATCTTGTTTTAGACCGCAATAACAATCTGATTTTCATATCCCCCGATACAAAAATCTTAACCCTTACTTTAATAATAATGTAATACTGTTGAGTAATTCAATACTAATTTAAGCAAATTTTGTTATGAGATATGAGGGTTAAATAGTTAGCTCATTCTAGTAAGGCGATATGAATTGTAAGAAATTTTTATATTAATAATGTAATCCGTGCCAAACTTATTTAACTAATTTTCTAAATAGAGGAAAAAAACATATTTCTAAAAAACAAAAATTGACATTTGCACTATATATCTTTACACTGGAAAAATGGGTGTAATGTATCAAAAGCATAAAAAGGTTATTTTATTGTTGCTGTTTTTAACAGTAGCGAGATATTTATTGCCTTTTATTCAGGTTGGGGCTCAGGATCAAACAATGGATGGATCTAGTATCTCATTTGGTGTGGCATATTATCTACCCGTGAATGGTGAGGGTAAAGAGGTATTAGATGGAAATATTATTTCAGCAGCAACAAACGGCTTTACTCTTAGTAAAAAATCTCAAGATTCATTAATGGCTGGAGTTATTACGAGGAGTCCTGCGATAGTGTTTGAAGGTGGGGATATGAAAGGAAAATATCCTGTAGTATCATCTGGAACAACTCGTGTGCTTGTGAATACTTCAGCTGGTAATATAAAGAAAGGCGATCTAATTACAACGTCTGAAAAGCAAGGTGTAGGTGCTAAAGCAACAAAATCAGGATATGTATTGGGTACGTCATTAGAGGATTTTAGTTCATCAAATATAAATGAAGCGAGAAGAATATTAATTTCAATTAACATTCATTATTTAACTGGGGCTGTAGAAAAGCAAAAGAGCAGGCCATTTGACATGATGAATGTATTGAGCAATGCATCAAATGAAGATCCGTTAACTGTGTTTCGATTTATTTCAGCACCAATGATTTTGTTATTAGCTATCATACTTGGCTTTATGTTTTTTGGTAGAGTTGCAAGTCTAGGTGTAGAGGCTTTGGGAAGAAATCCATTAGCTAGTCGAACGATACAGATAGCAATATTTATGAATGTCATGGTAACGATTGCTATAATATCAGCCGGAGCTATAGTAGCTTTATTTATGTTAACACTATAAGGATTAATATCATGTAATTTTATGAACAAAATATCAGATTGTTTTGATAATATAAACGGTCTAAATTTAAATTATTGTGCAGTTTTGATATAAATATCAAAATATAATAGTTACTTTTACTATATGTTAAATGAATTAGTAGTTTATTTTTTTCTCATAAGCGGTATCATACTGATGATCGTTACTTTAATATATGCATTGAAATATTTATTGAGTGTCAAAAATTCAGAAACTTATGATTCAATAGCGAGAAAACGAGCGAGTCATATCGTGCGTCATGCACATATTTCTTCTCAGAATATTATTGAGAGTGCAGTTATTAAGGCCCAAAAAATCTTATCTCAAGCTGAGTTTAGTCAAGGTCTATTAACTGAAGAAACTACTGCAACTTTTAATTCAGTTGTTGCTATATATAAAGAAGAAATGAAGAAGGAACTTGATGAACAAAAAAAGACCTATATAAATATTGTTACAGATGCATACAAGCAACATGTTTTGGAGGAAGAAGAGTTTATTAAAAAAGCAACGGACGAGGAAAAAGTTATCTTTGAGGCTCTGGAAAAATCAATTAAACAAATGGATACGAGTCATACTAGCGAGATTAATAGACTCATTGACCTTGAATTTGAAAAAGCAAAAGTAGAGATTGAAAAATACAAAACAGAACAAAGAGAAAAAATTAATAATGCTTCGCAAAAGGAAATTAATGAATTTAATCTTTTGATAGGTTCTGTTACTGCAGATCTCATCAAAACAATAGTTGGACGAAGTATCACACAAGAAGATCATTCACAATTGATAATTGAAGCTTTAAATAAAGCAAAAAGAGATTCTATTCTCTAATAAATCAGTATGTTAGACGAAAAAAAATTACTATTATTAACGGAAAAACTCAAGACTCAAGAAGATCTCCATATTATTTTTCAGCAGTTAGATGAATACATGGAATCAATGTATAAATCCAAATTTATCGACTTGTCAATTTTATCTAATTATTTTTCATATAGTGTAAAACAGTCTTTGATTGCGATTATGCAATTACACAATATTAATGAAAATGATAAATCTCAGATTATTCAATTTTTTCATGATCTTAAGATAGTATTAAATCAATTACCAACCATTCATATATATATTGGTATTAATCCATCAGAACACACGATAAATGCAATAAAGTCATGGATGGTATCACAACTCCAGCGCGAAGTGATATTGGATATACAGGTAGATCCAAAAATATTCGGAGGAGCAATTATAGAATATAATGGGTATCATAGAGATTATACGATTAACGGACAAATTATCAATCTCATTATCGATAAAGTCAAGAAATTTTCAAATAGTAATTGAGATGTATTACTCATATGACAACTTTACCTTCTAACTCTAATTTTAGTCCGAAAGATGAAAGCATTTCTCCGGTGCAACAGGGTAACAATTCCTTTCAATATTATCTTACTTCAATTGGTGAATATGGGATTGTGAAGGAAGTAAAACATCCTTTAGCGACCGTCGAAGGTATTCCGGGAGTGAAGTTACGCGAAATTGTGTTTTTTGAAAATGGTGAAGCTGGTGAGGTTTTTTCAATTGATAGAGAAAAAGTGCGCGTGATGACTTTTTCGAGAGAACCAGTAAAATTGGAATGGAAAGTATCAAGAACAGGTATTTTTATCTCTGTGCCAGTGGGTGAAGAGTTATTGGGACAGGTGATTGATCCTCTCGGAAGGCCTATATCTCATCCCGAACAATTTGTATCCCCAGCACAACGTAGAGATTTATATATGAATATTGATGGCATTGCAACTCGACGTAATATTCAACGTCCGTTTATCACGGGTATGACAGTGATTGATATGATGATTCCTCTTGGAAGAGGTCAAAAAGAATTGATAATCGGAGATAGAAAAACTGGCAAATCATCATTTTTACTCACTACAATAAAAAAACAAATTGAAGAAGGCACCATCATTATTTACGCTGCAATTGCTCGCAAAAAAAATGATATTAAACGATTGCAAGAATATTTTCAACAAGAAAAAATTTCTGATAAAGTGATTATTGTAGCAACTACAGCCCACGATTCGCCTAGTCTTATCTACCGTACTCCATATAGTGCAATGACGATAGCAGAATATTTTAGAGAGCAAGGAAAAGATACATTGGTTGTACTCGATGATTTATCAGCACACGCGAAATTTTATCGTGAAATTGCGCTTTTATCGGGTCGATTCCCGGGACGTGATTCATATCCGGGAGATATTTTTTATGTGCATGCACGTTTGCTTGAACGGTGTGGTAATTTTTTTCATCCAACAAAAGGAGAAGTGTCAATTACAGCTCTTCCGGTAGTAGAGATAGTAGAAGGTGATCTTACAGGATATGTACAGACAAATATCATGGGTATGACCGATGGACATATTTTTTTTGACAGTAATGCATTTTATAGAGGAAGACGACCTGCTGTAGATCTTTTCTTATCAGTTACACGCGTCGGAAAACAAACTATCAGTCCGCTTAGACGTGAAATTAACCGAGAACTTTCATCATTTCTTGCAAATTACGAAAAAATGCAAAACTATTCACAGTTTGGGGCAGAATTATCAGCGAAAGTAAAAAATATTCTTAAATTAGGTCAGAAATTGTATGTATTTTTCAATCAACATTATAATACTATCGTTCCTGAAGATATACAGACGGTACTTTTTGGGATGTTGTGGTCGCATATTTTTGATGAACTTCCCGATCGTGCGATAAATGATGCGAGAGACAGCCTAATTGCACAATGTAATGCAGATGCTAATCTTGCCCAAACAATCAAAGGAATAGGAACTGTAGAAAATTTATATGCTTTATTAATAAGTATTACCAAAAACAAAGAACAACTTTTGCAACTATGCTCAATAAAAAACGAGTCAGAGAAGAAATAGACTATACAAATACACTAAAAATGATCGTACAAGCGTATGAGGAAATCGCAGTTATGAAGATGCAACGTGTGCGTAAATCAGTTATAAGTGCACGTTCGTTTATGGAATCTATTGTGGAAGTATTTGCAGACGTAAAATCTTCATATCGTCGAAAAATTCTTGAAATAATGAAGAGAAATAAAAATCAAGGAAAAAACACTTTCTCTACAATCGTAAAAAATGGGAAAAATGCTAATGTTTTTTTGTCTGCAAATGCCAAATTATATGGAGACATTATCACAAAGGTGTTTCGCGAATTTCAAAAGCATATAGACGAGGATGTTGATTTAGTGGTTGTTGGAAAATTAGGAAGAGATTTAATGCATGAATATGGTGTAAAAAAACAATTTTTGTATTTTGATATGCCAGATGATGCGGTATCTCTTGAAAATTTGAAGCCCGTTATTTATCACTTAATAAATTATGAAAAAATAAATGTATTTTATGGAAAATTTGAAAGCATCGTCAACCAAGAAGCATCTGTTGCAAATGTAACTGGTGATCAGGCCATAGATTTTCGTCAGGATACAAAAGCTACGAACGAATTTTTATATGAACCATCATTAAATAAACTTATGAATTTTTTTGAAACTCAGGTGTTTACTTCTTTGTTTAGACAGACCGCGAGTGAGTTTCAACTAGCACGGTATGCGTCTCGTATAAAATCTATGGAAGATATTTTAGTTAATATTGACAATCATGGAAGGCAATTAAAGCAAGAAGAGAGACGTGTAAAAAGAGCTATAGGGAATAAAAAACAATATGAAGTTGTCGCTGGTATTAATTTATGGAGTAATTGACGAAAAGAATCTAAATTTTTAATATTGATATTGCAATTGCAAATCCAGTACCAATGATAAAGACGGAGAGAAAAATATTATACAACACTATTACATATATGTGATTTTTTGCAAGTGGATTTCTACCCATTGCATCTATTCCAGAATTGACAGCTCTTCCAAAGAAAAATATACCTACAAAAAGAGTTGTGAGAAGCACCGTACCAGCAATAAAATATTTAAAAGTAGATAGAGGATCTTGTGTTGCAGTTGCTATAGACGAACTAACGAATTTATTGAGACTTGAAGAGAGAGTTTCATTTTTTGAATAATAAATTTTATTGATTTCTACACGTATACGATTAGTGTCTTGAGGATTTTTAGATTCATAAGAATCAAGAGAAAATCCAATTATGTATCCGGGTTTGTCAGCCTTCATTCCAACTCCTTCAGTAGTTGAAGTAGTAATTGCGTCGCCAGCTTGAATAGTTCCATTTTGTGCAGAAACGCGTACGTACGCTACACCATTAGTAATAACAGCCTCTTTTGTTGCTAATTCAACAGTTTCGATTGCAAGCATTGGATCTTTGGTTACGACTCCAATTAGTGTCGGGTCATATTCTTTTTGTGAAAGTATCATTCCGTTTATGGTATGACTTACGATAGATCCATCAGGGACAGAAGACGCATTTATGTCCATGTAATCTGCTATCTGATGAGGATTGGGGCCAATAGTATTTTGAGCATATATTGGAGAGATATAAAAGATACCTAAAAAAATTACAAATATACCAACGAACAATCGATATTTTGACATAAATTAAGTCTATCTAAATTCACATAAATATCAATAGTAGAAAATACTCGTATCTAGATAGATTGATAGCGTGCTCAAACTATTTTTCGTCTTGCATAACATTTCAGGTTACAGTAGTATCAAAATAGAGACCGTTTTCGACGGATCATTTTGGCGTATCGAAAAATAAACTATATGAACTATAACATATTTGAATCATTGCGATCGAAGCAACGGTATAAATTTTCAAACATATCTCGGTTGAATGTGCTTGTTGGACTGGTTGTTGCATATAACATCGGTCTTATGGCCACACATTACATAGGTTCGGTACAAACCAATGCTCCGCCATCTTTATTGGGAGTTGCTCGACAGCAATCTGATGGAAATGTGCTTGCAGTATCAGACAGCAAAGATAAAGTATTCGGAGTAAACATACCCGTTATTATGAGGAAAAATGTACAGACGGGAGGAGATCTTGAAGTTCGGGGAGTCGCTAGTATCGAAGGCACTCTTACGGTAAATGGAGGAGTAATAGATGCTGGAAGTGGAAGAGTTTTAGCATCTAATATTTTGTATTCTTTGACAGCGGGAGAGGGAATTGATATATCTGGCGGACAAACGCCAGTTATCCGGAGTGTCTCAAATGGAGTTACTTCGATACAAGGAAAAACGGGAGGTCTCTCTTTTGAGGCTGGAGAAGGTATAACTATTGAAGGATTAAAGATAGTGAATAAAAATCCATCCCAAACTATAACTGATACGTTCAAGACGTTTACTGTAGTAGGACAGGGGGATATTGTTGCAAGTGGTAACGCAGACAAAATCATATTTGAAGCAGGAACAGGAATGTCGTTAAGTCGAGATGCAACGAATAAAAAGATCACCTTTAATTCGTCCGCTCAAAATAGCGGATGGACTAAAGGCAGTGGCATTGTGTATTTAACGTCAGGTACAGATAATGTTGGTATTGGAACAACTGCTCCAGGTGCATCTCTTGCGATTGGTGCGGGTGCTACTTCTCCATTTATGATAAATAGTTCAGGAAATATCACTCGTATCAATGGTGTGCAATATTCATTTCCTTCTAATCAAGCTGATACAACAATGTTTTTGAGAAATAATGGATCAGGCCAACTTACGTGGGGTACAATTGCTGGAACCGATGGAGCATCTGTCAAAACATATGTATCAAATTATATACCACTGTTTTCAACCATAACTAATCAATTAATTACTAGTTCTATTTTCCAAGAAAATGGTAATATAGGAATCGGTACTACAAATCCTACATCTTTATTCTCAATAGGAACAGGTGCAACTTCTCCATTCACTATTGATGCATCAGGGAATATCACCCGAATTAATAATATCGCATACTCTTTTCCATTTACACAAGGAGCATCAAATAGTATATTACTTAATAATGGTAGTGGTAATCTCACTTGGAGTACCACCATTCCAAATAGCACGTTACAAAATTCCAGTATTGGAATAATCACAGGTGCAGGTATGAGTGGGGGAGGAACAGTTGCTCTAGGAAGTTCCATTACGCTTACTAATGCAGGTGTTACCTCTATCATAGGTACGTTAGGAGAGATTGATGTTAATGCTAGTTCGGGTAGTGTTATTCTTTCATTACCAGCAACGATCAACAGAAATATATCAGGTAGTGCAGGTTATGCTTCCATCTCTCCTTGTTCAGGAATCACAGGAAATGATCTTGGATGTAGCGATATTTATGTAAATACAGCAGGAGACACGATGACAGGTCAATTAATTTCATCAGTTCTCACAGGTGCCTCACCTTTTTCAGTAGCATCAACGACATTAAATTCAAATCTTAATGCAGATTTATTGGATGGACAACATGGTTCATACTATGCGCCATTAACAAACATGAACGGTTCAGCAGGATACCTGAGTAAATTTACTGGAACAAGCTCAGTTGGAAACTCAGTAGTGTATGAAACAGGGGGAAATGTAGGGATAGGTACCACCGCACCAGAGTTTAAATTAAGCTTAGACAATGATGGAGGAATCATAGCAAAAGGAACCTATGGATCAGGAGCATCACTCGCAACATCAGGAGCAGGGGCTCGTATGATATGGTATCCAAAGAAGGCTGCATTTAGAGCAGGGTATACGAATGGTACTCAATGGAATGATGATAATATTGGAAATTCATCGATTGCAATGGGAAGTGATATAACCGCAAGTGGAACGTATTCAACCGCAATGGGATATCTCACAAATGCACGTGGAGATGCTTCAACCGCAATGGGACAACACTCTATAGCCAGTGGGATGTATTCAATCTCAATGGGAACGCTTACAACAGCAAGTGGAACTGCTTCAACCGCAATGGGAGCGTATACGGTAGCAAGTGGGATTATTTCAACCGCAATGGGATATAGTACAACAGCAAATGGTGCATATTCAACCGCAATGGGATGGAGTACAAATGCAAGTAGTAACTTTTCAACTGCAATGGGGCAAGGAACAACAGCAAGTGGAGGTAGTTCAACCTCAATGGGAGCGGGTACAACAGCAAGTGGAAATGCATCAACCTCAATGGGAGCGGGTACAACAGCAAGTGGAACAACTTCAACCGCAATGGGAGGCGGAACAACAGCAAATAGTAACAACTCAACAGCTATTGGAAGTGCTATTATAGTAGGTACCACCTCATCAGATGCGCAATATTCAATAGGTATAGGATTAGATTCCACAGCTCGTACCATCACCTCCCCAAATACTCTTGCAATCATGGGTGGAAATGTAGGCATAGGTATTGTTTCTCCACTTGCCACGTTGGATGTAAATGGAACTGCATGGTTACGCGGAACAGGCTCTTCTGGACTATTTGTTAACTCATCGGGAAATGTAGGGATAGGTACCACCGCTCCAGAGTTTAAATTAAGCTTAGACAATGATGGCGGAATTATAGCAAAAGGAACCTATGGATCAGGAGCATCACTCGCAACATCAGGAGCAGGGGCTCGTATGATATGGTATCCAAAGAAGGCTGCATTTAGAGCAGGGTATGTAGCGGGAACAAACTGGGATGACGGAAATATAGGTGTGTATTCAACAGCAACAGGTTTAAGTCCAACAGCAAGTGGAGATAATTCAACAGCGTTT
>JBAXPW010000052.1:0-10329 GCA_037132015.1 Candidatus Roizmanbacteria bacterium
TAGGGGAGTTAAATTTAGCTTAAGTGGTGGTACAGTGGCGAGGGTTCATATCCGACCCAGCTTCAATGCTTCGCGCACTAATTGTGGCTTACAATACTACTCACAAAGATACATATCTCAATTTAGCTCGAATATGTTATAGTTGGTTTTTAGGAAATAATAGTTTGAATAAACGTCTATACGATCCAAAAACAGGCGCTTGTTATGACTGTCTTCATCCTCATCGAGTCAATCTTAATCAAGGTGCAGAATCGCTTGTTTCTTATCTTATGTCTTATTATACAATTAAAGAACTTCACTAATGAATATTAAACAGATGCGGAATATTTTTTCTGACACTCGTGTTGCGCGTTATAATCTAGCTGTCTTGCAAAAACCAGATGTTGATACTCTTTTTTTTATTGGAAGGGAAGTTGCAAGTGCAGGAACCGATGGAGAACCTGATACAGGAGTCTTAAAATTATTTGAACTAAATAAGGACGGAACAATAACTCGTGAGCGCATTATCTGGAAACCAATATACGATGGGATTAATCTCGAGGATCCTCGCGCACTTGAGTTATTGAATGGTAAATTGATCATTGGTTTGTCTGCAGTATTTAGAAGTAAAAACGGGAGTCCTGTACCATTTCCTGCAATCGTCAAAATTGATTCGGTTGATTCATGGAAACAACATCTTCCTCCATTTCTTGTTATTGATTCATTTGGACCTGGGAAAAATACAACACCAATTGACAATTACACATATCTTTTTAGACCCGATTCTCCTGATTATAATCATAAAATTTTAGTATTTTCACTACATTCGCAGATTCCTGAAAAATTAGATGATATTGAATTTCCGATCGATTTGCCATGGGCATCATGGAGAATTGGCACCGCAATGCCTCCCATTTGGCTATCATCTACTGAAGCTCTATTTATCATCCACGGAATTAGTATTCAAAATATCAATGGTATTAATAAATATGTATATAGTCTTGGAAGAGCAAAATTAACACGAATAGGAAATATTTTTACTGTAGTGGTTGGAAGAGATCCTATTCTCACACCAGATAATTTTTTAAGTCCAGAAGGACATCCTCTTGTTGAAGAATTACACCCTGAAATAAGACGCGTTGTATATTCGTGCGGAGGAATAATCAAAAAAAAATCAAAAGATAGACTTTCCTTATACGTCAACGTTGGAGATCGCACAACATATGAAGTCGAGTTCTCCCTCTCTGAATTAAAACAAGGATTATTTTAGACAACCATATCATGACGTAATACAGATAAATACTGATTTCCTTTTACTTTATCAATATTTTCTAATGGCATAATTATAAGGACATCTTCATCATTCTTTGATGCTTGTCCTTGGATCATATACAACTTAAATTTGTCAGATAAGATTTTATTTATTGTAAATGTTGCAAATAAAGTTGGGAGAACTGGTATTCTAGTCTGAAACGAAACCCCACAAATTTCAAATGATGAATCAAAAAAACTCAATGTTCCATTTTCATCTCTTATAGGTATTACTTTTTCAATTTTATATTCAAATCCTGGAATTCTTTTCTTTATCTCTTCTAATACAATACTTGGTTCATCTTCTTGATTGAATGTAATTAGGAAATTATTCTTTTTCAAAATTTCATAATTAAGATTACGCAAATCAAAAATATCAAGTCTATCTATTCCAAGAGGACTGAGCTTTTCAATTTCAGATTCATATTCTTGAAAAGAGATCTTTCCATTCATACCAATTAACATTAATGCATCATATGCTTCTTTACTATCGAATGATGGCGTATTTGCGTGCAACTGACCTTGTTTTACTAAATCCTCCAGATCACCCCACTTCTTTTTTGAATTTTCAAGTTCTTGTTCATCTACTTTATTATCAAATCGGGTAAGATATCTACTTAATACGTTACGACGATGAAGTAGTTGATCAATTGCTAAATAATAATGTCTAATAGTTGTATCAATAAAAGGATGCTCATAGATATTGGAAATTAGACCATACATTTCATATCCCTCATCAATAAGATAGAGTATATACGATATACTTGATAAAGAATCAACAACGCTATCAGATCCTAATAGATCATTTAATCTGAACCCAACTCGTGCAGAAAAATTATCAAAATGCCTTACATATAAATCAGCAATTTTACTGTGATAATCATCAGTGTAATTATTTATTAATTCTTGTAAGGAATAGAAATTTCCACTAATCTGTTCATCAATTATATTATCGTATTTTTGATTATTTCGATAGTCTCGAGTTTTCTCTATCTTTTTCATCCATTCTTTAATAGATTGGAGCAATTCCTCTTTTATTTTCATTTTTATTTATATAATGATAATATGAAAATATTACACTATTCTGATCATTTAGACAATAATTTAGTAAGCTACTTTGGCTTATGTGATGTTTTTTTATGTACAGGAGACTTATCACTTTTTCATTTTGCTTCTATCGAAAAAAATATTCCTCTTAAAGATTGTTTTGGTGTTTATGGCAATCATTGTAATCCGGGATATCTAGAGCAGTTAGGTATACAGAATGTACATCTCAAAATTCTAAAATGGAGAAATTATTCTGTTAGTGGATTTCAAGGATGTCTTCGATATAAGGAATCAGGTGGTCCTCAATTTACCGAAGATGAAGCGAATATTCTTCTTAAAGATTTTCCACATGTAGATATACTCTTATTACACGCCCCTCCTTTCGGAATATTAGACGATCCTGATGATCCAGTTCACTCTGGTTCAAAATCGGTGAGAGATTATATTGACAGAACAAATCCAAAATATGTCTTTTGTGGACATTTAGATCCAACAGCAGAAGTACAATACAACAACACGACTATTTTTCGAACCGATGGAGCAAAATTATTTAATCTGGAATAGTACAATAGCATTCTATGTCTCTATTTGTAATATTATAATAACTTATAATACTTATTCGCTCGGAGAGATGTTGTAGTAAACCAATAAGTCCTTTGCAATATCAAAAAATAATGGAGCTGCTGTCTCAGATCCCCATTGAGAAGATCCAGGTTCTTTTATAATTACTAATGCAATAAATCGAGGCTTATTAACAGGAACAAAACCAATAAAAGAAGCAATTGTTTTTGAAGTATCATATGTACCTTTTAATGCAATTTGGGCAGTTCCAGTCTTTCCGCCAAAATCATATCCTTTTGGAACAGAATATTTATATTCACCATTTGTTACAGTTTCACGCAACATTTTCTTTAAGATATCTGAAGTTTTTTCACTAATTACTCGTCTTACAATTTTTGGTTCTCGCTCACGTACTCTTCCATTATCACCCTCTATAATTTTCTGCACAACATACGGACGCATTAAATATCCACCATTTATAACACTTGAAAAGGCAGTAATTAATTGTAATGGAGTTACTGCCAATCCCTGACCAAACGTAGCCGTTGCATAATCTATCTCATACCAATCTTTTTGTTTTTTTACTAATCCCGATGATTCACCTTGTAAATCAATCCCTGTTTCCTGACCAATTCCATATTTTTGAATATAGTCATATACTTTCTGATTACCTAGTTTATTTCCTATATAGACCATTCCAACATTGGATGAATGTTCGAGTACTTGCGTTATATTTGTCATACCATTGTATTTATTATTCCATGTACGGATTTGATATTCGCCAATTTGCACAGGCCCTGTTTCATCATACGTCTCATCTGGTTGTATCTTTTTTTCCTCAATTCCTGCAGCAACAATCAAAGGTTTAAAAGTGGAGCCGGGTTCATATGTATCTGATATTGCAGGATTCTTGTACCAATCACTGTCGTATTTAAAATAATCATCTTGTCCAAAATCTGGCAAACACGAAAGTCCAAGAATCTTCATAGTATATGGATCTGCAACAATCACACAACCCTCTTTTGCTTGAAAATGTTCAAGTCCACTCACTAATTTAGCTTTGATTATGTTTTGAACTGATTTATCTATAGTTAGTTGCAAATCACGTCCATTTTCAGAAACCAATCGCTGTTGCGTCCCAAAAAATATTGGTCGTCCTGATAAATCTCGTTCTGATTTTAAAAATCCGGGAAGTCCAACAAGCTCCTTATCATAATACCCTTCAACTCCAAAATATCCAATATCGCTACCATCATCTTTTTTTCCAACAAATCCTAAAATATGAGCTGAAATTGACCCCTCAGGATAGTATCTCCTACCTTTTTGATCAAATCCTATACCTTTTATATCTAGTTTTTCAATTGTCATTTTTTGCTCTTCTGTAAGATTACTTGTTAAAGCCACCCACCCTTTATTCATATCAAGACGCGCCTCTAATGTAGCTTGCTCAACCTGTACAACAGTGAGTAATTTATGTATAAATTCTTCCTTATTTTTTATAAGTTTTGGCTCAGCAAAAAGAAGATAGATATTCTCATTCATCACTAATGGGGCATTATTACTGTCATATATCACACCTCTATTTGCTAATAATTTTGTTGTCGTGAGATAATCATTACTATAATCTTTATTCCCTATCACTTGAAGAAAAAATAGCTTGCCTATGACAGTCAATAGACAGACTATGAAGAAAACAAAAATAATACGAACTTGTATCATATATTATCTCTCCTGTATGTTTGTCGCTATATTAAGATTATCAAAATGCACGGGTGTTGATTTTTTTGTAAAGTTTAGTTCCGCAGCCATAGATGATGCTTTTTGAAGAGATGATTCCTCATATACTTTTGTCTCCAACTCTGCATTCTCAGTTTTTAGTCTCGCTATTTCCCGTTCATACTTTGAGGTCTTTTCTCCCGTTTGAATACCATTAATAAACATGGATACGTTTCCAATTAATAACCCCGTGATCATGATCCATAATGTGTATTTAAGTACATTTTTCATATATCTATAGCTGAACTATTCGCAACATTGCTGATCGCTCAAATGATCTTTTATCCGAACGATTAAGATCTGGTTTAATTATTTTCAATTGATGTAACCGCACAAATTGTTTAATTATTCTATCTTCTCTCGAATGAAACGAAATAAATATCAATTTTCCACCTTTTTTTATTATCTTTAATGATTCCTCGAGACATAACTTAATATTCTCAAATTCTTTATTAACCGCAATTCTTAGAGCTTGAAATATACGTGATGCCATCTTTTCAAACTGAACTTCATGTGTCTGTGTTTTTGTCTTAATCACGGTGTGTAATGTTTTGACCAAATCCTCTACCGTACTAAATATCTTTCTTTCACGATACGACACCACTTCTCGAGCCACATCATCTGACAACAATTCTTCACCATAAGAAGAAAAAAGATCACTTAATTCCTGATACGAATATGAGTTTAAAATATCCGATGCTGTTTGAGATTCTATCTTACCTATGCGCATATCCAATGGCTCATCAAGTTTCTTAAACGAAAACCCTCTACCAGCAAAAAATATTTGCGCCATCGAAAGACCCAAATCGACAAGAACTCCATCAACTTGATCAAAACCCTCTTTTGTAGCGATAGTTGCAATATCTGCATAATTACCACAAACTAGCTTCACATTCTTATTTTCCTGAAATTTAATATTCAATTTTTCAATTTGTGATGGATCCCAATCAATTCCAAGTACAACACCTCCCTGCTTAATAATTCCTGCAATATGTCCCCCTTCTCCTGCGGTTGCATCAATAAAATATTGTCCCTTTTGGATATTTAATGTTTCCAATACTTGATCTAAATATACGGGTGTATGTACTGGCATAGGCTATTGTGTCTAAATTTAAAAAGTGCTCTATCTTATCATAGTTATTCTATGTTTGCTTCGTTATATTGCAACCATCTATCTGGTTGCCAGATTTCAAAATGATCACCCACACCAACAATCGTAACTTTTTCATTCATTCCTCCATATTGCAAAAGATGTTTGGGAATCACAAATCTTCCTTGATCATCAATCTCTATAAATACAGCAGATGAAAATATAAATCTTCTTTTATCTAATAACTCTTTATCCAATAATGAGACTGATAACAGATCTTTTGCTCGCTTTTCCCAATCTTCTTTGTCATATCCAGCGAGACAATTATCATAGCCTCGACTTAACACAAACATACTTCCATTTAGTAATTCTCTTATTTTTTTTGGAATCACAATTCTTCCCGGAGCAGAAAAGTTTACTTGATATTCACCAAAAAACACCATATATAACCATTTAACCCCATTTTTACTTATTTGTCAAGGTATAAAGACAAATAATCATCAACACGAACCACTACTATTCATCTCATTTTCTGTATAATAGAATTGAAGGGAACCGACCAACTATATGCAGTTACTGATCAATCGTACGAAACAATTTATTTTTGCTCAACAAACGAGCATGTTTTCATCTACAATCATCATTGCAAGTATGTTGATAGTAGCTCGTATCTTTGGATTTTGGAGATATCGCGTATTAGCAGGATTTTTTACAACAGCTGAGCTTGATATTTTTTTTGCTTCTTTTAGATGGCCCGACCTTATATTTGAAATTCTTATCACAGGGGCACTCACTTCTTCTTTTATCCCCTATTTTATTAAGTATGAAAAAGATAAAAAAAATCAATCAATTAATGTATCCACTATCATCAATGTCGTAATATTAGTACTCCTTGCTCTAATATGTATGCTTGTAGCGATCATGCCCCTTATAATGAATATTATTACACCCGGTTATACAGAAGAGAAAATTCGTATAATCACATTTTATTCTCAAGTTTTATTATTAGGTCAACTTCCCTACCTTGTGTTTGGAAATTTCCTCACAGGTATTAGTCAGGCAAGAAAAAGTTTCCTACTTCCTGCAATAGCTCCAGTGATATACAATCTGGGAATAATACTGATGACATATTTAGGAGCTGGTCAACTTCATATGTTGGCTCCTATTTTAGGAGTAGTTATTGGTGCATTTGCTTTTTTTCTTATCCAAATTCCTATCCTTTTTAATTCAGATTTTTTATATATTTTTACTATTCGAAAAAGCAAAGAAATCTGGGAATTTTTTAAAGTAGCTATACCACGTATATTCACAGTAGTTGTAGCACAGATCGACGCAACGATAGATCTCAGCCTTACTACCTTACTTGGTGGAGGATCGTATACGATCTTCTATCTTGCGCAACATCTACAACTTCTTCCTGTTTCGATACTCGGAATGGCTTTTGGTCAAGCATCTCTTCCGTATTTAACAGAAGTATATCAACACAAACACAAAGATGAATTCAAAAAAATAATAGCCGATTCATTACTGAATGTAATGTTTTTAGTTCTGCCAATTTCTGCATATTTGATATTTGCTCGAACACCCATAGTCAGGTTCTTTTATGGAGGAGAAAAATTTGATTGGGAATCTACCAATCTCACTGCACTAACATTATCATATTTTGCTCTATCCCTTCCCTTTCATTCAATCTATTATTTTATAACTAGATGTTTTTATGCGATGTTCGATAGTCGCACACCTTTTTTTGCGAGCTTTATTTCAATCGGAATTAACGGAATCCTCAGTCTTATTTTTGTATTACTGTTAAGGCTTCCTGTATGGTCTCTAGCAGTTGCCTTCTCAATCTCAATTACAGTGAATGTTATTATCCTTTTTATCATTCTTCATTTCAAGCTAAAATTTTTTGATCTCAGATATATGGGTGAAGAGCTCACAAAAATGCTTATTGCAACAGGTATTAGCGTCCTTGTGAACTCCGCTTTATTACGACTCCTTGATGGATTAATACTCGACACAACTCGCACGATTAATGTATTTTTTTTACTTATCATTACTTCTCTATCATTTCTTTTGTTATATTTATTTATATCATGGTTGCTCAATGTCAAAGAATTATATTTAATCACAAAGATGACATTAAAGTTTAAGGAGTATCAGCGTAAAATTATTGAAATTTATACAGGTGTACAATAATGCCACATACCAATCATCCACTATCGCAATCTGAGAGGTTGGAATATATCAAAAAAAGACTAAACGATTCTCAACTGAATCCAATCGAAATATATACTCTGATGGATCAATTAAGTTATCATAGTAGCATTCATGCCTCTACTCATTTCCCTGCTTTTGGCTCAGTACATACAGGATTTTCTATAGAAGAATTACACCTTCTTACGCTCGCTCTTGTATCAAACCATACAAAATTAGATCTAAGCGGTTTTGTTTCTGATAAACAATCTACAGGTGGAGCACTCGGATCTCGCACAAGTTTAATAGTTACTGCGATTATTGTTGCATCAGGATTTATGATGCCAAAAATTGCATCACGAGCTAACAGAACACCAGCAGGAACTGTAGATGTTATGGAAGTATTTACACATATCAATCTCATACATTCACAAGTATTAAAAACATTGGAAAGAGCTCGTGGATGTATTGTAAGCGATCAGGAATTATGGAACTTTAACCATGATCATTTCATACGGTTTGATGAGCCAGTTTCTTTTTCTTCGTTTGATAAGATCATCATTTCACTATTTGCAAAAAAATTACTTACATCTGTCAATCATCTTGTCATAGATATTCCCGTCGGTAAAAATATGTTAATAAAAAAATTTAGTGATGGAGAAACAATTGCACATACGTGTATCATGCTTGGAAAAAGATTCGGAATCACTGTATCCGCGGATATTCATGAGATATATGAACCAATTGGATCTGGTGTTGGTGTAATGATAGAAGCAAAAGACACCCTTGAAATACTTGAAAATAATCCTCATAGACCAAAAAAACTAGAAGATAAATCTATTCGTCTTGCAGGAAAATTACTAGATATATGTTATAAAGATCAGAAAAGTCATCTCAATGGTAAAGAAGTTGCAAAAGAGATCCTTTTTTCAGGAAAAGCACTTACATCATTTAAGAACATCATAGAAGCCCAAGGAGGAAATCCAGATATTTCTTCTCAACAATTATCAAGACCTATTCATACATTCGAGTTAAAATCAAAAAAATCAGGTACAATATATGAAATTGATATGAGAAATATGAATACAATCGCAAAAATATTGGGAGCACCACAAGATAAACAGGCAGGAATCCACATAATCAAACATAAAAAGGATATAATATCAAATAATGAGGTGCTCGCTGAGATATATGCAAATGATATTTATCATTTTGATGAGGCTGTGGAATCATTAGAAAATTTACCAATATACACAATTGAAAACTAAACTTATCATCATTGCAATAATCCTTCTTGGAATAGGGGGATTTGGTTTTTTTTATTTTAAAGAAGGTACCTTACCAGTAAACAGAGATACAAAAAATGCGCCGATAGATTTTGTTGTTGAAAAAGGCGAAGGACTCAATTCTATTATTCGTAAACTTGAGAATGAATCATTAATACGCAATAGACTTGTTTTCTATATTGTCGTTAAGCAATTGGGAATTGAGAGAAATATTCAAGCAGGTACATTTAAACTTTCCTCCTCTCTCGATGCTTACGAACTAGCAGAATCACTCACACGAGGTACTGAAGATATTTGGATCAAAGTAGTTGAAGGTCTTCGTAAAGAGGAAGTTGCGGAAGTAGTCGCAAAAGAGTTATCCATTGATAAAAAAGAATTTATTGCACAATCACAAGAAGGATATTTATTTCCAGACACCTATTTAGTGCCAAAAAGTGCTACAGCTATTGATGTAATAAAGTTAATGCGTGATAATTTTAATAGTAAATACACACAGGAAATGAGAACTAAAGGGAAACAAACAGGTCTTAAAGATACTCAAATAATCACGCTTGCTTCTTTGGTTGAACGTGAGGGACGAACACCTGAAGACAGACAAGAAGTGGCAAATATTATGTTAAAGCGAATAAAAAATGAGTGGCCATTGCAGGTAGATGCAACCATACAATATGCATTGGGTTATCAACCTCGTGAACAAAAATGGTGGAAAACATATTTATCCATAGAAGATCTGGCTTTGGATTCTCCGTATAATTCATATAAAAATACAACTCTCCCCCCTCACCCTATTTGTAATCCATCATTTGTTTCGATTCAATCTGTGGTGAATGCAACTGGAGAAACAAAAAACTGGTATTATCTTTCCGAACCGGGTACTGGAAAAACATATTTTTCCGAGACTCTCGAACAACACGACGCCAAGGCAGAGAAATATTTGAAGTAATTTCCATTATTTATCGGGATGACCCACCGATTCGGCAGAAAGCAACTTTCAACTTTGTACTTTAGACTTTAGACTTTTTCCCTTTCCCCTTACTTCACGTCTATGATCGCGAAGTAGTAGTCTTCGTCTTTGACGACAACATC
>JBAXPW010000053.1:0-10297 GCA_037132015.1 Candidatus Roizmanbacteria bacterium
ATTATTTAGTTTTGATATAGTTTGATGTATGACATTTTCATTTCGGTTTGACAGCGTATTGCAGGTTGGTGTGAAGGCCCTTATTAAGGGGGAGGGGGATAGATATTTATTTTTAAAACGTTCCAAAGTTTTTTCAGGTGAATCTATTCAAAAATGGGATATTCCCGGGGGGAGGATAAAAACAGGAGAGCCAATTTATAAAGCTTTAGAGAGGGAACTATTTGAAGAAACACATTTAAGGATGAAGGGGACTCCGCAAGTGATTATTGCGCAGGATATTTTTTTTGACTCAGTTCATGTAGTGCGATTAACATTTATCGTTAGCGTAGAAAACTCACCAGTTATACTTGATCCTAAAGAACATAGTGAGTATAGATGGATGATGTTTGAGGAATTAAAAACATATGCTTATGATCAATTATTTATTCCTATTATTGAAAAGCTTACCTTATGCTAAAATATTAAATGGATAAAGCAATTGTATTAGATTTGGATGGTGTGTTAATAAAGGGTGCGCGGTTTAGTGATACATTAGCAGAACGATATAATATACAAAATCACGTAACAAAAGAGTTTTTTGTAACGACATTTCAGGATTGTTTGATAGGAAAGAAGGATCTGAAAAAAGAATTATCTTCTGTTATTTCTTCTTGGGGATGGCGAGGAAATGTAAATCAATTTATCGATGTTTGGTTTTCTGGAGAAAATGTTATTGATGAAGAGATGACTTCAATTCTTCAAATTGTACGTAATGATAAAGTCCCAATTTTTGTAGCAACTAATAATGAAAAATATCGAACTGGTTATGTGCGGATGCTTCTCGATGAAACCTTAATTGAGTATGTATATTCTTCAGCAGATATTGGATATATAAAACCACATTTTGAATTTTATGAAACTGTGAGAAAAAGTATTCAAAAAAAATATCCAACAGTTCAGCAGTTTGTATTTTGGGATGATGATAAACATAATGTAGAAGGTGCATTAAATGCTGGATTTCATTCATATTTTTTTCAGTCGAATGAACAATTCAAAAAAGAATTGCAGTCCCATTTTGATCACCTTACTCTATAATAAATAATATCTATGGCTAGAGATAAAAAGAAAGATCATATTAAAGTTATTCCCCAAGAAATAAATGAAGTCGTTATAACAGGGTGGAATGATTTTGTGACTAGAATATTTCATTGGTTTCTTCAAAACGCAGGACCATTAACGTTTCTAATAGTGCTAGGGTTACTCTTATACGGATTTACAATAGGATATGGCGCTTCCTCTGATGATACATCGGTAGTTGGTATCCCTCTTTATAAAGATATAGCTTATTCCTTTACCCGATTGGATTTCTTTCGTCAATTAACATATGTTCTTTCCTATTCTATTAGTCCAAATACTACATGGAATTATCGAATATTTAATATCCTGTTTCATCTCAGTTCTACAATTCTTGTGTTTGCAATTATTAAAAAAATTTCAAAGAGGAAAATAATTGCTTTTTTTAGTGCAATTTTGTTTATCATACACCCGATAATGATTGAGTCTGTTACGTGGATTACTGGCGGAGTGTATGCACAATTTTCTTTTTATCTTTATCTTTCATTTCTTTGTTATTTATATCGTAAACTCGATATTCGCATCTATTTTATATCTATACTATCTGCAGGTTTTGCTACTGTAACTTCGGAAAAAGCATTAGTGCTCCCCATTCTATTTACAATATATGAGTATAGCCTAGGTAATTTGAAAAAAAATTGGAAAGATTTAGTTCCGTACTGGAGTATTTTTTTTGTATTTATTACATTATATGTGATGAAATTGAATACGAGGATTGTTGATTATAATACGAAAATATATATTCCTAAAGGGTATGATAATATATTTTTTAAGATACCATATGCAGTTACTGCATATCTTGAAAGAATATTTATTCCAGATGGATACTCATTTTATTATGAACGTCAGGTCCAGTTGCAAGAGCAGGCTATAAGAGCGATATCCTTTATTATTTTTCTTGCATTAAGTATCTATTGGTTTTTTCGAAATAGGATGTTGTTTTTTTTCTCAATGTTCTTTTTATTTTCTTTATCTCCTTTTTTATCTCCCTTACGCATATCCGCTACAGTTGCTGAACGATATGTATATGTTGGTTCCTTAGGAATTTATACGATTGTAGCATACTATTTTGCTATGTTTTTTGATAAGAAAAAATATAAGGAAGGCGCTATTTTGATATTTATTATGATTGTGGTGGTTCTTTCGTGTCGAACCGTTATGCGCAATAGGGATTGGAAAACTGAAGATGATCTTTGGCTTTCTGCTCTTCAAACCGCACCAGATAGTTCATTTGCTCTCAATAATGCTGGAAATGTATATGCCAAACGAAGAGATTTCAAAACTGCTGAGCAAATGTTTTTACGTTCTGCAAAGATCAATCCGGGAAATGCATCAGCAATTTTTAATTTAGGAATAATTTATCAGGAAGCAAAATTAGTAGAACCTGCTCTTAATGCATATAAACAGGCTTTAAAAATTGATCCTACAGTTGCACGAGCATATGTGAATATTGGCGTACTACTTAACTCTACTGAAAAATATAGCGAAGCAATTCAAAATTTTGAAACTGCTTTAAAATTAAGTTCAAATGAAGTGAACGCATATGCAGGAATGGCTGATTCATATCGAGCCCTGAAAGAGTATGATAAGTCAATTATTTATTATCAAAAATCACTTTCTTATAATCCTAATTCATGGTTGCCATATTATTTTATGGCGGAAATATATGCAATTAAAAAAAATCCAAAATTAGCTGAAGAAAATTATTTGAATGCGTTACAAAGAGAGCAGAAAGTAGTACAAATATATACATCTTTAGCAAGATTGTATGCAAACACGGGCAATTATGAAAAAGCACTAAATGTATTATTAAAAGCGCAAATACTCGATCCGAATAATCAGGCAGTAAAAACAGGTATTAGCTCGTTACAACAAGAATTGAAGAAATAACAATCAATATAATTCAGGATGAAGAAATCTTGAAAGCGCCATAATAATACCTTGTTTATATCCATCACTTCTTGAAATTATTCCATTTGTCATAAGACCAAAATGGCCGAGACCTTTTTTTGAATTTGTCTTATTAAACAATATATCATCTGCTTCACCAAGTTCTATTCCTTTGTTGACTAGTTGCATAATTTTTGGAGACATCTGAATAGATGGAGAAGTTCCAATGCCTATTTCATCTTTATCATTTATTACTACCATCCAACCCGCACTTAACCATACATCACCAAAAGACTGCATTCCTCCTTCAAGGCCTACACCATAATCTGCTTTTGTTAATTGAATTGATTTTTTGGCACGATTGATAGCTCCTTGTAACGTTTCTTCCCAATTCATTGGTTGAGCAGGCACATCAGAATTTACTTGAACTGCCTCAAATCCAAATGAAATTTCTGGCCATACTGAAGAAAAACTTAGACGCACTGCTTCAATTTTTGAGGGATTTGTTGATCCAATTGCGACTTTCATATATTTATTCTAAATAACATGTATTGATCCGTTATACATTCCCATAGTGCAACTAAAACTAATTACGCCTCTATCTTTTGGAGTAAATTCTATAATATTTTCACCTTTTTGAATAATTTTTTGTATCCCCATCTGAGGTACGGAAAATGAAGCCTGACAACCAAAAACGTTTTCACCAGTAATAATCCATTTTACAGGAACGCCATTTTTGATGGTAAATTGATTTGGTTCATAACCTGATGAATTGACATTCATGCGTAAGATTTGTTTTCCTCCCTCTATTGTTGCTGTTGTTGTTTGTGCTAGCTGCTCTGGAGATGAGATAAATTTATCTGCTATTCCTGATGTTGTGTATACTATTTGTAAGTGATAGAAACCAACAATAAGTATAAAAACTGCAATTACTTTTGATATGATGGGAAACCAACTCGATTTTGCAAATGTATGAATGTATCCAATAGAGACCAAAGCTGGGATTGTTCCAAGTGCAAAAATGAACATTGTGAGTGCACTTTGTAAAGGGTTGGCAAGACCAATAGCATATAACTGAATTGATTGTGTAAAACCACATGGTAAAAGGTATGTAATTGCTCCAAGTAAAAATGCACTTTTTTTTGGTGATCTAAGAAGCTGAGATTTTAATCGAACAAATAATCCTTTTGAATAATTTTGTGGTATGAAGGTGTTGAAAGAAATAATTTTTAGCATATCTAGTGCAACAAATATCATGGCAATTCCAATAATAATATTTGTAATAATAGTTATTCCTAGATTCATAGTTAGACCTTTTCCGAGCATTCCAAGAACAAATCCAAAGAATGAATAAGATATTAATCTTCCGAGTACAAATGATAGAGAATGAATATGAGTAGATTGTTGAGAATTTTTATCATGTAACTTACCAATTGTAGCTAAATATAATGCTCCTGAAGTTGCCATACATGTTGATGTAGAGGCGACAAGACCAAGCGCAAATATAGCTCCTAATGATAGGCTGACACTGGCTTCAAAAGATGGAATGAGATGAAGTTCTTGTATAAAGAAATATATAATAAATAAAATACCAGCTATTGCTCCTGTATCAAATAATATTTTAGATAATGGTTCTTTGGAGATTGGTTTTTTATCTAGAATAGTATACCCAAATTCATTGATGGATTTATTTAATTCATTGATATCAAGGGAACCTTTATGGGTGATAGTTACCTCATTTGATTTATAATTAGCTCGGGTATTAATAATATTTTTACATTCATTTAATGTATCTTTAATAAAAACATCACAACTTGGGCAATGCATACCTTTTACATAAAGAGTTGTTTGTTGTTGATTTTTCATATTCTAACTATTTAATAAAGCACTTTTGATTTAATTTTTCAATATCTAAAATTTGCTTTTTTGATATCCGCTTTTTAACAAGCTCTTCCTGTTTTGCAGTATCCGTATGATCTAAAAAAATTACTATACTATCATAAGGACGTATAGGCTCTTCTATCATGTTAGGAGATTTTTCTCCATTTATATAACCAATTAAGGTTATGTTATTTGATGGTATTTGAATTTTCATTCTTTGGAAAAGTTCTTTCCATACGATTCCCGGTTTATGAATGTGCACAATACCACTGTATTGTGAATATAAATGTGCTGGAAATTTATCTATTATATTTGATTTTTGTTCACACAATGGTTGTGTCATAAAATCTAAACCTGTAATATCTTGCTTAATGTTTCTGAAATATACCTGAAATCCAGCATGATAGTAACTATTTATTTTTCCTAAAATATATATGCGATAGAGTATTCCTATTATAATAAGTAAGAAAAATATTGAAAAAAAAATAGTTACATTGTATTTTACTTTCATAATCGATTTTTAAAAAATTCAAGCATGCGGTCAACCGCAATATTCCATCCATCAGGAGCTAGATTGTGATCAGCATTTGGATAGGTATAATATTCTACATCAATTCTTTTATTTAGGAGCTCTTTATATAGCGTATTTGACCAGCGAATGGGTACTGCATCATCAAGTCCACCTTGATTAAGTTGTATTGGTGCCTTTATCCAATCTATATAGTTGGTAAATGTGAATGGATTTACATCGTATGTTGATTCAAAATCAGCTACTACCTTTCGTAATGCTTTTCCTCCATCATCGAATTCATCGGTAAAAAAGAGTATTGAGTAAGGAAAAGGTTTTGAAACAGGCGCCCATAATACTGTTGGAATTTTCTTTCCAGTACTTGTGAGAGTTGCAAGTGCAATATGACCACCATTGCTATGTCCCCATATTCCAAGTTTTTGTACATCTGCTTTAACTGCAGACACGTTTTGAAGTGCATCGTTTAAAGATGTTATAGATGTAACAAGATCTTGTGCTGTGGTATACGTTTGGAATCGTTCCTCTATTGATTTATTAGATGGCATATCTGACTCGCCATATCCTAAAAAATCTGGAGCAAGTGTGATATACCCATTTTTTACGAGCACTTGACCAACATGAGAAGATCCTACCCCCGGTAGATATATTGATTTATCAACAAATCCTCGAAATAGGATGATGATTGGATATGTCCCGGGTTTGGATGGTATATTCATAAGTCCACTTATTTTTTTTCCATCGCTTTTAAAATAATACATAAATGATTGATAATCAGTAGTTTTTATTATTTCTTTACCAATGGTAATTTTGTTTCGATCGACTGTTCGTTTATGAAGGTTTGGAAAAGAATATTTTTCGAGAGAGATATCTTTTTTTTGGAACGATATTCCGATAGGAGAAATAATTGTATTGGAAACAAAAAAATCAAAGTATAGGATTGTCGCTACAATTCCTAATAATAAGCTGGAAATGAAGATGAGGAATTTAGATATGTGGTTCATAACGAATCTTATATTATACATAAAATAAAAAGTTATCATTCAGGAATCATAACGTATATAATATATGTATGAAGATTGGTATATTTGATTCTGGTGTTGGTGGATTGGCGATTTTAAATAAGATAGTCAATCGATTGCCACAATATGATTATGTGTATCTAGGTGATAATGCTCGGGTACCATATGGCAATCGTTCTGAACATATTGTTGCGCAATATGTAGAAGAAGCTGTGAGCTTTTTGTTCAAAGAACAATCTCAATTAATTATTCTAGCTTGCAATACAGCAACTGCTGTAGGATTACGCCCTATTCAACAGGTGTATCTAAAAAATATATATTCTGATAGAAGAGTATTAGGAGTAGTTCGTCCTGCAGTAGAGACTGCTGTAGAGTTAGGAGCTAAACGAATAGGTATTATTGGAACAACTCTCACAATTTCATCCGAATGTTTTCCAAAAGAAATTGGTAAAATAAATCCACATATTGAGGTATATCAGCAAGCATGTCCACTATTGGTTCCAATGATTGAAGAAGGTGCTATTGATCGTGAAGAAATATTTCATGTATTAAAAAGATATCTTCAACCTCTGATTGGTAAGAATATTGAGGCAATTATTCTTGGATGTACCCATTATGAACTCATAGAATTGTATATAAAAGAAATAGTTGGACAGAAAGTAAAAGTGATTTCAGAAGGGGAAGTAGTAGCTACTAAACTTGATGAATATCTAAAGCGACACAATGAAATAGAAAATTTACTATCAAAAAATAGTACAAGAGAGTATTATTTTACCGATCTTGATGATCATTACAAAAAACTTGCGCAGTATTTTCTTGGCTCATCTTATAATGTAGATAGTTTATTTCAAGAGGTTTATTTACCTTAGAGAAATATTATTTGAACAGAAGTTTTTTGAAAGTCTCTAATTTTTCAGGATGTAATCTGATTTGTAATATGTATCGTGCTAATTCCTTATCACGAAATAGTTCATTTTCTGACAAAAGTAGAAATTCATCAAAAGATATAAGTCTATTTTCTATTTTTTCCCCTGAATCAAGGTGTTGTAGATTAGTTCTTATACAATCACGAGCTATATAATAATGCATTTTCCAGATCATTTTGTTAAATGGTTGAGTTTTCATTAAAGATATCCATTCGTTTGCCTTATATCCTGTTTCTTCAATTAGCTCACGTTTTGATGCTGTAAGCACATCTTCATTTTGATCAACTCTCCCCCCGGGAAGAGATATAAATGTATGATGATAGGGTTGCTCTTGATATTGAATGAGTATTTTATTTTCGATTATAGGAATAATAGTTACCGTATCAGCTCGTACTATTTTTTCAAATAATGCTGTTGTCCCATCAAACATTAGTTGATCCCATTGATATATATCAAAAATTTCTCCCTGAAAGACTCGTTTTGCCTTTGGAGGAAGTAAGCTTATATCATTTTTTAGTCGATTTATTTTCATTATTTTTACGTAATTTGATAAGATCGGTGATGATAAATCCAAGAAGTAAAGGTATAAGAACAATCAAAAAATGTTCACCCCATCCGTGATTAAAAACATACAACTCGCTGATAATAACTACAATCCAAATTAATCCATAATAAAACTGTTTCTGCATATATAATAAAGGTGCTAATCTTCTTGATCCAAGCCATAATGAATAAATGAAAAATAGTTATATATCAATAATATGAGAATACCGCATATCATCGCCCCAATACCAAGTACGATATCATAAGGGCGAGGAGTAGTAAGTGAAAATCGAATCAGAATAGTGGAGATGATAAAACCTGCATCCCGAAAGACCAATTCGTAATCAGAGATATAAATGAGAGAAAATAGCAGAATTAGGACATCTGCAAATATCATTACGGTAAATAACCCGTCATAAAAATAAATTCCAGTAAAGTTAATTCCTGATGTGATATGAGAAATCCATTGCAAACCACTATATAACGCCATGAAAAATAGAAGAAAACAAAGAAATAGCGATATACTTTTTTTAATTTCTACATAATGATTGATCCGTTTGTCGGTTTTGTGAATAAAGTTCTTATGAATTATTCGATGAAAGAGTGTTACTAAAAAAAACATGATAATTCCACCAGCGAGATCGAGAAGCACTGGCGAAAGTTTATTATAAATTTCAGACGACCAATTTGTAGCTGATTCAAGAGCCCCAATATCCTTAAACACATTTCGAATTATTATGAGTGAAACAATTTCGTATTGTTTCGCGATTGAAATTGTGAGTGATTTTGGTATTGAGACTATGAGTAAAAAGACTTCAAAAAATAGAATGAAACTAAAGGGTGTGTGAATTGCTGAAAGATAATATGCGTCTTTAATTTTTAAAATATCAGGAATCCCTGAAAAGTTGCGATTTATAGCAATGAGAATGAGATGGGCTATAAGCGCTATTATTCCTATTAAAATAATGCAATTTTTGAATTGCTGAATAAATTTTTCATTAAAAACCCGCTCATAAAAAGATGATAATGTATGTGTGAGACAATGCATATTTTGTTGTTTAACTATTTTGTAATTCAGTCCATGTTGTCATATTAAAATCTTCAAGAGATGATAATACGCGATCTGCAATTCCAAGTCTTTTATCAGTATGATTGTTTAGTTCTGGTATTGCAACACATTTCATTTTGGCTGATTTTGCAGATAGAATACCGTTTATAGAGTCTTCAAAAGCAAGACAATTTTCTGGAGGAATATGTAGTTTTCTTGCTGTTGAAATATATACTGCAGGATGGGGTTTGCCATATGTCTCGTGTTCAGCAGAATGAACAATTTGCATATATGATTGTATTTCCAGTCTTTTAATAACCACCTCAATAAGTTTTAAATGTGAAGATGATGCTATCGCACATGGTATTTTCATATAATGAAAAAAAGAAAGGATATGATTTGTTCCTGGTTTTGCCACCCCGTTTGATTCTATTTGTTTAATGACATTCACATGAATTTTTTGCTCTATAATACCTCTATCAATAGAACAGGCAGGAAATTTGTTTTGCCAATGTTTAATTGTTTCATCTATTCGTAAACCGGTAGTTTCAAGGCACATTTCGGGGGATAAATGAATGCCAACTTCGCCAAATGATTGAATCTCCGCCAGATGCCATAAAGGTTCAGAATCAATCAACAAACCGTCCATATCGAAAATTACTGCTTGTATCATATATTTAGAAAAATTTCTGATGAAGAACTTCAAATAATTGTGGATAAAATGAATGAATAAGATATCCTTCTTTTTGTACTAATATATTTTTTTCAAATTCTGTTAATAATATAGAATTGACTTCTGAAACTTCTTCTTTTTGCAAAATAATATCTGATATATCAAAATTATATCGACAAAGATACATATCGCAAAATTCATTGTCTCGTATTCCATTTCTATTTCTTGTATCCAACTTTTTTATCATAAAAAGAAATTCTAATGAACTTTCATTTTCAACTATTCCGAGCTCTTCATGTAGTTCTCGTATTGCAGATTCAATGCTTGTGTCTCCAGTAGAAACATGTCCTGCTACGGAGATATCCCACATATTTGGATTAAAATCCTTATTTTTTGATCTTTTTTGAATAAGGATTTCATTTTTTGAATTTATGATACAAATAAAAATACTTTTGTGCCAATTTCCATCATGATGAACATCAGTGCGTGATTTTATTTGACCTGTTGGTTTTCCATTCTCATCTAGCACGTCAAACATTTCTTTAGAGGGATCTTTGATTGTTATTTTTATATTATTTATCATCCTGTATTATAACGTATGGGTATGGTAAATAGTAATTAGCTGAATTCTAAGTCGAATCCGAACAGCTAGTAAGGAAACTGTTAAAAACTTCG
>JBAXPW010000054.1:0-9924 GCA_037132015.1 Candidatus Roizmanbacteria bacterium
AGTAGAATAGTATAGCAGGTTAAAATGTTGAAAGCAAGTGTGTGTAGTTTTTATGTCTTGATAAAGAGTTTAATATATAAACCCTTTAAGTATTTGAAAATCGGCGAGGAGTTGTTTTTTTGTACTTGCTTTATAGAGCGCGACTGCAGGATGATATAACGGAATAATTTTGACTTCTCCGTATCCTGTTTTTGCTGATAACAGTCTTCCATGATTTTGGCTGATTGTTTGAGTGTATTCCGGTATGTTATAGAGTTCAAGAACAAATGTCATTGAAAAACGACCGAGTGTTGCGATGACTTTTGGTTTGATGATCTCAATCTGACGAACTAAAAATGGCGAATAGAGATTGAGTTCGTCTGGTTTGGGATCACGGTTTTCAGGCGGTCTATCTTTCACAATATTGGTAACATACACATCTTTTCGTTCGAGACCGATTGATTTCATCATCTCATCTAAGATTCTTCCTGATGCTCCACAAAATGGCTTTCCTTGTTTTGCTTCGTTTTCTCCTGGTGCTTCACCTATGAAGATAATGTGTGCGTCATGGCTTCCCTCCCCTATGACGGGAACATAATTATTTGATGTGCGATATTCATATAATGGTGATTCTTTGAGATTAAATAGTTCATCACGAATCTGTCTCATGAGGTCTGTTTTTGTCATAGTTGTTAGGGTGAGTATCGTATATCAAGTTTTGAGATCTGAGTTTCGTTCATTCCTTGCGAGATGAGCCAATCATGCACTGCCTTTTTTACTTCTTCCCCACTCCCCTGTTTTTTGGTGATGGTGAAAAAAAAATCATATGTTGGATTTTTTGATTCATTATCATGGACGGTAATTTTAAAATAGGTATTTTCAAAGGGAACTAGGTTATGTAAAAACACATCGGGAGCATTTTTGAGAGCAAATTCTTGATTTATTTTTACTGTATTTTGTGGAGGAATGGTATATGGTGTGGGAGTGCCTCCGATTGTTGAAAAATAGTAAATATTTGAAAATGTATTATTTGATTTTTGATTAAACATAATCGCATATTTTGATGATGGTCTCCATATAGTGTTCGGTTTTAATATGATGGTCTGGTTTTTATCTGTTCGTGAAAATAATGTCATTGGAACAACAACAAGGGATAATTCATGAATATTAATTTTAGAATCTATTTGGATTTTGACAATCTGTGAAAGATTAACATCTTTTGCATTGAGTGGAGGTTCTGTTGATACAAAAGGTATTTGTTGAATGGGAATAAATTTTGTAGGAATAATTTGTTCTGATATATATTTAGTTGGGATGGTATTTATTTCTTCTTTTTTTGGTGATTGATTTTGAAGAATTAGAATAAGTCCAATAAAGACCAAAATAATAATACTGGTAATAAATAAAATGCGTGTTTTCATTATATTTTTTTAAATCTTAGATAACCCATAATATCAGGATCGTTCATCATAATAACTCTATCATATGTAACTTTTCCATTTCCATCTCGATTACCTTCACCTAATAGAAATGATTTTCCAGTTGTACTTATATGACCTACAATACCTACATGATTGGAGGCAAAAATAGGAAAATCTCCAAGTATTGGTTTGGTTGAAGGTGGAATGAAATCAGCATTAACGTAGCTAAAGTTTGCGGTATCAGCATAATCTTTAGCATTTTTAACAGAATTATCATGCGTACAACTGTTTGAGCTCGTGTAAGGCATGCAACCGTGAATAAGCATAAATAAATTTTTTGCAAAATATACGCATTGTACTACTCCTCCTGCTCCATCAATTGATTCAGTAAAATCATGATGAACAATACTCCCAAGTTCTTGACGTACAGGTACCTTAATTTTTGGGATACAATCACGGGAATTGCTATTTACATTTGATCCACAAACAGATGTAATATTAGCTACAAAACTACTAGTTATAGAATCAGCATTTAATGCATCTCCATTTTGTGAATTGGTGGCAGTTCCTCCAACATCAGGAGGCGTAGGAATGGTATATCCACCTGTTCCATTTGAAGAAGTTCCTACTCCTGTTTTTTTAAATTTATACGCACAGTAATTACCACTACTAAAAGTATAACAAAGTACATCAACTGCATCAGGTTCTATGGATTTATTACAATTTCCCGCCGTTTCCGTTGAAGCAGTTACAGCGCTAAATGCATTTCCTTGTCCCATGCTACCGGTACTACCATTTTTACTACAGGTTTTTGAACAATCTGTTTTCCAATAGTGAGTTGCAATATCAAAATTTGGACCTTCCTGACAAGCACTAGGAGGGCTTGAGGGTCTTGGAGTCGTTGATATGGGGGTAGACGTCGTACTAGGATTTGTTTGTGTTCCATCACACGAAGTATCAGGTCCCAAATTTTTCATACAACGAGTCTCTTCATTCTCAGCACCAAATCCAAAACACCATGCATCGGCTTGAGGAACTCCAAGCGCAGAGGCGCATTCTTTCTGACCACCACTTGGGCTATTTGTCCCATCAGTACAGGATTTATCTCCATATATTTGCCATTTATATCCGAGTTTATCTTGAACAGATTTGAAAAATAAAAATCCGGGCGTATCTTTGACATACGGTTGGGGACCTTTTGGATGAATATCTGGTGAGTTGAGAATATATGCGTTACATGAATTACTCGTTGACGCTTGAGTTGGAAGTGATTGAGGTTTGTTTGTAACTGATGAAAAAAACAATGCGGTCAATGCAAACCATCCAAGCATCACAAAGAGAAAAAAATTACTTTTTAAAAATCTTCTTTTTCTTGTGTACCACATATACTATTATAATACCTTATTTTGAAACAAATTGTGCCACTTTTTCCCAAAAATCGTGAACTCCATGAGAGTTGGTTTCTTGAGAATGAATACCACTCACACCTTTTTTATAGTGTTTTATCATTTTTTGAAGCAATCCTTTTTTTAGTGCCCAGTTGATAAATGTTCCAGCTTCTATAGCATGATGAGGTAATTCAAGTCCTCGCCAGTTTTCTATTGAATCTCGTAGATTTAATTGTGTATCATGCCCCGTCATTAGTTCTTGATGAGCAACTCTCCATAATTCGTTTCTATCATGAACTTGCGGAATGAGAAGATGGCGTCGCAAAAAGTTGAGATTATCAAACTCCTGACGTCCCACTGGTTCGGCAAAAAGAATAATTGAACCTCCCCTATCTTCAGGTCGCAACAAAGATTTAAATGCTTGCTCACTTGGTTTGGTAACTTCAAGAGATATGATGTATTCATTATAAATATCTTCGTATTTTTGTACAATTTCTCGGCCATGTTTTGAGAGGATTAACTTAACATTAGGTCTATCTATCATGTCTAATATAAAATTTTGGGTGTAGTCTGTTGTTTTGCATATGACAAAGGGTTTAAATCTTCGGGATTGTTGATGGAGCGTGTCAATAAGAGTAGTATAAAAATTAAGTCCGACAGCTGCCCCTGAGATGGGAAATACGATATTGACTGCATTTCTCGATGTTGCTTCAAGTTGATGAATTTTTTCTTCAAAATTAGTAGGTGATAATTTTTCAGTTAAACGTGGGCTAACGGGATATGAGATTACGTCTATTGGAACTTCGGGAAGGTGATATTTTTTTCCAAATCGTATCAGATCAGATCTGGTTTGAAAACTAGGAACAAATATAAGATCTGCTGTTGGCACATACCACAATGCTTGAGGGCTATCGTCTGTAACTTGTAATACGAGGATGATTCGTACATTTTTTTCTTTCGCAAATTTTTGTTTAATTGCGCCGAGTTGATGTGCTAAACCAAAATGAGTTGCTATTACAAGGACAGTTTTTGGTACTTCTATTTGTTGTTCAAGTACCGCGGATAATTGTTCATAAAGCACATTGAGATGTGCCTCAACAAATAATTTTCCGTAAAAAAATGCAACTATTTTCTCTGCCCATCCTTTTTGACTCCACGTCATGATACTTCGTGTGAGACGACTATTACTCATCATTCGATGGATAAATTCTACAGTATGATCATCTGCTCCGAGGAGGAGTGGATGTGTCTCTTCTGGTAATCCACGATAGAGTGCATTTGTTACACGAAGATGACCCAATCCTGCAGGTGCGTATGCAAATACGATGACGAGTGACGGATCGCTTAATATGTGTTCAAAATTGGACATGTATTAAGGATAAAGGGAATGGAGGTAAAAGTCAAAAGTCGCAAGTCTAAAGTCGAAAGTCTAAAGTCGAAAGTTGAAATGTGCTGTCATCCTGAACTTGTTTACCCTGTTTATACCCGAATAGGGTGAGGAACGTAGGGATTCAGGATCCATGGCTTATAAAGTTATAAAGAGAGGGTAAAAATAAAAGGGCAAAGGGAAAAAGATACGATACTGATGAAGGACTAAAGATTAAAAATTAAAGATTGAGGAAAAGAGTTATAAAGTTCATAAAGTTTATAAAGTTATAAAGTATGAAAATTCTTTCGCTAAACACCCCCGCTTCACTATGTTCAGCGACCTCTCTCTAGAGGGGAATTTTCATTGTTCCTATTCATTACTCAACTACTTACCTTATTATTTATTCGGCCGAATCGGCGGGTCATTCTCAATTATATATTCGCCCCTCTCGTCTGTAGTGCTATTGCGAGTTTTTCTGATCGTATAATACTGCGTGTGAAAAAAGGAAGTAATATTGGGACATATGTATATATGATGTTCCAACTTTTTTTATGTCCGCGAGTCTGTTGCGCAATTGAGATATGTTGAAATTCCTCAATGAGCGTTGGCACCATTCCCATACTTAATGTGAGAATAAATTGGAATGATTTTGGAAGAAAAAAAAGTGATTTTGCGAGTAATCGAAGGGGTGTTGTTTGTAAGAAATAAAATACAATACTTGAGAGCGTGAGAATACGAAGTGATGTTAATAGTCCTATAATCATCCCTTCAATACGAAAGCCAAATCCTTGAAATGTAAACGATTGGATCAAAATAGTGAGAAGAAAAACAAAAAATAGTCCCCTTATCCATTGAAAAAATGGGAATAGTAATTTTTTTATTGCCATCACAATAAGTATAAATAAGCAAATATATACATTAACTTCAAGTGCGTTTCGATAAAATATGAGAAAATTACTCAGGATAAAAATACTCAGAAGTTTGAGTTGAGTAATTCGTATCTGGTTCTCCAATTTATTTTGCATGCGATTTATATGTTGGTTTAATACCATATTGTTTTAACATCTCATGTTGTTGAAGTATTTCTTGTGCTTTTCCATCTGCTACTATACTCCCCTCCTCTATTATCAATACGCGCTCTGCATAGTCCCAAACCACATCTGTTTCATGTTCAATAATGATGATTGTTTTTCCATCTTTGTGTAATTGTTTCAACAATTCATATACTTGTATTCCATTTATGTAATCGAGATGTGAAATAGGTTCATCCAACAGTAATATTTCCGTTCCCATAGCAAGTGTGCAAGCGATACAAAGTAGTTGTTTTTGACCCTCTGAAAGAGTATTAGGATCGCGTTTTTCAAATCCTGTGAGTCCAACTTGATGAAGTGCTTCTCTTATTCGTTCTTCAACATTGTCTAATTCTAAATTATTTATTCCAAAAGCAATTTCTTCATAAACTGTCATGTTAAATAACATAAGGTCGGGATCTTGAGCGATGGTACCGATTGTTTTTGCTATTTCACCTATTGAACTTTGTTTGGTTTCTTCCCCATTGATTGTGATAGAACCGTCAAGTTTTCCAGCGAAAGAATGAGGAATTATGCCGTTGAGACAGTATCCAAGTGTTGTTTTTCCTGATCCATTTTTTCCCAATATACATATAAATTCACCTTGATGAATTGTTAGAGTTATATTCTTTAATATGTCATGATTTTTGTGATATCGATACGTTATATTATTGAGAAATATTCCTTGTTTCATTTTGATTCTTCCCAACGTGCAAAACGGGATAATTTAAACTTAAAAACTAAAACCCATGCAAGAACAACTTCAAGAATTCCTTGAACGGCATTCACTCCAACAATAATATACCAAGGGAATATAGCGAGCAATTGTTCTGTTGTTTTCCCCGGAATCCAAATATGAAGTGCAAAAAAATAATTATAACAAAACATAATAACTCCTCTTAGAAGTATTGCAAGTATGATTGAAATAATCATAAGAGGAATGTTTCGAAGGTTTTCAATCTTTTTTTTAGAAATTGAGAGTAAGAAGAATGGAATAAGAATCATCGGAACGGTTGCCAAAAATTTGGCGAGCGCACCGAGCCATGTATCAGGTGCAATAATCGTGATGATGATTGATCCAACTGTTGCAACAATGAGGCCTCCACGTATGCCAAAGAGGAAAAATGCAACGATCCATGAAACGCCAACAATATCTATCCACATTCCCCATTGAGTTTGAAACCCAACATGGAACAGTTGAAATACTGCTGAAAATGCTGATAAGGTGGCAAAGATTGCGTACTCACGGGTTTTTTGTGATGATTGAATCATAATCGTGATAAATTTATAAAAACTTCAGGGGTAAAAAATATAAACCATACAAAATGGCTATATAAGAAGAACCTTTCTTCCATCCGGACTTTTATTGCATTTCTAAAAGCAATCATACCGTCGGCTCAGGAATGTCTTTACGAATCACCTGATCATGCTTTAATATTTGATTGATATTTCAGCTCGTGGGCTATACCACCGATTTTGAATTTCACAAAACCCTGAAGGTTGAGCATATTGTATATCAATTGAGGGGTAAATTACAACTTAGAATTGAATGACATTCGTTCTCAAAGTTTATATAATGAATCATGTGGTTATTGCATTTATTTTCTAAGGAGAGTTATATTATCAGATTTATAGGCTATTTATTATATGTTGTGATGTTGTTTATGGGGTTGATGCTCGGCGCCTTCATTCAATCACGATATTTTATTAAATATGAACAAGAAATGAAGGATCAGATTGCGATAGAAATGGAAGCGCAACTTCCTGATAGGTGCTTGGTATATAACTCATTACGAAGTATCAAAGATCCCAATTCATCATCAAGTAAGGATATTGCTGTTCCTATTGTTGTTTTTGATTCATCAAGTAAAATTGATGAGAAACAACAAGCGGAAATTCGAACGAAGATTATTAATCCCTTTTTTGATTTTTATAATAAAGAACGCATAATGTATGTTACAATGCAAATTAGCAAAAAAGACAAAGAGTATAATATTATTGCTATAGGTCGTGATGGTATTGTTAAAATTTTCAGCGCAACTTCAGGAAATGATGGTACTATAAAAAAGTGGAAAGAATAGGAAGATAGTTTATAAAGTTATTAAAATTAAAAAATATTTTTTATGAATAAACAAGTAGCCATTGGCATTCTAAGTTTTGCAATTATTTCGGTTGTTGTTGTGGGTTTTTATTTTTCAAAAGGATTTAGTCAATCACAAGAAGCAACTCCATCAAAAACTGTTGTTGTAGAAGTTCAACCAACAAATACTGAAGTTCCCAATCAAGTTATACCCTCAAGTAATGTACCGCCACAACCCGCAAGTGCTTATAAAGATGGCACATATGTGGTTTCAGGATTGTATACAGCTCCTTCTGGACCAGAAGACATGAGTGTATCCGTAATATTAAAGTCTGGAAAAATAGAATCTACAGACATTACTCCTAAAGCAACTGATAAAAAATCTCTAAGATACCAACAAGTTTTTTCAGAATCATACAAATCTCTTGTTATTGGAAAATCTCTTGATGAAGTCAAACTCGATGCTATTTCTGGTGCCTCATTGACTACAATTGGATTTAACGATGCAATAGATAAGATCAAGGTACAAGCAAAGGGATAAGAAAGTTCTATGAACTCAACTCAAAAGCAATCAATTTTATTTATTGGGATTGGGACGCATTGGAAGATAGATATTTGGGATGAAATTTCTCAGGATATATTTGCATATCATAGTGATACTATTCAAAATATAGTATCAGATTTTGAAAATACGTATTCGAGATTTAAGGAGGACTCACTACTTTGCAAACTATCCAACACAACGGGTGTTTTTAATGTTTCAGAAGAATGTGTTGAACTTTTGTTACTCTATAAAAAATACTACGTATTATCTAGCGGATTATGCACCCCACTTATTGGTCAACATCTTTCAGAAGCAGGATATGATAAAGATTATTCGTTTAAATCGCGCGACCTCTCTCCTCTTCCAAATTTTACTGACGCAATAAGAATATTTGATGATAATCATATAGAAATAACTATCTCTGTTATGATTGATTTTGGCGGATTGGGAAAGGGTTATTTAGTTGATAAAGTCAGTGATTATTTGAAAGTTCAAAAGGTGAAAAAGTTTTGTGTAAATGCAGGCGGTGATATGTATTATGCGACGGATGATGAAGAAATGTTACGGGTCGGACTTGAACACCCACAGGATGCGACTAAGGTTATCGGCGTTGTTGAGATACGGAATGAATCGATCTGTGGCTCTTCTGGAAATAGAAGAAACTGGGGATCATTTCATCATATCATTAATCCTGCTATAAAGGAGTCTCCACACAATATTTTTGCGACATGGGTGCGGGCAAAAAAAACAGTCGATGCTGATGCTCTGAATAAATGCCTCTATCTTGGAGTAGCTATTCCTGATGATATAGAGTGTGAGTATCTTGTTTTTGATAAACAGAAGGGAATTTTAACTTCCAAAAACTTCACCGGAGAGGTATATGAATAATTATGACTTACCATCCGATTCGGCGCAATAAATAGTTAGGTAAGTGGATGAGTAATGAATAGGAAAATAGTGAGGAGTGGGTCTGCCTAACTAAGCCGATCTATAATCAACTGCAACTCTGTATTATAACTCCGACTTATAGACTTTCTAGGATCAGAATAAGGATAAACATTCTGTAATAGTTGCATTTTTAGAGAACGTAAGTATATTATAATGCGACTAACTTCTGAAGTAGTACCCTGAACTTTCTGTTGATTAACATAGGTTGTAATTATATTTGTCATATACCTTAGTTGGTCTCTATAAGATTGATATTCTATACAAGAAATCACTCTTGATGACCAAAGATCAAGGAGCATATTAACTTGATCCTGAGGTATTGGTAGGGTTGCGGGAGTTGAACTATTATAGCAATAATTCGATATATGACAAAGTGAGGGAAAAAACACATCGCTAGGGGTTGTTTGGTTCAATTGTAGTATTGCCTTTAACCGAGAGTCATCCATATATCTTTTAGCAATTTTAAATAGGGAACCTATATTGTTTGGATATTTTTTTAGAAATTCACTTAGTGGATTTGAACTAAGCATCTTACCAATTCCATCTATGTCAGGTTTTTCAAATAAACTTTTTATTGCGTAATCAATAGCTTCTATATTAAATGGTTTATTGGGATTCTTTATTGTTGCAGATAATGCGTACTCTATTAAATATGATAGTACACGGTCAGTTCCTTGACCGGGGAAGTCTGTTTCCAATTTTTTTAATCTCTTCATCATATCTATCGTAGTCATTGGATCATCTGTAACAGTTCCTATTAACATTTGAGTATAAATTCGAATAGCGTTGCTTTGATTACCTGTAAATTTTATTTGTTGATAAGAATTATCTAATTGAGAGTTTGGAGCAAAGGGTGTGTTATTTCGTATTTCATCGAGCATAACTTTTGCTGAGGAAAAACGAGACGCTTCATTGAAGGTAATACATCTCCTGATTATATTTATTGTGTTATCATCAATACTTTTTGCGTTGAGGTCGGCTATAAGTTGTGTTTCATTAGCATCAGATGCAGATTCTAACATTGCTCTATTATTTATGAGTGGAATTGGCATTGTAGTGCTTGGGTCTTTGCCAGTAAGTATAGCATACCACATCATTCCTGTGGCGTAAAGATCTGTTTTTTCA
>JBAXPW010000055.1:0-9911 GCA_037132015.1 Candidatus Roizmanbacteria bacterium
GTATAATATGTTAAGATAATCAAGTACTGAAACAATCGTAATAGTATAATAATTTAATCATAAATCTAAATGGCTACTAAACCAACCTCCAATAATAACACCAAAGAACAAGAACGAACAGAGCTTCATCGTGCCATTTGGCAGATTGCAAATGATCTGAGAGGTAGTATTGATGGCTGGGACTTTAAACAGTACGTTCTCGGCATGCTCTTTTACCGTTTTATTAGTGAAAACTTAACCAACTATCTTAACGCTGACGAACATCGTGCTGGTAAAAAAGATTTTGACTATTCCAGACTCTCCGACAAAGAGGCCGAATTTGGTCGAGCCGATACCGTAAAAGAAAAAGGTTTTTATATACTTCCATCCGAACTTTTTGTAAATGTTCGTAAACATGCCCAAAGTGATCACAACCTCAACGAAACAATATCCAGAGCCTTTCGGAATATTGAAAACTCAGCAAAAGGCTCAAGTAGTGAGGACGATCTAAAAGGCCTATTCGATGACATTGACGTAAACTCTAACAAGTTAGGTGGCACCGTTGAAAAACGGAATCAAAAACTAACCAAACTCATGGATGCAATCGGCGATCTTGGTCTTGGAAACTATGCAGACAACACCATAGATGCCTTTGGTGATGCTTATGAATTTCTTATGACCATGTATGCCTCAAACGCAGGTAAATCGGGGGGAGAGTTTTATACTCCACAGGAAGTGAGTGAACTGCTTGCACAAATCACAACCGTTGGTAAAACAGAAGTTAACAAGGTATATGATCCTGCGTGCGGTTCTGGTTCTCTCCTTCTCAAATTTGCCAAGGTACTAGGAAAAGAAAATGTGCGACAAGGGTTTTATGGGCAGGAAATAAACCTAACCACCTACAATCTGTGCAGAATTAACATGTTTCTTCACGATGTGAATTACAATAAGTTTGATGTGGCATATGGCGACACACTTCTCGATCCCAAACACTGGGATGATGAACCGTTTGATGCCATAGTTTCCAATCCGCCATACTCCATAAACTGGGAAGGCGATAGTAACCCACTCCTTATTAACGACCCACGATTTTCACCAGCAGGTGTGCTTGCTCCAAAGAGCAAAGCAGACCTCGCCTTTACCATGCATATGCTTGCCTGGCTTTCGACCAGTGGTACAGCTGCAATTGTTGAGTTTCCTGGTGTCCTGTATCGTGGTGGGGCAGAGCAGAAGATCCGCAAATATCTGGTAGATAATAACTACATTGATGCAGTGATTCAACTGCCACCCGACCTTTTCTTTGGTACAACAATTGCAACCTGTATCATCGTTCTTAAAAAAAGCAAAAAAGATAATGCCGTCATCTTTATCGATGCCTCAGCCGAATTTGTCCGCGGAGGCAATAAAAATAAATTGACCGACGAAAACCGTGCAAAAATACTTGAGGCATTTACCAACAGAACAGACAAAGAATACTTTGCAAAAGTTGTGAACAATAAAAATATCGCCGAAAACGACTATAACATTGCGGTATCAAGCTATGTAGTGCAAGAAGATACAAGAGAAATAGTGGATATCACCGAGCTAAATGCAAAAATTGAAAAAATCGTTGCAAGGCAGAATGAGTTGCGTGTTGCGATTGATGGGATTGTAAAGGATATTGAGGGAGGAAAGTAAAAATATGAAAGATAAATCTATTTTCGGTGCAGATGAAGTCATCAAGTTTTTTGAAGAAAATACTGGTGTAACCTTTGTGGACACCGATTCAAAAGAACCGATTTTAGAACAGCTTTCTAAAAAGAAGATCAAACCAGTAGGTACAGATGATTATGACAAATGGCTTGCTGAGCAGGATGAAGATACTAAACTTGCTCATAAAATGGGGGCAATATAACAGTTTCAAGAAAAAAGACCGGGTAAAATAGGAATTTGTTGAAAGAGATATCAATATGAATAAAAATGACACCAAGAATAAACCAACAATTCGTAGCTCTACCGCAGAGTATCTAACCTTTGCTGCTGCAACAGGTGACAACACTGATAGTATTGAAATGCGTTATGAGGATGAAAATATTTGGCTAACACAAAAAATGATGGCAGAGCTGTATGGAGTATCTGTACCGGCTATTCGACAGCACTTAGATAGATTGATTGCGGATGGCGAATTGGATTCAGCAACTATTAAGCAATACTTAATAGTTCAAAATGAAGGAGAACGCACTGTAAAACGGAGCGTAGATCATTACAACCTTCAAACAATTATTTCTATTGGGTTTAAAGTTGAAAATGAGCGTGCTGTGCAGTTTCGCAAATGGGCACGGCAGATTGTAAAAGAAAAAATCGAAAACTCGGTATCTATCATAGATCTATCATATGAGCTAAGACTGTTACTTGGAGCAAAAAAATTATGTGAGTTATGTAAGTGTCATGATGATGATGAGAAAAATAAAAATAACAAATTTGGAAACGTAGTAAACTACTTCAAAGATTCTGCATATATTCACGTAAGGAATCTCTATAACTTTTTTGCTGCAAATACGACAAATGATGCGAAAGTAACACAATTTACGAATTACGAATTTGATGTCCGTCTGTATAAAACATGGATTAATGCCTTGCATACCCATGTTCTTCATATCAAAACAGGACGTAACAGGCCGAATAATGTAATCAACGGAAGACATATAAATACAATGATTCCAGATTTCACAGAAGATATCGTTAGATTGTGGCAAGAATGGATAGATTCATCAAATGAAACTAAAATAAAAAATGAACTTAAGAAAGCACTAGAACGTGCAGAGGTTGACGCAAAAAATGATTTTGATAGTTTGAATAATTTGCTAAAAACCAACTAATATGACAAACATAAGAAAATCGTTCGGTAGACAAAAAAATGAGGTGATTTTTCCTATTGATGATAAAAGTTTGAAAATTACTCCAGAATATAAATCTTTTATTGAGTTTGCAAAGAATCAGATCCATCAAAGGAAGCTGAAGATAGTTAATTCTGCTAATGTTGAGATGATTATCTTATATTGGGAAATAGGTACTGAAATCTTGAACAGGCAGGAAAAATTTGGCTGGGGAGCAAAAGTAATCGATACTATTTCCTCTGATTTGCAAAAAGCTTTCCCTGGTATGAACGGTTTTTCTTCAAGGAATCTAAAGTATATGCAAAAATTTGCCAAAGAATGGAAAGATATAGAAATAGTGCAACGCACCGTTGCACAAATACCATGGAGAAGTAATATTACACTGCTTGATAAACTAGAGGATTCTGAAGAAAGGCTTTGGTACGCCTCTAAGGTTGTTCAAAACGGTTTGAGTAAAGATGTTTTGGAGCATTGGATCATGACAGGTGTTTATAAAAGAGAAGGGAAAAGTATAAATAATTTTCCTAATTCTTTACCACCCGCTAGGTCGGATCTTGCAACTCAGATTTTTAAGGATCCATATATTTTTGACTTCTTAGGAAATGCAGATTTGAGATTAGAAAAAGAGCTTGAACAAAAACTTATTGATCATATCCAATCATTTCTGTTGGAACTTGGGCAAGGTTTTGCTTTTGTCGGTAGACAAGTGCATCTCGAATTAGGGAACGAAGACTTTTATCTCGATCTTTTGTTTTACCATTTAGAACTCCGCTGTTATATTGTTATTGAGCTTAAAATAGGTGAATTTCAGCCAGAATATCTAAGTAAACTTAATATGTATATGAATGTTGTTGATGATGTATTAAGGCACAAAGACGATCAGAGAACTATAGGTCTTTTACTTGTGAAAACAAAGAATAAAACCGTTGTAGAGTACTCACTTATGGGACATACTAACCCTATCGGTGTGGCTGAATGGGAGGATCAAATTATGAACAGTTTGCCAAAAGAATTACAGACAAGCTTGCCAAGTATTGATGAAATTGAAAAAGAGCTTGAAGAAGGTAGTTTCCAATAAAACCAATCTAATATGACTCATCATCAATCCAAACTAGATAAACTAATCGCCCAACTCTGCCCTGATGGGGTGGAGTTTAGGGAGTTGGGAGAGGTGTGTGAAATTGCAGATAATAAGCGAAAACCTGTTGCTTCAAGTCTACGTATTATTGGGGAAACGCCTTATTATGGTGCAAACAACGTACAAAGTTACGTTGCGGGATTTACTCATAATGGAGATTATGTATTAATTGCTGAGGATGGATCTGCTAGCTTAGAAAATTATTCAATACAGTATGCTACTGGAAAATTTTGGGCGAACAACCATGTTCATGTTGTTAAAGGGTTTGATAAATTAAATAATAGATTTTTGTTCCATTATTTAAGAAGCATGAATTTCATCCCGTATTTGACTGGTGGGACACGTGCAAAGCTCACCAAAGGCAAAATGTTAGAAATCAAAATCCCCATCCCACCCCTCCCCATTCAACAGGAAATTGTTACTATTCTTGATAGTTTTACAGAATTGGAAGCAGAATTGGAAGCAGAATTGGAAGCAGAATTGGAAGCAAGAAAGAAGCAGTACGAATTTTATCGAACAAAACTCCTGACGTTTGGAGATGATGTGCGGTGGGCTACGTTAGGTGAAGTTTGTCTAAAAACTGATAATATCAAATGGAAAGAACATCAAGGTGAAAAGCTAAAGTATATTGATTTATCTTCTGTGAATAGAGAGAATAACAAAATTTCTGAAGTAAAAATAATTGACTCAACCAACGCACCGAGTAGAGCACAGCAGATTGTGAAAGCTGGCGACGTTATTCTTGGAACAACTCGACCAACTCTAAAAAGATATACACTTATTACTAACGACTTTTCTGATCAAATTTGTAGTACGGGGTTTTGTGTATTGAGAGCAAATGAAAAAGATGTACTTTCAAAGTTTGTATTTTTCCAACTTACAACACCACGATTTTATAAGTACCTAGAAGATAACCAAGAGGGTGCAGGCTATCCAGCAATTACAAATGGAAAAGTGAAAAGTTTCAAAATCCCCATCCCACCTCTCGCTGAACAAGAACGCATTGTTGCAATCCTCGATAAATTCGATGCATTGGTAAACGACATCTCAATCGGTTTACCTGCCGAACTCAAAGCACGCCGTCAACAGTATGAGTACTATCGCAATAAACTGTTATCATTTCAGGAAAAAACCTCCCTGTAGAGCGTGTTTTGAAAAAAACACGTCCGACAGGTAAAATCAGCCTTAAATCTCCCTGTAGAACGTGTTTTGACAAAAACACGTCCGACAGGTAAAATATAGTATGAAAATAACTTTATCAACTTCTGATTATTTACGAAATTTTGAACGGCTTATCAGCAGTCTTGATTTTTCTGAGCCAGATCAGCTTACTATCTACTCCCACCCAAAGTGGCTCAATGTACACCCTGCGGTATTAACCTTAATTACCGCATTGGCAATAAAAGTAGGGAAATCACACGTAAAATTCGCCGATTTAACTGCCTCCTCAGGATCGTACCTTGACAGGATGGGGCTATTTAACTACACAGCGCAACAATCACCATACAAAATAAATAAAAAAGAAGCTGCAGGGCGTTTTATTCCAATACATATTATCAAGAATTCGACGGAACAGTCTAAATTTATCTCAGATATGATCCCGCTTCTTCATCTACCCGCAGACAAAGCAGATGCAGTTAAATACACAATAGGCGAACTCATTCGCAATGTACTAGAACATGCAAGGGCCAAAGAAGGTGCAATTGTAGCTGCCCAGTACTATAAAAAGTCAAATACCATCAGAATCGGAATATGTGACTCAGGTATAGGTATCCGAAGCAGTTTTCTACAATTTTGGCCATCTCATACTGATACAGATATTGATGCTATTAAATGGGCACTTACACCGGGTATATCAGGAACTACACGCAAAGAAGGTGGTACAGAAGAAAATGCTGGAGCAGGGCTTTTCTTTATTAAATCTATGGCAAAAGTTGCTAGAAACTATTTTATGATTTACAGCGGAACTGGAATATACAAATTATTATTACATGATAAAAGAACAGAGCGTCCCCGTTTACAGGTAAACCCGAATGATGATCGCCATTCTGAACGTAATGATGCTCCCTATTTTCAGGGGACGCTGGTTGCAATAGATTTATCATTAGATAATAATGTAGAATTTACAGAATTACTTGCGTCTATCCGTGAAGTATATAGTAATGCTATTCGTGAACGTAAAAAAAGAAAATATAAACAACCTAAATTCATATGAAAAAAGCAACCATTACTATAGAGAAACACACAGGAAGTTTTGCAGAGAATAAAGACAAAGCAAAGCAACTCCGTATCCGTCATATAATCCCTGCACTCTCGGAGGGTAAAGGTGTTATCTTGGACTTTGCAGGAGTTAGCGGGACTACACAGTCGTTTATTCATGCTTTGATAGCACAACCAATACGCCAATTTGGCGATAATGCACTCGAGAATCTGGAGTATAAAAACTGTTCAGACATTGTAAAGGAAGTAATCAAAACAGTGTACGAATACATGCAGGAAAGTTTAAATAATGAAGATGAAACATAATCAAGATATCATATACAATATGGTCGCTGAGAACATAAATAGTACCGTTATGGCTGAGTATGTTGCCGATGCCAAAAGAAGCACCTCGTATCAAAGCGAAGCCCAACTAGAACAAGCCTTTATAGACCAACTCAAAACACAAGCATACGAATATATCACAATCAAAACAGAAACTGAACTTATCCAAAATCTACGCAAACAACTCGAAAAACTAAATGAGCTGACTTTTACAGATCAGGAATGGGAACGATTTTTTACGAGTGAACTTGCAAATTCAAACCAAAGTTTTATCGAAAAAACAGCAATTATACAGGAAGACCCCATCAAGATTCTCACCCGAGATGACGGCACGTTTAAAAATATTACTCTTCTCAATAAAAAAAATATTCATGATAACTTAGTACAAGTGATCAATCAATATGAGACAGAAGACGGCCAACGTGCCAATCGGTATGACGTAACCATCCTTGTAAATGGACTCCCAATGGTACACATCGAACTTAAACGCCGTGGAGTAGCTATACAGGAAGCCTTTAATCAGATCAACCGGTATCAGCGTGAAAGTTTTTGGGCATCAAATGGACTATTTGACTACGTACAAATTTTTGTAATCTCCAACGGGACACATAGCAAATATTTTAGTAATACCACACGCTCACGGCACATAAAAGAAACCTGTGAAGGATCAATAAAAAAAGGCAAACGTTCAAGTAATAGTTTTGAATTTACGAGCTGGTGGGCTGATGCAACAAACCGTCCCATAACCGACCTCCTGGATTTTGCACGTACATTTTTTGCTAAACACACCTTATTAAATATCCTCACTCGATATTGTGTCTTTACAAAAGATCGTGATCTGTTGGTGATGCGACCCTATCAGATCGTTGCAACTGAACGGATCCTAAATCGAATTGAAGTAAGTACAAACTACAAAAAACTCGGTACCATCGAAGCAGGTGGATATGTATGGCATACAACAGGTTCAGGAAAAACCCTAACCAGTTTTAAGACGGCACTATTGGCAAGTAAATTACCATACATAAAGAAAGTAGTGTTTGTGGTGGACCGAAAAGATCTAGATTATCAAACAATGCGGGAATACGATAAATTTGAAAAAGGAGCAGCAAATAGCAATACCAGTACTGCTATTCTCAAACGACAGCTGGAAGATTCAAATGCCAATATCATAATCACTACGATTCAAAAGCTCGATCATTTTATCCGCCGAAATGCAGGACATACTATTTTCGATGGTCATATCGTACTTATTTTTGATGAATGTCATCGTTCACAATTTGGTGATATGCATTCAGCAATAATCAAAGCATTTAAGAACTTTCATATCTTCGGTTTTACAGGTACTCCGATATTTGCAGTGAACTCTTCATCTGGAGGACGCATCGATCTCAAGACCACCGAACAAGCCTTTGGTGATAAGCTACACACCTATACAATCGTTGATGCAATTGCAGATAAAAATGTGTTGCCTTTTAAGGTAGAGTATTTTTCTACCTTTAAAGAAGCGGAGAATATTGAAGATAAAAAGGTAAACGATATTGACCGTGAGAAGGCACTTTCAGAACCAAAGCGCAGAGCAAATATTGTCCAATATATTCGTGAACATTTCAATCAGAAAACGAAACGCAATGATAAATCATATCTTCACAATGCAGTAACAAACATTGGTAAAGTCGTAGGAGCTCAAGACAGAACTAAAGTAGAGGAGATTAAACAAAAAATTCGCCTGTCTGGTTTTAATTCTATATTTGCCGTCCAGTCAATCCCAATGGCAAAAGATTACTATACAGAATTCAAGAGACAATCTGCAGAACTTCCCGATGCACAAAGACTCAAAGTAGCAATCATCTATAGTTATGCTGTAAATGAAGATGAAGACGAGAATGGTATGAATGATGAAAACCCGGAAGATACCAGCAAATTGAGTGAGAGCTCCCGTGATTTTCTTGATCTAGCTATCAAAGATTATAACGTGATGTTTGGAACTTCCTATGATACTTCATCTGATAAGTTTCAGAACTACTATAAAGATATTTCGTTACGGATGAAGAATCGTGAGCTTGATCTTTTAATAGTGGTCGATATGTTTTTAACAGGTTTTGATGCAACAACACTCAATACGCTCTGGGTAGATAAAAATCTCAAACTACATGGACTTCTTCAAGCATTTTCAAGGACAAATAGAATACTCAATAGTATAAAGACGTTTGGAAATATAGTCTGCTTTCGCAACCTTGAAGAAGCAACAAATAAATCAATTGCTCTTTTTGGAGATAAAGAAGCGAGCGGAATTGTGCTTCTCAAAACCTATAATGAGTATTACAACGGATACTCAGCGGATGGCAAGGAAGTGAGAGGGTATAAAAACATGATCGACGAACTATCAAAACAATTTCCTATTGGTGAGCGGATACATGGAGAACAGCATCAAAAAGATTTCATTCGACTGTATGGCGGGATATTACGGATGCAAAATATATTAACATCATTTGATGAATTTGCTGGAAACAAATTACTTTCTGATCGAGATATACAAGATTATCACAGCGCATATATTGATCTTTACAAAGAACTCCGAAAAGGTAAAGATGTGGATAAAGAAAATATCAATGATGACCTTGTGTTTGAGATGGAGCTTATTAAGCAAGTAGAAATAAACATTGACTATATTTTAAACCTCATTAAGAAGTATCATGGTGATCACTCGAAAAATAAGGAGATATTAGTAGATATCAACAAAGCGATTGATTCTAGTATTGAACTGCGAAATAAAAAAGATCTGATAGAGCAGTTTATTGCTTCGCTTGATATGCAATCTACAGTTGATGACGACTGGCAGAAATTTGTACAAAAGAAGAAAATAGAAGAATTAGACAGTATTATTACAGCAGAAAACCTAGACCGCGAGGCTACTTATTCATTTATACGCAATGCTTTCCGTGATGGGAATATTGCAACCACAGGGACTGCACTTACCAATATTCTTCCGCCCATTTCTCGATTTTCACCAACAGGAGAACGGACACAAAAGCGTGAAGGTGTTATCGGAAAACTGATGAAATTTTTTGAAAAGTTTTTCGATATTTCAAGTGAGGATTTATAAAAATGGAGTGAGGTATGAGGAAATAAGAAATGTATTTTCTAGATTTTGAAATATCAAAATAAGTAAAATCCTCAAAATAAGCATATTTCAAGGATTAATAATCCTCATAATTGACTAATTTTGAGGATTATTAAACTCTAATAACAAGTGCTAAAGATGTATATTTTACTCGGACTCTAAACTAAATAAATTTTTGATGATAAAGTGTAAAAAATTATATGGATACGCACCCCGTTCCCTGTACCAGTTAACACGCTAAATAGAACATCCT
>JBAXPW010000056.1:0-9890 GCA_037132015.1 Candidatus Roizmanbacteria bacterium
TAGGGGAGTTAAATTTAGCTTAAGTGGTGGTACAGTGGCGAGGGTTCATATCCGGATCTATCTATGGAATCGGTTCCAACTTCAGGAACATAGGGATCTTCTCCTGCTGTTGTATGTATGGGATCCATCCAGTTGGAAACCCAATCAAATAATTTCAGAGAACCTTCTAGCAATGCTGTTTGGATTTCTGGATTTAAGACATCATGGAGTCGTGACTGTAAAAAAGGTTTAAAAGCTAACGGTAGAAATTCGTTTGCGCGTGCTGGATGTTCCTGTGATTGAGATGTAGCAGATTCGAATATTTTTTGATAGTCACGCCCTTGAGTTTCATCTTTCCACAGTCGCATTCGTAGTCCTAAGTGACTATAGTTGCGTTGAATTCCGAGGGTCGGATCTATAGGCGTGATTATTCGATCCTTTGGTAATCCATACCACACACCCCCAAATCGTTGAATTATTTCTGCAGTCTGCACCATATATAAGGGTTAATTATATATCTTATAGTAATATTTATCAAGAAGTATTTTTGAGCTCATTTAACAAGATTTCTGGCTTAGGCATTCTCCTATTTTGAAAAAATACTTTCCCTGTAACCTGCTTGTAACCTCCTCTTTTTTACAATAGGTCATTAGTAATTCCTATTTATTATGAAGAAATTATCAAAACCGCCATGGCAGATCCTTTTATTAGGTTCTGGAATAATGATTATATTGACATATATGAGCATATCTCTCTTGTTGCATCAATTACACCACTCTCCCCTACCTCCCGTTCAGGGAGTGCCGATACTACCGAAACAATTTCACACGATAGGTGGCAATACAAAACCCGTTACTGTAACGCAAGGCAGTATATCAGCATCAGTCCAACTGGGGAATACCATGATCTCAACTAAAGATGGAAAAGCATATATGTTGATAACATTAAAAGGAAATGATACTGCACCTCAACCACTAAAAGAACGTCAACCGATGGATCTCTCTATCGTCATAGATCGAAGTGGTTCGATGAATGGAGAAAAATTAGACTCAGTTAAACGATCATTACAGATGCTTGCAAGTCAATTACGTACTTCGGATTATATTTCTCTTGTAATCTATGACTCAGAAGTTGCAACAGTATTTAAGGGAAATTTTGATAAGGAATCCTTTTTAAGTGCTGTCAGTCGTGTGCAGTCTGGAAGTATGACCAATTTAGTTGGCGGATTGGAAGAAGGTATGAAAAATATATTACCGATTTTTCCAAATGGTCGACTCCATCATGTGATCTTGCTTTCCGACGGATTAGCGAATGTTGGTGAATCATCACCCGACGGATTAGCTCATCTTGTAGAACACTATCGATTAAGTAATATCACTGTCTCAACGATAGGAGTTGGAGTTGATTATGATGAAAACATCATGACGCGCGTAGCTATAGCCGGCAATGGTAATTATTATTTTATGGAACGGCCCGATGATGCTGAAAATATATTTGCAAAAGAATTTGATTCAGTGAGTAATACAGTAGCAAAAGATTTAAAAGTAGAGTTTCATCTAGGTAGCATGCAAGTAATTAGAGGCATCGGATATGAACTAAAAGATTCGATTCGTTTTTTCCCTCATGATCTGACTGCTGGAAAAAGTTCAACTTATATCTTTGAGGTGCAAGCTCGTGATTTGCAAGTTTCTACTCAGAGTTTTTCACCAGGAGAATTAACAATATATTTCAATGATGTAAAAACAAGCATTACACAATCTATTCGACTGCCTCTGATGTTTGATGGTATTACATCGACTGAGATCAATCCTCTTTCAGATATTGCTGTTTATAATGCTTTTATGAATGGATATATTGCAGACACGTTGTGGAACGTCGATTTAGATCTTCAGAAGGTTCAGAATAAAGAAGCAAAAAGTAAGATAGATTTGTTATATCAAGATGTTCAACAGGCCAATATACGTACGAATGGTGGGTATTCGAGCCAGATCACCAAGTTAGAAGAGAAACGAACCTTCATCTATAATCAGGGTACAATAAACATCAATTCCACTACAGTTGGAAAACAGTTTAAAAAGATGAATCAAGCGGATTCTTTTGGGGTTCGGTATAGTAGATAAGATATAATATAAGAATAATGAATATTCTTTTAATTGAAGATACAACAAAGCTTGCGGAGAATATTGCAACAGTTCTCCGCAAGCTTTTATATCATGTTACTATTGCAGGTACTTTAGATAAAGCTAGTAATCTATTCCATGATCATATATATGATTTAGTGATACTCGATCTTTCCTTACCTGATGGAGATGGAATAGATCTCTGTACGCAAATGAGAAACGAACAATATAAAGGAGCAATTTTGATGCTCACAGCACGAGTTACCATTACATCTCGTATAGAAGGACTTGATCGAGGAGCTGACGATTATCTTACGAAACCATTTGATATGGATGAATTACTCGCACGTATTCGAGCACTGACAAGGCGAAATTCACACGATAAGACAACAGAGATAAGCATAGGCGATATCACGATAAATACTATTCAGAAATGGGTTCGTCGTGGAACAACAATATTAAACCTCTCCCCTACTGAATATCGTTTGATGGAGTATTTTGTGGCGCATCGTGGGAGCACGCAAACGGCAACTGATATCTATGAAAGTGTTTGGGGAAGTCATGGTGATAATAGCATGTTTTCCGAATCATTAAAAGTTCATCTCTCACGTCTTCGTAAAAAAATTGGAGATGATATTATCGAAACCGTTCAGGGATTTGGATATATTTTAAAATAACTATGTTTGTATCAACGCGTCGTAAAATCGCTCTATTTTTTTCTTTATTTGCAAGTGTTCTTCTCATTACGATTACCATGCTTACCATCGGTGTCATCCGTTTTTCGATTGAGAATCAAGCAAAACAAACATTGCAAGTGGCTCTCAAATCAGTCATATCAGATTACAATACCAACCAACTAGAAAATAAAAGTTTTGCGTTTCAGATGCGCAATTCAGTAAGTTTTTCTGAAAGTAAAACAGGTATTAGTTTGCCAAATGTTAAAGACAAAGCTGTTGTTTCCGATGAAATATTAAACCAAAAATTGGCTAAAAATGAAACAAGTTTATCTAGTTTACAACAACAAAAAAATGTGTATTCACGGGTCATATTATCGGATGGAAGTATTTTATTTACATCAGATTTGTTTGAGCAGTATAATCTCGATATTACGCAAAAAGGATTTGCAACTATTAATGTTGGACAATTATGTATTCATGCAATAACAACCTCAGTGTCTTCGGGTACCAATGCTGGATCAATAGTGCAAGTTGGGCAATATTGTCCATTTCCTGATTATCAACAACGATTGTTATTTATGCAACTTCTGGTATTAACAGGTGTATTAGTTTTTGTTACCTATTTTATTGGTCTAGGTATCTCAGGAATTTTTTTCAAACCACTCATACAATCAATGAAAAAAACTAGACAGTTTGTAGAAAATGCCTATCATGAATTATTAACTCCAGTAAGCGTAGCATTGACGACAATTGATGCAACATTAGTAACACAAAACTATCAAGAAGGTATCGAATCATTACAGCAAGATTTGCATTCGATTAAAGAATCATTGCATGTATTGAGTAGGCAATCATTAGAATATCAAAAACAAATTTCAACAGAGCCTATAAATATCAATGAAGCGATTCGTAATGAAATTAAACTATTTTCTCATAAATTTGCTATGGAGCATTTCACTCTTACTGTTAATGGAGATGATCGTATATTTCAAAAAATTGATTCAACTGCATTTAAAATTATTATGACGAATCTACTTTCCAATATCCGTAAATATGCTGATAGTGATGTCCCCGTGATTTTTAATGTCTCCCGTTCAGGTATCACCATAAAAAATGGTGTAAAAGACCTTTCGATTGAGCAAAAACGATTATTTGAACGAGGATATACCTTGGATACAAGTGGCAAGAGTAAAGGTATTGGCCTTGCTTTAGTAAAAGACATTTGTGAGGAATATGGATGGAAAATAAATGCAAAAAATATGAATAATTCGTTGGAACTAGTTATTCAATTTGGGATGAGTAACAATGTCTAATAGTTATATTACAAAAACTTCAGTGTTTTTATCATGACATCAAAGTTTGTATTTACCTGTGCTTTGTTCGTATAAACATAAGATATCTCATATACCTTTCCTTTATGAATAAATATTCCTTTTTTAATGAAAAATCCATCTTTTTCTGCTCGTATCAGAATTCCTTTAGTCATACCTGAAAACGTAGGTTCTGGCTCCGACATAGTTTCATACTGTTCTTTGAGACTTTTAACTATTGCATTTTGAATTTTTGATATATCTGTAGGAGATAATATATTTTCTTTTATGTCTAAGTCAGTAACTGCGACATAATATCCTTCATCATCTGTGAGAGTTAATGAATATTTATGAGGATATGTTTCCCCATCCTTTTTAATAAGTTTTCCCGGTAATCGTATACTAAAATTTTCTTCAGGAAAGAAATTTATAAGCATTGGGATTTTTACTATGCTATTTTTAAAATTTGTTTGAAACGTTTTATCTCTTTTTATTTTTCGACTTGTAGATGTGGTATCTAAGTCTGATGCAGATAAGGCGGTAATAATTACGACAATGATTATATATAGTATCCAGAGAGGAATGCTTAATACAGTCAAAACAATTTCTTTACTTGTAAGACCTTTTTGAATAGGTAAGTTGTCTTTATATAACCAATATTTATTTAGGTTGTGTTGGTAGAGTGCATCTATAATAACGTATACTAACAGACTTAGAACTATTCCCCATCCAGGAGATAACGTATCACACTTATCACATGTTTTTAGTATTGAGTTTATATTTTTATAGAGTTTATATAGAACAAAAATATTTACAAAAGGTACAAACATCAAAAACGTTCTAGTTCCTGCATTTATTTGTCTATTTTGAATTTGTCCAATGTATTTCCATGTTTTGTATATCCAATATATTCGGTATATTCCAAAAGTAAGAACATTAAATAAGATAATTTTATATACAGCTTTGCCGTTTGAGTAACTATTGTTCATATTATTTGAGATTATACTATAATATTGTTCGTATCGCTATTGTGTTTGGTCATAAATTGCTTTAGCATTTTTCTCAAAAAATAAATTAATACTGGAAGTAATAAAAGTAATAAAAAATAAAAATAATTCCTATAATCTTTGACCAAAGTGGGTTGATTTTGAGTAGGAGCTGTAGCACCAAGAACGACAGGAATTGAGGTTGGCGTTGGTTTGATAGTTGTGGTTGGAACAACAGTACGTTGTATTGGAATTAAGGTTGGTTTTAGCGTTGGTACGGCATATGGCGTAACAGAAGGCGTAGGAGAAGGTTGAATTCCTGTTGGTCCTGGTGTAGGAGTAGGTGTCGAAGAAGGACTTTGGCTAGGCGCTATTGAAGGAGTTGACGTTAATGTGATTGAATACAATATGACAGGTTTAGATGGTGAAAATTCAGATGTTGTTGAATTCAAAGTTGCGGTAGTTGTGATATAACTTCCAATCGCAAGTGGTTGAGATAAAGGAAGAGCTACTTTGAATTTTTCTGTTGTATCTCTTCCTACGTAAATTCCTTTGTACGTTGTCCAATCAGTATCAGAGGGTGGAATAATATAATACCCTACTGATGAGTCTGTATCTTCTGCACTTCCTTCTACAAATGATCCAATAAATTGTTGACCCGAGGCAAATCCACTTCGTAATTCTCCACTTACAAATAGTGTTGAATTAGTTGTTGAATAAACTTCAACTTTTGATCCTGCTCGTGAAAATCCTTCAAGGTTTAGTATTTTTCCATCAGTTGTTGCGTTGGTGATGATAGGAAAATTTGTTATCTGATCCACATCTCCTTCATCATTTGCAGTAAGTTCGTTGAGTTCGCGATCAATTCCAAGTAGTGCGGTGTTTGCAACAGTATTTTCTGATAGCACCGTTTTACTTTTGCTAACAGGTTCATAAAATACCATTGCAGATCCTCGAATATCGCTAAATGTATTTTTAGATACTGATACGAATAATGTATTTTGTTCTGTAGGGATGTAATCATCAGCGTATAAAAAAAATGCATGCCCGTACAAATGAATAAAAGAATTATTTGAAATAGTCGCTTGCACGACACTGTTTAAAATAAGAACCCCGGGCATTTCAGAAGGATATGAGAGTGGGAAATTCTCAAGAGGTTCACCAGAAGTATTATTTGTTATTACATTGTCAGTAAAGGAAAAAGAGGTGATGGGATTATCTGGATAATTGCCAGTTATGTAAATTTGTCCTGTGTTTAGTATAGCACTTCTTGAAAAGTTAGTACCAAAAAAATTATTGGTTATTTGGATTGTCGGTTGTGTGCCTGTACTTACACTATTTATTAAAAGAGAGTCTGAATTTCCACTAATTATATTATTTTCTATATAAACATCACCTTCTTCAGCATTCACTAGTATTCCATTTCCTGATAATTTTTCTAAATGAGCGTTTGTATTTATATATGAATTGCGAATGGTTCCAGTGCCATTCATCTCAATTGAATAATTTCCTGAAACGTTACTTGCGCATCCAATAGCTGTTGATGATTGTATGATATTATTTTTCCCTGTTACAATGACGACTTTATCAGGATTGCGCGGACATTCTTGAGTAGAATTGATGCCAATAAAAGAATCAGAAATGATATTTGAATCTCCTGTGATTATTAAATTAGGAATTGACGAATCTGTGTTAACAGGTGTGATAATATCAAGTCCTCTAAGTGTATTATTATTTCCTTGAATATTCCATGAACCATTTAAAATATTGATTGCAATTTTTAATACTTGGTCAGGTTTATGAGGTGTTTGATTGGGAGAACTTCCTTGTTGGGAAAATCCGTCAACTGTGATGTTATTATTGAGTATTGCTGACTGAGTAGATTCAATTGAGATTGTCCAGACACCATTTTGATAATTAGGATCGGTGTCTGGTATAGCAAATGTGATCCTTTTCTCTCCTTCTGTAAGGGTATTGCTGGTTGCAATAGCCTTTTGTAGACTCCCCTCTCCATCGGTATTTGTATTAGTTACTGTGTAAGTAGTTATTTGTTGTGCTTGTATTTTCGATGCTCCATAAATGTGAATCGATAATACTGCTAAAAAAATTATGAGGTTATTTTTGAATTGTATTGTCCTGAACATATATTCTTAGAGATTATACACCATATTTATATATAAGTTATATAAATTGTATGTATTTGGTTACAGATATAATAAGAAAAGTAGATTAGTACTAAGATGATATAATTAAATCCATCATATGAATCATCTTGCACAAGAGGTCACAAACAATGTTTTACGGAGTAAGGTTATGCGCGAGTATATCCCTCAGGCTGAGGATGAATCGCTTTATCTTCTTGTTCCGCGCAAAGAGCCACTAAAAATTTCGTGTACTACCTATGCTTTTTTTGCATTTGTTATGTTAATCATGTTTTCTGGATGGATGGGAGCATTTTTTACCACTCTTATATATTTTGAAGATATACAGCATAAAATACTCAATATTCAGCCGGGAACTATTTTTTCTTCATCAAATGGGTTGTTATTATCTGTTATACCTGTACTCTTTTTATATCTTATCTTAGTTTTTGGAATAGTTTCATCTTTTATTCGTACTTTTTTCCCTACTCAAGCGATTTATTTTTCACTTATTCAAATGCTTGGTCGTGAACGAAAAGGAAAGTCAAAAGAAGAGTATGAGGTTTTTTCACACAATTTTTTATTACGAATTGATATGGATAAAGTAAGACAAAAAGAAAGTTCAGGTAATCAAAAAATAATGCCAATTGTTTTTGGAGTATTATTGATGTTACTTTTTCTTGGGTTAACTACGTATACAAAAATAGATAAAAATGGCATATATGAAAATGGATTTTTTCAACTTTCAGAGTTACGAGTTCTTGATTGGAAAGATGTAACAAATGCCGAACTCTCATCATCTCTCAAGTGGAGTTCAAAACAACATGAATATGATTTTCGACCTTCTTTTATATTAAAAAAAACAAATAAGGAGGAGTATCAGTTGTGGGATAGTGTGGGAATGGGCAGTATGTCTGGTGCAAATCTCAAGCAGATTATTGATATCTTGGCTGAACATACTATCAATTTAGAAGTTGCTCCCCTCCCCTATGAATCATTACAGGTGATACAAAAATATAACGATACAATTCGAAAGGATGTTCCTGAGGTATTTGAGTATGCTAATCTTCATCAGGGCGCTCAGTAGTTGTTATTTGTGATAATACTTCATCCATATTATCTGGATGTACACCGTGCATTTGCATGCGTAATAAAACTATATTTTGCTTGGTGTCTAATGTTCGGGGACCTTTATAAGGTAAATACTTTGCACCTTGAGTTTGAGATCGTTCTATTGCAACTTTAGATCTAAAGGTAACTGGCTGTGGAGTGTTGCTACGAGGTGGATTAACTATGCGATATTTTCTCATTCGGTGGATATATTCACGAGTAGTTGTAAAATCTACAAAGGGTGGTCTCTCAGAATATGGAATTGCTACAGGATACTCTATTGGATTAAATGCATGAGGAAGTGGTGTTACTGATTGAGGACAGACATCCGTTTCTCCCTCTTGTTGGCTTACAATTACAGGAACTATCAATATTTGGTATTTCCCACCATTTGTACCCACTCTTCTTCTCTGAGATGCATCAAGATCATTTTGATCAGTTAGTCTCAATAATTGGGATGTTTCCTCATCATCGTTTACAGCACACAGTACCATCGCTCCTTTCGTGTTTTGCGTCATAATAAAGCTAGCCATCAAATGTCCTTCTTGAAAAACATATGCTATTTCAGGCCCTGATGAGTCCTTTTTCCAATTATGCCAAAAATCAAATCCTCCAATTCGTCTAAATACAGAGGTATCAATGGGCATAAGTATGTTTGTAGTAATTTGTTGAACAAGAATCTCAGTTACTCCTTGAATTCCTTTTGCACTTAGAAACTGAGTAATGGGGATTTTCTCATCATCGATAGTGAGATAGCATTGATCGTTTGATAGAAAACTATCAGAGACAAGAACTTGAGGTGCTTCGTAAAATGTTCCCCCTCGCAATTCAGGTGTAGTAGTAAATGTACTACCATATTTTGAAGGATCATGAGGCTTGAATCTGACACGAACAGGTGATGCCTCATGTGGTGATATTTGTTCTACACATTTCTGGAGCGCATGAAGAAGTCGTTCTTGTACTTTTTGTATATGAGGATAATAAGGATTATTAAATGAATGAATTAGGTTCTCATCTGTCCATATAGCTAACATAGTATCAGTGAGAAATAAGACAATTGCTAGTTCATCTGTCTTGGATAATGTCTCGATTTCATTCTCAGAAATTTTTTCACGAACTTTGAACAATTCTTGTATCGTAAACTGAGACGATTCAAGAATATTTTCTTGTATAGCAAGAAGCATTAAATTAACCAATAAACTAGTTTTGGAAGGTGAGGGTTCGTTACCGTATTTATCTTCAAATGCAAGAAGTGTTGCTACTGTTTTTTCATGCCAACTTTCTGGAAGATCACGTATCTTCTTTGTATGAATCGACAAACTTGTTGCCATAAGATGTGCTCGTTCACCTTTAAAATGAGTGTGTTGCATCTCATTTTTCCAACTCTGAGCAAGCTCTTTTACAGCATCAAAATAATAAGATTGAAGCATCTCATCCAATGATAATTGTGTATCAATCTCTTTTATATTCGTCTCTTCATCAGAAGTAAACCATGTTGCTTGAATTGCTTTTTGATATACCCCAATAACACAGGTTTGAAACTCAAAGGACTTGACATAGGGATCAA
>JBAXPW010000057.1:0-9742 GCA_037132015.1 Candidatus Roizmanbacteria bacterium
ACTTCCTGCACCGGTTTTATATACTTCTGCACATTATGTATTGTACCTTCTACGAGGGCTTCGAGTTCTCGCCTTGACAAAACTTTTGGATCTACTATAATCCCTCCCTTACCTCCTCCATATGGTAACCCAACTACCGCACATTTGACAGACATGAGAGTGGCTAGAGCCATAACTTCCTCACGTGAAACATTTGGATGAAATCGGATACCACCCTTGTATGGTCCTAAAGCACTATTATGTTGAACACGATATCCCTTAAAAACATTAATACTAAAATCATCCCTTCGCAATGGAATTGAAAATTCATGCACATACTCTGGTTCAATTATTCTCTCTATCTCACTTTTTGAAAGTCCTATCGCCTCTCCTGCTGTTCGTATTATAGATCGGGCACTTTCTAACATTATTTCTCCTTGTTGTTTTGACATTGTTGGAATATTTGAAATATATAATAAAAACGTTTCGCAAATTAGTATATACCCTTCGTAGCTTAAAATGAGCATTTTAGCTTACGAAAGTATATGTTGATTATAAAATAAACACAAAACAATATATATAAACAACAATACAATATACCTGAAAATATGATAAGATAATGCTTGATAATTATAGGGCTATTTCACCTATTTTATTATAAGTCATATTTAATATGCCTCATGTTTTACTTTCCAACCATCGCTCGGCATCAAGTGCAGACGCGACTCCCATACCCGATGCAGTGGATGCCTGTTTATATATATGGTCAACACAATCGCCTGCTCCAAAAACTCCCTGAACTGATGTCATAGTTTGCCAATTAAAATCAAATTCATTTATATCAACTTTTGACTTTAGACCTTCGACTTTTGACTCTTTCGCATATTGTACCGCTATTGTACCTGACGTTAATATATATCCCTTAGCATCCATCTGTACTTTTCCAGCAAAAATATCAGTATCGGGTTTATGTCCGATCGCCACAAATATGCCTTGAAGTAAAATATCCTTTGTTTCCAACTTCCCTTCAGGATTGGTGATATTCAAACGTATTCCTTCGACAACATTTTGACCTAAAACATCTTCTACTTGAGCATTATAAATAACTTCAACCTTCGGATTTTCCAGAGCTTTTTTCTGCATAATTTTTGACGCACGGAAAGAATCTCGTCGATGAATCAAAAATACCTTAGACGCAAATTTTGTGAGAAATATTGCTTCTTCAAGTGCAGAGTCTCCTCCTCCAATCACAGCTACAATTTTATTTTTGAAAAAAAATCCATCACAAGTTGCGCATGCAGATATACCTTTACCTCGTAATCGAGTCTCAGATTCAAGACCCATCCAAAGTGCTCGAGCACCAGTTGCAATTATTACCGCTTTAGTTTGAATTTCTCCACTGGATGTTTTAATCTTTAATACTTCTCCTGAAAAATCAACATCCAATACATTTTCATTTTTGATAATGCCACCAAAATTCCCGACTTGTTTACGAAGGGTCTCTACTAATTGAGATCCCATTATTTGCTCTTGTCCGGGAAAATTCTCTACTTCTGAAGTTAGCATCAACTGACCTCCGGGAGGTGAACCAGCGATCACTAATGGAGATAGATTTGCACGTGCATTGTATAAACCTGCTGACAATCCAGCCATTCCCCCACCTATTATTACCACGTTCTGTATTTCATTTTTCATATGAATCATTCTAGTTGTTAACTTCTTTCTTTGCAACCAGAGAGAACAAAAATCCGTAACTATGTAATGAGAATAAGATAAATTTTTTTGAACAAAAATCTCTTAAATATGTATTCGTTTTGATATATTTAATATATTTTATATACTTTTTGTTATAGTCTATTTAATGAAATAAATTCTAAATCATTGTTTTTCTTCTATCAGAAAGTATGATAAATACCTCAAGTCATGGGAGTCAATTTAAGAGAGTTTTTTGCATCGAGCACTACTATACCACTACAGATTTATCACACGCTCAACTATCTGTTTCATTTTTTCTGTATCACTTTTGAAAATATAAGAATCAAGATTTTCTATAACCAATTCCTTTGACAAACCATCAAGAGCTTTTTTTACTGCTGATATTTGTTGAAGTACGTCCGTAACATTTCTCTTTTCAACTATCATTTTTTGAATTCCTTTTAACTGACCTATCATTCTGTTAAATCTTTTTTCTGTTTCCATATATATACTGTATACCAGTATGGAGTATTTGTCAACATTTCCCGCATAATACCACATATCATTAGTTATCCACAAATAATGTTTTTTATCCACTCTTTATTTTCCTGTGTTTTGCACTTGCATTTATAGATAGATAGATAGATAGATAATGAAATTTATGTCAACACCTGAATTTTCTTCTCAACCACCCCAACAACCAGAAGATCTATCACAATCGACACAAGAATCTGAACAGGATCCCTACGTATTCAATAATATGGGTGAATTGATAAATTGGCTCACACCATCGGGTATGGGACGCGCGATCACTCAACGACAACAAGTTGGGACAAAAATGATTCCTCCTTCGCAAAATGAAAGACTACTAGCTAGAATGGAGGGTCCTTATGATGCACGTCCTACCTTACAGGCAGATTATGATGATGTGCCCGTTGCTTATGTTCTCCAAACAGGAGTTAGTGGCGAAATACTATATCTATCAAACACTGGAAGAGTTGTTCAAATGTCATATGATCCAAATCGATCTACCGTTTTTCACAGATCAATTGCTCCTAGTTTACAGCCTTATGATTCATTCATTACAATTGACTTTAGCACAACAGGGCAACAAGTTGATGAACTCATTCTTGATAGGATGGTGAACCATGCGGGTGCTACAATCACTGATGGAGCAGATCAACCTGAAATAATACGTAAATCACTTCCCAAAGCTATTGAGTTTGGGAGAAAAGAACTAAAAAGAAGAGCAACAAATAAAGCTATTGTAGAACAAGCTACTCTCCAACTTTTTAGTGATTTTAGAAGACAACTTAGTATTCCTCCCGATGAAAATAACACTCCTCCACCCCAAGAATAACTCTCAATTATAACCCCAAATACGCCTCTTATCTGCGTTTCTATGACATGTTTTAATATTGCCATAAGAGATTATATGCACAAAAAAACAGCCCTTGCGGGCTGTTTTTATAATAAGGATATCGACTCTTATTTCTTCAAACTATCAAGAAATTCTTTATTTGTCTTCACTTTTGTCAACTTATCACACATAGCGGTGATACGCTCTTCCTGTGAAGTAAACAAAGATAACATACGACGAAGTGTGGTAACACGAGCATATGTCTCTTTATCAAATAAAAGCTCTTCATGACGAGTTCCCGATTTCTCTATATCAATAGCTGGGAAAAATCGTTTTTCTGCTAATTTACGATCAAGATGAACCTCGAGATTACCCGTACCTTTGAACTCTTCATAGATAAGATCATCCATACGTGATTCTGTGCCTATGAGCGCTGTACCAATGATGGTAAGACTTCCACCCTCTTCACAGTTACGAGCTGCACCAAGGAATTTTTTTGCTGGAAATAATGCTGATGGATCAAATCCACCAGACATGGTACGTCCTGATCCTGTAACAGATAAGTTAAATGCTCGTGCCAATCGCGTAACAGAATCTAATAAAATTACTACATTATAGCCCATCTCAACTAGTCGTTTTGCGCGGTCCATAGCGAGATTAGCTACCTTAACTTGTTGACGAGGTGATTCATCAAAATGAGATGCGGCTACTTCACCCTTTATAAATCGTTTGATCTCTGTAACTTCTTCTGGTCGTTCACCTATCAAGATTGCCATAAGCATGGCATCTGGATAATTTGTCGAAATAGCAGTTGCCATTTCTTTGAGAAATGTTGTTTTTCCTGCTTTTGGTTGTGAAACGATCAAAGCCCGTTGACCAAAGCCCACTGGAGCAATCAAATCTACTATTCTTGTTGAAAGAATATCCGGTGTTGTCTCGAGCACGATTTGTTTGTTTGGATGCAACGATGTTAGCGCATCAAATTGCTTTCTTTGACGACTTTCTTCTTCGGTGATTTCTTTTCCGTTTATTTTTTTTATAAGTAATAAACTGTGAAATCTCTCACCCTCTTTTGGAGGTCGTGCCAATCCTTCTACTTCATCACCGCGTCGAAGCCAAAAGCGACGGATTTGAGATGTAGATACATAGATATCTTGATTGGGATTTATTGCATAATCCTGTCTAAGAAATCCATATCCTCCAAATGTAACATCAAGAATACCTTTTGCAGGATAACTGATTTTTAGATCTTCTTTTAATCGATCATCAATACTTTCTTGAGATTTTCCTTCAACATTTGATGGCTGTTGCTCAAAATTTGATTCATTCTGCTCATAAGATGGAGCTTTAGATTCATATCTTGACGCACTTCCTTCATATCGTGTTGGTCGTGATGATGGACGAGAGCCTGATCGTGATACCGGACGAGAAGAAGAACGTGATTGAGGACGAGACATTGGTCGTGATGATGGACGCGATTGAGGACGAGACATTGGTCGTTCCTCACGAGCTGGAGCCACTTCTCTATTCTCTGAATAAGAAGGTGCTGGTGCTACTGGTTTTGTACTAACATCATCCATAATCATAATTGGTTTTTCTTCGTAGATATCAAGCATGCTACTGACATCGAGTGTTTGATCATGCTCTTCTGGGGCTACGTTGGAAGTTGGTTTTTTTAATGACATAAAAGGAGAAAAAATTAATAATAAATTATAAAAACATACTGTTAATATTTGAAAACATATGAAGCTATAGATGCTCTAATGATATTCATAATACGTGTTACTTTTGAGGTTATTTTTTGAAAAATAGTACTTGAGAAGATCTCGAACAAAATATCTATTAAAAAGATCCTCCTGCTGGGATGTGCTGAAACTTTTTCCCTAAATTGGGAAGGGTTGAGTGCGATTATGATACCACGGTAACAAAATACGACACCTGATTTTCAACAAATCTTGTTGAATTACCCCTAAAGTTTATGAAAATGTAAAGAAAAAGATTTCAAAAATGTCCCTGTGGGAGGATCAATTTGTAGTATACTAGAGATCATATATGTTTGTCAAGCGCTATATACCTATCCTCTTTCTTTCATTTCTAGCCAGTGTGGCTATATTTCTCGTTGGCATCAACTATGGTTCACAAGTTGAAAAGGCAAATAAAATATTTAAAGTTATTCTTAATAGCACACCTCAACCAACTCGTGTTATACCAACGAGAGGCCCTATCACTTATTCTCATGGACTTATAAAAGAATGTAACATCTCTTTTTTATATCCTGACGAAATGAGCGTCAAAATAACCTCATCTTCTGCCGAACTTACTCAAGAAACTAAACCTATTATGAAACTATGGTGCTGGAATTCGGGTTCATCTGATCCCAACAAACTCCAACTCCCTGCTGGACAAGAAAAGGAGATTATTTTTCAGAACAATAAAATAAATGGTATGCAAATTGAAGATAAAATATCATCGCAAAGCTCTAATTTATATTTTAGTACCAGTTATTTAAACAATACAAAACGTATGAAAGTTATTGTTTCAACAGATTTTTTTCCCTTATTGGAAACCAGTTTTAAGGTAGAATAACACATATGAATATAGCTTTTTTTGGTGCTCCATCATTTGCATCTGAGGTGTTGCAAAAAATAGTACAAGATATGTCTAAAGAGCTTTCTATCGCTCTTATTATTACACAACCAGATGCTCCTGTAGGAAAAAAAAAGAAACTAACCCCTACTCCTGTCAAGGTGCTTGCAAATTCATTAAATATCGAAGTATTTGATACCGAACTTACAAAAAATACACATGCCCTTCTTATTCAGAAACTTCAAGAAAAAAAGATTGAACTCGCCCTACTATTTGCATTTGGCAAAATAATTCCTCAATCAATATTAGACACTCCAAAATATGGATTCTGGAACATTCACCCTTCTCTTCTTCCGCTATATCGTGGACCCGCTCCAATAACATTTCCTCTCGTACTTGGTGATTTTCAAACAGGGGTTACATTGATGCAAATGGATGCGGGGATGGATCATGGTCCTATCATTGAGCAGGCGTCCTATGAAATAGGTTCAAATGAACAACATGAAGATCTCGAAAATAAATTATCTCTCATTGGATTTGAACTGTTTTCTTCAGCTTACAAAGAGTTGCAAAATTCTGGTTCAACTATTTCACAACCTCAATTTCACGATGTTTCAACTTACACACGTATATGTACAAAACAAGACGGATATATCCCTATTGAAATTATCACAAAAGCTCTCAACGGAGAAGATGATGAATTATATCAACCTGAGATCGTTCAAGACTTTATAAAAAAAAATCAATCTATTTCCCCTCCCCAACTCTTATTACAAGATAAAATATTCAATCTTTACAGAGGTCTTCATGGATGGCCCGGAATTTGGACTAAAATTATAGTAAATGGCGAAAAGAAACGATTGAAAATATTATTGATGGCAAAAGATAATAACACATTATCGTTAAAGAAAGTACAACTCGAAGGAAAAAACCCTGTAGACTTTGACACCTTCAATACTGCGTATAAAATTTGGTAGTGCTATAAAAAAAACCCGCCCGTTTGACGGGGCGGTTAATGTATAAATTATGTTTCTAATAACTCATTTATAATGACTTTTGACCTGATACAAGATATACATACCAACTACAAATCCAAAAATTCCTCCAATGATATTCATTGTAACAATGAACGAAAGAGTGCTTATTAAACCCGCATACCAAACATATTTCCATCCTTGTTTTGTTTTGTTGAACAATCCCGGAATCGCCAAACCATCACATACAATAACAACCACAGAAAATCCTAATGCCACTAATGATAAAATAGTTGTAGAAGGAGCCACAGCTCCAGCTAGTGCAACTAAAGGGGCAAATACTGCTGTTACTCCTAGCGCGGTAACTATTCCAAGAGCACCAATTACCACACCTATCACGTTTAAATATGGAACAATTAACACAATAATCTCACGGACATTTTCAGGTAACTGAAACGGAGCTTTTTTGAGAAAATATTCCTCTAATGTTTGATCTAATTGATCAAGTTGTTTTATGAAATCACCTTTTGAATTTGCCATATGAGTTTATCATACGTTGAATAAGCTATTTTGTCAAATAAAGCTTACAAGTTGATTGTAGACTATTTTTCTTTTGATTTCTTTTGCCCTATTTTGAGATATTGAAGAGTTATGAACGAAGACATACAATAAGGGCATTAATAAGAAACTCATCTTCTATGAAACAGTATCATGATGCTTTGCAATATATTCTCGAAAATGGACATGAGCGTATCGATCGAACTGGTATAGGAACCCGGGCAGTTTTTGGTATGCAGATGCGATATAAAATGTCAGAAGGGTTTCCCGCAGTTACTACAAAAAAACTTGCTTTCAAAGCTGTTAAAGCTGAACTTCTTTGGTTTATCTCGGGGAGTTCTGATAATAAAATATTAAATGAAATGGGATGTCATATCTGGGATGCAAATGCAAACGCCGAATACTGGAAACCAAAAGCACAATTTGAAGGCGATCTTGGAAGAGTATATGGCGTACAATGGCGATCATGGCAATCACCAAAAGGAGAATTTGTTGATCAACTATCAGAAGTTATTGAGCGTATTAAAAAAAATCCATATGATCGTCGACTGATTGTATCTGCATGGAACCCCGGTGAACTTCATCTCATGGCGCTTCCACCCTGTCATATGTTCTTTCAATTTTTTATTGCAGATAATAAACTCTCCGTACAAATGTATCAACGAAGTTGTGATATGTTCTTAGGTGTTCCATTTAATATCGCGTCCTATTCCCTCTTTCTTCACATGGTTGCACAAGCAACAGGTCTTGAAGCATATGAATTTATTCATGTCCTTGGAGATGCTCACATATACAACAATCACATTGATCAAGTAAAAGAACAGTTAACAAAAAAAGAATATCCCTTACCAAAGCTGTGGCTCAATCCTGAAATTAAATCAATTTATGATTTTACGATGGATGATATTAAACTGGTAGACTATCAATCCCATTCATCAATAAAGGCTAAAATGGCGGTATAAAAATATGATTGCATTAATAGCGTGTATTTCTAAAAATAGAGGTTTAGGCTACAAAAATAAACTATTGTGGAAGATCTCTGAGGATCTAAAATTTTTTAGAGACACCACACTTCACCACCCTATCATCATGGGAAGAAAAACATATGAATCAATTGGAAAACCCTTACCAAACAGAACTAATATTGTAGTGTCTCGAAATAAAGCATTAGTAATTCAAGGTTGTATTGTTGTCGATTCTTTGGAAAAAGCTATTGTTGAGGCACAAAAAATAAACAAAACAATCTTTATCATCGGGGGGTCAGAAATATATAAACAAGGAATTGTACTTGCAGATACTCTCTACTTAACATGTATCAACGCTGACGCACCACAAGCAGATTCATTTTTCCCTGAATTTGCAGATGCTTTTTCTCATAAAGAGGTATTAATGAGAGGCAATCACGAACATATTACGTTTGAAATCAAAAAATATACTAGGGGCTCATTGGTAAACAACATAAACTCCATTTAACCAATAAATCAAGTTATTTGTGAATACAACTAAAGTAATAAAAAATCTTCAACGTAACTGTTTTTGCACATGACATTCATTAATAAAATTTTCATACAATATTCTTCCAGCTGAACGCCATGTATATTCTGGTATATGCCACGAACCATCAGATTGCTTTGTGTAATAATTATAGACGGGATAAAGAATGGGAGGATTCTGCTTTCTATCCCTTTGAACTTCATTGGCAATATATTCAGGCAAGTATTCTATATGGCCAAAATTGTAGAGAGATCTTCGATGCTTATCCGTAAAAATACAACATCCAATCTTTTCTCCATTTAGTGCTTCTGGTTGCTCTGAACTTGCATATAAAGCAACTATCTCTCCTTTTTGAATTAGTAAATTAATATCTTCTTCGTAGATGTAAATATTTCTACTATGACATAATGATATTTCATCATCCATATCATTTATTAATATATTGTCTTGAATTTTTGACACCTTCACAATTCCCGCAATCTTTTGAGGATATATGCAAGTTTGTACTCCATATCTTGTATACATTGATGCAGATACAGACCAACAATGATACATTGTGAGTGGAATTTGTTCCGCAACGTTAAGATAAATTGATCTTAACTCTTCCCAATAATCTATCTCCTCAAATTTCATTTTCTCAATTCGTTCAGAGGCTCCTGAGATAATAAGACCATCTACTGGATTTGATTTTTGAACTTCAAAATATCCAGAATAATATGTATCGACGTGCTCGAGATTGACGTTCCGTCCTGATCGTTTATGTGTTGTCATATGAATCCAAACCATCTCCACAGGTAAAGGTGAGTGGCAAAACATACGTGCATTTCTCAATTCTGCCAAAAGCATATTGGGTTCAAGGTTAATAAATCCGATTCGTAACGGATTTAATTTTTTTTCGTGAGCTTCTTGTCTGGTTAATATCATTCCTTCATCTGATAATTGCGTTCGTAGTGGGTGATCTTTTGCAAGAATTAACATAACTTATATTAAATGTAATATTTATAATAATTTTTATATGAAACTACGTATTTTCAATCCTATAACAACAATAATTGAATGGTACATATTATTTTAACTATATTAGGTTATTTTATTA
>JBAXPW010000058.1:0-9481 GCA_037132015.1 Candidatus Roizmanbacteria bacterium
ATTATTTAGTTTTGATATAGTTTGATGTATGACATTTTCATTTCGGTTTGACAGTTGTTCTTAACGAATTGATTAGAATTTACGTTATATATTTCATTATTCTATATATACATATATAATGTCGGAAGCATGGACATCAAAAAAGTATCTACTAATAAGGAACAAGAATTGGCAATTATGCATAATACTGATCCTCTTTTGATAGTTGCAGGAGCGGGAACTGGCAAAACGTCGGTCATAATAGAGAAGATAAAGTTTATTTTAGATAATGGATTGGCAAAACCTGATGAGATATTAGCTCTTACTTTTACAGAAAAAGCTTCGTTGGAAATGGAAGAACGGATAGATTTAGCATTACCTTATGGACTTTCTCCAAATTGGATATTAACATTTCATTCGTTTGCTGATCGTATATTGAAAGAATATGGAATACATATTGGTATTAGTCCTGATTATACACTGTTGTCAAAGACTGAATCTATATTTTACTTCAAATCAAAACTGTATCAATTTGATCTTAAATATTTCAGACCTCTTGGCAATCCACAGAAGTTTATTTCGATACTCTTAAACTATTTTTCCAAATTACAAGACGAGGATATTAGCTCTACAGAGTATGAAGAGTGGCTAGAAAAATTTGTCAAATTAGAGCATGATACAGACATAATAGAGCAATCAAGAGAGCTTGTTTCTTCATATAAGTTATATAAGAATATAAAAGCACAAGATGGATATATGGATTTTTCAGATCTCATTTCTTATGCAATTGAACTTCTTAGAAAGCGTCCAAATATTGCTCAAATATATCAAAAACAATTTAAATATGTCCTTATAGATGAGTTTCAAGATACAAATATTGCTCAATATGAATTAGTAAAACTTTTGTGCCCTCCGAATACAAACCCAAAATTAACTGTTGTAGGTGATGATTCTCAAGCAATATATAAATTTAGAGGGGCATCTGTATCAAATATTCTTTCTTTTACGTCTGATTATCCAACTGCTAAACAAATTACTTTAGTCAAAAATTATCGTTCTACACAAACAATTCTCGATACGTCATATAAAGCTATCAAGTATAACGATCCAGACACACTAGAATGTAAGTTGGGTATTTCAAAACAATTGATCGGTCAACAAAGTGGTAGCCCAGACGATGTGCAATTTCAACTTTTCCGAAGATCCAATGACGAGGCTTCCTATATCGCGAATGAAATATTAAAGGAAATGAGCAATAGTGATAGATCATATCGTGATTTTGCACTTCTAGTAAGAGCCAACAGCCATGCAGATACACTCATCAGTGAACTTGAAAGATACAATATACCGTATCAATTTCTTGGACCTGAGAGTCTTTTTCGTCGACCTGAAATTAAAGATCTGATTGCTTATCTTAAAGTTCTTGTCAATATAGATGATACTGTCTCTCTCTATCGAGTGCTCCACATGGGAATATTTCATATAGACGGAACTGATATGAATGCGCTTCTTCTTTTTTCTAAAAAATCAGCATTACCTCTTTTTCGCTCAATAACAATCTATCTTTCACTATTGAATGATAATACTGATACGAAATTGGAAACTTATAAGCCATATCTACCTAGTCTTTCAGAAGAAACTCAAAAAATACTCATAACTATTGTTGGAATAATAAATAAACATATTCAAACATTAAAATTTAAATCCGCAGGAGAGTTATTATTTGAATTTTTAAGTCTATCAGGAGAATTGGAACGTATGACAAACGCAGAATCTCCAGAAGATGAAAATCGAATTCAAACAATATCACATTTTTTTACAAAACTTAAAGATCGAGAACACAGAGAATCTGATAATAGCGTATTTTCTGTCGTTGAATACCTCGATATGGTACTTGATCTGGGCGACTCTTCTTCAAATAGTGATTCAGATACAACAATTGATGCAGTACAGATAATGACAATTCATGGTTCAAAAGGATTGGAGTTTCCAGTCGTTTTTATCTCAAGTCTTATACAGGGACGATTCCCAACTTATGAAAAGAAGGATCCTATTGCTATTCCTTCAGAACTTATCAAAGAAACTCTCCCCGAAGGCGACTACCACCTCCAAGAAGAACGGAGATTATTTTACGTTGCAATGACTCGTGCAAAAGAAAAATTATATCTCACTACTTCAAAATTATATGGGGAAGGAAAGCGCGAGCGTAAAGTTTCCCAATTTGTAGCTGAAGCACTTGGAAAAGAAATCATAACTCAAGCAAATGAAATACAGCATGATGAACAAGAACAACTCTCTATATTTGAATTTAAAAAACCAAATAATCCTCCTATAAAAGACCCCGTCATCTTGAATCAATTTTCATATTCACAACTTGAAAATTTCAATACATGCCCACTTCAATATAAATATCAACATATACTCAAACTTCCAACAATATCTGGTCATTCAGCAAGTTTAGGCGATAGTATTCATCGATCACTCCAACGATTTTATATAGAATATAAACATAATCCACAGGTGTCAGTTGAAGAGTTAGTTCATTTTTTTCACAAATCATGGATACCAATTGGTTTTGATTCTGAAACTCAACAGGAGCATATAAAAATAGAAGGTGAAAAAATGTTACGTACTTACTTTAAAACGTTTCATACCGAATATATTTCTATCATATCGCTTGAAACTGTCTTTAAAATCAAACTCAGTAATGATATCACCATTAACGGGAAAATTGATCGTATAGATCAAGGCTCTGAAGGAGAAATAGAAATTATAGACTACAAAACAGGAAAAATGCCTGAGGATAAAAAGTTAAAAAATAATTTACAACTTTCCATTTATGCTCTTGCCTCTATAGATAAGAGTCTCTTAAATATTCCTCTTGAAAAAGTCAAGATGAGCTTTATTTATCTAAGTACGAACGAAAAAAAATCATTTACAAGAACTTCGGAGGAGTTACTCAAAGTAAAAGAGGATATTTTCACTTCTGTTGATATTATACGATCTTCTCATTTTGAGCCAAAAGTAGGTCCGTGGTGTAACTTTTGTCCATTTAAAATGATTTGTGAGGAATGGAAATAATGAAAAACATAGCACCAACACCATATTTTTTCTTTGGAACAAAAGCTATATTAATAAACAACTTCATCCACACGTTCGAACCATTTTTACAACAAAAATTAATTTCTGTTTCATTAAATCAAACTCATTCAGATAACATTTGCCTCATAGAAGAACCCCTCACAGAAGATACAACGTTTGATAATTATGATGCAGTCATTTCAACACAAAGTAACATTCTATTAAGTATAAAAACAGCAGATTGTGTCCCAATGATATTTGCTGATGCAAAAAAACATTTCATAGCAATTTCACATCAGGGATGGAGAGGATGTTTGTCAAAATTACCTATAAAGGTTATTTCAAAAATGATAGAACTTGGTTCAAAAAAGGAAGACATATTGATATATATTGGTCCTGCAATAAAAGCTTGTTGTTATAAGCTATATGGAGAAAGATTTGATCTTTTTTATCAAAAAGATGCTATATTACCATCATATATACATAAAAATAGTGAGCATTATATGCTTGATCTTCAGTTATATATTTCAGCTATGCTAACTCATTTTGGAATATTAGAATCAAATATTTCAACGATAGCACTGTGTACAAAATGTAACTCCGATGTATACTATTCTTACCAAGTAGGTGATAAAAGCATGCATAATGTATCTGCTGTAGTCCAAATCTAACTTTATTCCTTCTATTCATATCTAAAAAGTATATTTTCAATATCAATTAGGTATATAATATGATCATGATTCAGATAGTACATAGCGATTGGTTTCGAAAATTGGGAGAAATATTATTACCATTATTAACATGGTTATTGATAACGTTTCCCATATGGATGTCCCCTTTTCACCCAGCTGTCGTCGCTTATTTTATTATTGCATTTAACGTATACTTTTTGTACAAAGCGTTTACTACCTCTGTGAACGCAACGTTGGCATTTCGAAATATTCTTTTTCATCAAAAGATACCGTATATTAAGAAGATAAAAAACCTAAAAAATATTGAAAAAATCAATCACTTCATTATCATTCCAAACTACAAAGAACCATTATACAAGCTCGAAGAAACTATAGATCGAATACTCTCAAATGATTACAACATGGGAAATATGCATCTTGTGTTAGCTTTTGAAAAACGTGAAATTGAGGCTATTGAAAAAGAAACATATTTTAGGAAAAAATACAAAAATAAATTTACTGATATTATAAGTAGTTATCATGTATTAGTTGCTGGAGAAGCTCCCGGAAAAGCAAGCAATCAGACCTTTGCAGCAAAAATAATCGATCGATACGCACTCAAAAAAGAAATGGATCCTGACTTTACAATACTGACAATATGTGATGCTGACAGTCTATTGCCAGATAATTTTTTTTCATATTTAACATATGAATTTTTAAAGGATCCTGATAGGAGATTTCATTTTTATTGGGCCCCCGTTCTTTTATATAACAACTTTTGGCAACTCCCTTTTTTTGTACGCATGCAAGCAACAATGTCATCCATCTTACGTCTTGCGTTCCTATCTCAAAAAGAGGAACTCATACAAGTCTCAACATACTCAACTAATTTATGGTTACTAAAATCACTCAATTTCTGGGATGTTGATATCATACCTGAAGACTGGCACATACATCTTCAGGCTTTTTTTACCTATGGAGAAAAAGTTAGGACTATTGCTCTCTATACAATCGTAAATGGAGACGCTGTATTTGCTGGGACCTTCTTAAAAACGCTCTCAAATAGATATGAGCAAGAAAAACGTTGGGCTTGGGGAGCGACTGATGTAGCATATGCATGGCACAAACTTTTTACAACCCCTCATATTCACTGGTTTCCAAAGGTAAAAAAAATTCTATTTTTAGCAGAGACTCATCTATTGTGGCCAACTTCCTTTTTTATGCTTACATTGAGTGCGTCAGTTCCACCCCTTATCAATTCTAATTTTAAACGAACTGTTCTTGGTTTTATTTTGCCACAAATGTCTGGGTTCATCTTGACGATTTCAACTTTATTACTTGCGATTTATATATATCTTGATATTAAATTACGTGAAGAAGTAAAGATAAAAACACATCCTTCAAGCTTACCTTTACTTCTTATTCAATGGTATTTGATGCCTGTAGTTTCCTTTCTCTTGTCTTCTTTGCCAGCACTCGATGCTCATACCCGAATGTTATTGGGCAAAAAGATCATTTATAAAGTAACGGAAAAAGTATAACGATTTTATTGACAATACATCATGAACATACTCACTTTTTTCACCACTCAAACACCTTTCAAATTTTTCATAGAAAATGTATGGCGTGATGAAGCGTATTCAGTTGTTCTTTCAAAACAATCATGGATTGAACTCTTTTTTTATACAGCAAAAGATTTTAATCCTCCTCTCTATTATTTGATATTAAAAATTTGGATGTTGATATTTGGATCATCGGCTATATCCATTCGTATGATATCTGTATTGTGTTTTATACTATTTTTATATGTTATATTTCTCTTTTTAAAAAATATTCTACGAGTACCACAACATTATACATATGGATATCTTATATTATTTTTAATGAATCCAATCCTCCAATACTACGCATTTGAGGCCCGAATGTATATGATGTTTGTTCTTTTGAGTAGTTTATCGATCTATACTTTTTTAAAAAAAGACATAAAGTTATATATTATTTTTACGTGTGCTGGTCTCTATACGCATTATTTTATGGTCTTTGTTATTTTTATTGAATTTATTCATCACCTAATTACTCATAAAAAAAATGTATTTTTAAAACATTTTGTATATTATCTCTATCCAATTATTATTTTTATTCCTTGGATTATATTTGTGGCAATTTATAAACAATTTACGGATGGAAAATTTTGGATAGAAAAACCTTTACAAATTGACTTTCTTCATGTTCCTGCATATATTTACACAGGATATGAACGTCCTTTTAATTATTTAATCGAAAATAATTTACATATTTATTCTGATTTAGCACTGTTTTCAAGTGTATTGATATTTGCTGTATTAGCCTATTTATTGTTTAATAAACATAATCGCTTTAATTCATTGTTTGTAATACTTGCAGTATGGGGTTTGGGAATACCATATATGATTCATATGGTCTCATTTATACAACCTATTTTTTTACCTCGATATCTTATATTTACAACTCCCGGATTAATATTACTATTTATATATTCTATTGAACAAATTCCTCAGTATCTTAAAGTCTCTATCCTTACTGTTCTTCTTTTTTTCACTTTTTCATATGGAACTATACAAATTCAACATCGTACAAGAGATACATTTGAAACACTCTTCAAAACTATCAATCATGAAGCTAAAAATGGTGATGTGGTGTATGTTACGGACGCTTTATTTTATTTCGTAGCGGAATACTATTTTAAAATTGATAAGGTTTATATCTATAACATCGATTACGGTTCAATTCCCTCGTATACAGGCAAATCTCTTATTCCAGCTTCACATGTAACAAATATGCTACCTCCATACCCTATAAGAGCATTTGTAATAACAGGACAGCATGAATATCATATTGTTTCTCAACCTTAAAAATAAAATTTTGATTTACAATATTTCAAAACCTCTGTAACGAGATATAACGATCCAGTAATCACAATTATTGGATGCTCTTGTGATAATGCATATTCAATCGCCTTCTCTACTTTTTTTTGAATATTCACATCTTTAAAACCTTGAGATTCAAAGAGATTTTTAATCACATCTGGATCTTCTGAATAATCTCGCAAATCTGTCATGTGAGCAAAAAAGGATGTGATCAATACTTGAGATGCCTCACCACTTATCATCTCAACCATTTGTTTGATATCCTTTCCTTTTTTAAATGCAACAAGAAATATTTTATTCCTTTTTGGAAACTTAGACTCAAGTCCATTTAAAAACGACTCCATTTTTTGTGGATTATGGGCACCATCTATTATGACAATTTTTTTTCCAATGGTAAGAACTTGATACCTTCCAGCTAATTGAATATTTGATAGATTTTCATAAATTTTTTTAATTTGTATGTTAAATTTAAATTTTTGACTTAACTCCTCGAGAGTAGCTAATGCTAAAGATGCATTCTCTATCTGATAAGCTCCTTCAAGATTGAGTTTAATTGTATCGAGTTGAAGCTGTTTGTAATGGAAGTCAAAAGCAATATGCTTATCATTGTCTTGATTGTCATAATGCACTCCCTTTTGAATATATTGGACCACATTGCCTGTTTCTTTTGCCACATCATTTATTATTTGTGTATATTCCATATCCTGATGAAGTGATATCACAATATTACCAGTATGAATTATTTTAGCTTTTTGATATGCAATTTCTTCCTTTGTATTCCCAAGTATTGCAGTATGATCAAGTCCAAGTCGTGTGATAACGCTTATTTTATCTGGATTTGAAATCACATTAGTACCGTCAAGCATGCCACCCATTCCAGTTTCAATAACTGCATAATCAACTTTTTCACTATAAAAAATATAATACGCGAGAGAAATTAATGTTTCAAAATAGGTTGGCTGACCAAGTGAGGATTTTGTTATCTCTTCAAGAATGGGAATAATATCATTCAAATATGCTATGCATGATGTCTCACAAAGCAATTGATGATTTATCTGAAAGCGCTCTCGTAGATCATAAATATGTGGTTTAAAATGAAGCCCCGTCTTAAACCCTTGCCCTTGAAGAAGAGAAGAAAGTATATATGCCGTCGATCCTTTACCCGATGTCCCTGCGATATGAATGACCTTTAATTTTTCTTGAGGATTCCCGAGTAAATAAAGGATTTTTTTACATCGTTCAAGTCCCAGTTCTCCCGGAAATTTAATCATTGGTGCACGCGGAATGGTACGATCCAGATATTCAAGAAAATCCTTATATGACTTAATTATAAAATAAAATAAATTTTTAAATATTTATGAAGGCCTTAATCGGCTTAACTTGTATTTTATCATGAATTAACTCTTCGGATAAAATATCTGTTTTAAAATTTGCTCAAAAATCAAATATCCATTTGTCTTAACTCTCTCAAGTTCGGGATGAAATTGAAGCCCGTACTGCTGTTTTGTTTTATGTTTGACGACATCAATTCCTGTACTTGTTGTAGCACAAATTATAAAATCATCCGATAGCGTCTTTACAGACCAATAATGAGACTTATATACTTGATAGGATTGATGGTCTCCAAAAATTCGATTATTCTTTATTATTGATAATTCATATATACCAACGAACTTATTTTCATTACGTACTAATTCTCCACCATATGCTACGACCATTAGTTCAAATCCTGCGCAAATACCAATAACAGGGATTTTAGTAGTTCTTATAATTTCAATTTCTTTTTTATAAAAGGTATCTTGAGATTTTAGAATAGAGAATTTGTATCCTCCTGATAAAATGATAAGATCAATATTTTTTGTATCATCATCTTTCAAGAGATCAGCTTTGACTACAAATATTTTATGAATTTCTAGAAGTGATACTAATTGAGGTATGAGTCGTGTTTCATTATCGATAATTAAGATATTCATCGTAAATAGTATACAGAAAAATGATAGAGTTTGAGTTGTTGATTTTTATATTTAGGAGTATTATATTAGTTCCATGAAACATCTCAAACAAACAGACCTCGAAATATTCAATCTCATTCAACTCGAAAAAAAACGTCAATCTAACACCCTTATGATGATTCCCTCAGAAAATACTGTCTCTCAAGCAGTTGAGGAAGCAGTAGGATCTTGTCTGGGAAACAAATACGCAGAAGGATATCCGGGAAGACGTTATTATCAAGGACAATTATACGTTGACCAAATCGAAAACTTAGCAATTGAACGAGCAAAAAAAATATTTGGAGTACCTTATGTTAATGTGCAACCTCACTCTGGATCTCCTGCAAATTTTGCAGTTTATACGGCACTCCTAAAACCCGGTGATACACTCATGGGATTATCTCTTGCAAGTGGTGGCCATCTTACCCACGGAGCAAACCTAAATGCAAGTAGTATTTATTTTAATTCCATATCATATTCCGTAAACGAAGAAGGGTATCTTGATTATGACGCCATTCTTAAACTTGCATTAGAACAAAAACCCAAGTTAATTGTCTGTGGTACTACCGCCTATCCTCGAATAATTGACTGGAAAAAGTTTGCTGAAATCGCTCAAGAAGTTGGTGCATATCTTCTTGCAGATATATCACACATATCAGGATTAGTAATTGCTGGCATATACCCATCTCCTGTTCCTTATGTTGATATCATCACAACAACAACTCATAAAACTCTGCGTGGACCGCGAGGAGCTATGATTATGGCAACAGAACAAGGATTAAAAAAGGATGAAAAACTAGGAGAAAAAATAAATAAGGCAATTATACCCGGCATACAAGGTGGTCCCCATATC
>JBAXPW010000059.1:0-9358 GCA_037132015.1 Candidatus Roizmanbacteria bacterium
TTATTTTACTATCTTTTTTTTCATTAAGCTTGTTATCGAACAAATATTCTGCGACTCTTCGCTCCCCTCTTCTGATGACAGAGCGCACTACATGACATAAAGAAGACATTTCAGATCCTCCGGGAATAATAAACCTATTTAATTTGGGTAGGCTCGATTCTATTATGTCTATTCTTTTTTCAAATAATATTACTTGTTTTTGAAGTGGTTTAAGGTCTTGTTCTGCACCTGCAAGATACCCCATTATTGTATAAAGGTCTTTTTGTATTTGTATAAAAAAATCTTTATCTTCATCTCTGTGTAATTTAGAGTTTACCATTCCAACAAAACTTGTAACCTCGTCAATACTCCCACAAGCTTCAATTTGTGGATCTGATTTTATAACTCTATTTCCACCAAATAATGATGTTGTTCCTTCATCCCCGGTTTTTGTGTAAATAGACATATTAAATAAGGTTAATGGGTAAAGGTGAAAGGGCAAAAGAAATAATTCCAACTAAAAAGTGCAAATTAAAAGATAAAAAATTATTATTAAAATAACCCGCTCAGCAAAACAGTTTAGCGTAAAGCCGGGCGGGTTTCATCCAAACGACAATCACAATTTATAATTATCGATTAGCATTCAGAATATCCACAACCATAACATTTTTTACAACCTTCTTCGTGTGCAAGTAAAGCTTCTCCACATGAGGGACAGATATCAAAATAATTAGTGCCTTTATTTGGTACTGGTAATGTTGCAGGTTGGGCTGATACATGAGCAACGGGTGCATTGATTTGTTCGGTCATAAAGACAGCTCCCCCACCATTTGCTACGCCATTTGTTGCATTATTTGGTGTAGAACTTAGTTTTGAAAAATGCATCATGAGAACTTTTCCAACAGCATCAGGTAAACTTTTGACGCGATCTTTTCCAAAACCCATGGTTCGCGCCCCTCCAATACCTTCAAGCTCTCGTGCAATAGCGCTCACCCGTTCTTGAGCACTGAGATGTGATGAAAAACGAAATGCAACAGAGATGGTTCGTCCGAGTGCGACAGCCATAGCATTAACATCTGTTCCTGCTTTTCCTATATTGATAAACACTTCAAGTGGATCTCCAGCATCATCCGTATTAACAGTGATATATGCTGTTCCAACAGGTGTTACCATTCGATATGTTGCTCCATGTGCAATCATAGGTCGTGGTTTAACTACAGGAACTATTTTTTTAACAGGCTCTTCTTTTTTTGGTTCCTCTTTTCGTTCCAAGACACCTTGTCGTGAACCATCACGCATGTAAGCAATTCCTTTTAGGCCCATATCATAAGCCATAGTATATAAATGTTTTACATCCTCGATGGTATGTGTTTTTGGTGCATTTACTGTCTTTGAAATAGAAGCATCTACATATTGTTGTATTACTGCTTGTACTTTCACATGATCTTCAGGTGATAAATCATTTGCTGATGTAAACCATTCAGGGCGTTTAACAGTTCCTGTTTTTATCTCTTTTTCGTTTTGTTTATACCATTGATCATACAAATGATGTCGAATAATGTGTTCTCCCAATCGATCACGTCGAGTAAATTCAAACTCAAAAACTGGCTCTATCCCAGATGTTGTACTTGACATCAATGATGTGGACCCTGTAGGAGCTTGCATCAAAAGAATTGAGTTTCTTGTTCCAAATTTTTTTATGTCATTTTGTAATCCCTTTGGTAGTTGCTGAATAAATTTCCCTTGCGGGTACTTTTCTGCATCAAATTTTGGAAATGCTCCTTTTTCTTTTGCAATTTCAACAGATGTTTCATAAGCAATGTCTCGGATCATCTTATATATTTCATCAATGAATTTGAGAGCCTCTTCTGAACCATATCTCAGATGTAATCTGATAAGTGTGTCTCCGAGTCCCATCGTGCCAAGACCTATGCGACGTTCTCCTTCGTATTGAGTTTTACGAATTCCTTCAAATACGTAGGGATCCATTTCAACGACATTGTCTTGAAAACGAACAGCCGATCGTACACATTTTTTTAATGCTTCATAATCAAACTTTGCTTTTTTATCTATATCATCACCTTTAGTGAGCGCATTAAGATTGATTGATCCAAGATTGCATACGCCCCACGGTGGAAGTCCTTCTTCTCCGCATGGATTAACACAATTTATACGATTCCAATACCAGTTATTGTGCCATTTATTATATCGTTCCATAAATACGAGTCCCGGCTCAGCAGATTTCCATGCAGCTTCTGCAATAAGATCCCACATCTTTCTTGCTTTAACCACTTTGTGTACAATGACTTTTTTTCCAAGAGTCTGCCATGCGTGAATATCTCCATCCCATTTTTCGTCATACTCAGGATCAGAGATATCAGGAAACATGAGTGGCCAATCACCATCTGCTTTTACTGCTTCCATAAACGTATCAGATATACTGATTGAAAGATTTGCGCCATTTATTTTTTGTAAATCTTGTTTTACTGTGATAAATTCTTCAAGATCAGGATGCCAATCCCAAAGCATCAACATTAATGCTCCACGTCGTGTTCCTCCTTGTTGAATAATATCTTTTGTGGCGAGAGAAAAAAGTTCTGCCCAATTACAAGGACCAGATGAAAAACCATTCACTTTTTTTACACGAAAACCCTTTGGACGAAGAGAAGAGATATTTATTCCCACACCACCACCACGCGCCATAATCTCAATCATTTGACCAAGAGTTTCAAGAATTCCATTTCGAGAATCTTTTGGAGAAGGGATCACAAAACAGTTATAGTACGTAACGGAATAACCAGTTCCTGCGCCCGATAAAATACGACCACCAGGTACGTATTTAAATTCTTTCATTGATTGATAAAATTCCTTTTCCCATTCTTTTTGTTTTTCCTTCGGTTCAATAGAGGCTGCTGCTTTTGCAACACGTCGCCACATCTCGTCTGGTGTTTGTTCAATAGCCTTTCCCTCCTTATTTTTTAATGCATACCGATCTATAAAGACTTTCTGTGATATACCCTCTAGTTTCATACATCTAAAATCAAATGTTAATAAAATTTATTGCTCAATTGCCCCATTGTTGGGTAGTCTTCTTTCTAGCCGAAACTGGGAAAGAGAGCACAACAATGGAACAATCGAACAACAAATATTTTTTGAAAACGATATTATTTTTTGGTGTTCGCAATTTGATTTTTAAGATTTAGTGTCTTAATTTCTTTTTCAAATTCTTCAACATCTACAAATCGTCTAAAAACAGATGCGAAACGAATGTATGCTATTTTGTCAAACAACTTGAGTTTGTTAGCGACCATTCTTCCTATGGTTTGGCTTTCTATTTCTGCATTTTCCAACGAAGTAATTGCGTTTTCGAGATCGGCAATTATTTGTTCGACCTGTTCTGCAGAAACTGTTGTTTTTCCGATTGCTTTCAAAATCCCATTTCTTAGTTTTGATCTATCAAAGCGTTCGCGTCTCGAATCCCTTTTAATAACTAAAATTGGTAATTCTTCTGATCTCTCATGAGTTGTAAAACGTTTGCCACACTTTGAACAATGTCTTCGTCTTCTAATGACTCGCCCATCTTCAGACACACGCGTTTCGATCACTTCTGTATCCGGTTGTTTGCAAAAAAAACATCGCATGAATTCTAATCACTTTCATCTCTTAACTTATATATTGTGTCTCCACTCAGAATAACCCACTACATAAATGATTGCAAGATGTTATTAGTATTCAAAATAGATCATAAATACTATGGGTACAACATTCAAGATCAAAATAGTGGTTCTCATATTATCTTTTTTGTTTTCTTGTATAATATTTTTATGGAATTATATGTGCTCGATACAAATGTATTTTTTAATATGGAGGCTAGGTTTGGATTGGGAGAAAAAACAGAAGATGTTGTTAAGTTGTTAACAGCTATTATCAAAAAACAAACTTCTGAACAATCTGCCATATATTATATGACACCACGCACTGTTGAGGAATTTCTTAGTTTCTTTGATGATAAATCCCAATTGTTTTTAACAGAATTTATTTCCTCATTAACTGTCAAAACTCCAGACTATTCAATGATGCAAATTCCCTCCCACATTCTTTCCCAGTTTATTGATGAGGTAAGACAACGAGCATATAGAGGTATGAACATTGCTGAGGAAGAGATGAAAAATGTAGGACAGATATTTATGGGGAAAGAAGTCCTACCAAAAAAGGATTTCGAAATTACCATAGGACAACGTGTTAAGCACTTTCGTGAACGATATCGTCATGCTACACGATATGGATTTATTGATAGTGTGGCAGATCTTGATAATATACTACTGGCAAAAGAACTTCAAGCATATTTAATAACATCTGATGAAGGTATTGTAAAGTGGGGAAGAACGCTAGGAATTAAAGAGATGCGACCCGAGGTTTTTGGTCAACGGGTGCGTGATGTTGAGGTTCCCCATCATCAGGGATAAGATGGGTAAATAAATTGATTATACGGTCTGTAATTGTCTGATGAGGTTTTTCTATATAGTGTATATGTTGTAGTAAAATCATTTTCACTCTTGCTCGTATCACTTCGTTTGGTATAACCATGTATGAATGGAGAAAATACGGTCCTTGAGTTACAACAACCAGTACATCAAGTCCAAATCGTTTCATAAAATAAAAATGAGATAAAATATCCCATCGGATCATGATTCCTGCAGTCTCTATGCCAAATGTAGTTACTCTATTCTCCACTTCAGGAGGTGGAGTGATCGTCAGTACATAAAATAAAAATAACACTGCCCATATAGGAACGATAAGTATTCTATCTCCAAAAAAAAACACAATCACTGAAAGTAAAAATGCCAAGGCCAAATAAAATCTAACAGCCTTTCCCGCGCGTTTTTTATATGCGCGCAAAGGAGCCTTCCAAGAAAAAAGCAACTGAGTGTTGTCTATTTGTTCGGGACTATCAGCGATTGGATCCATATATACATAGTATCAGTAATATTGATTGTAAACAAGAAGTTTTTTTTATTGATATTTTATCAAGTGATGGGTATATAATGATTATATATGTATAAAGTCGAAATAACTACAAAAACTATTCTTACAACTGTCGGCGTCATTCTTGGGTTATATTTCATCTGGATATTGAGGGATTTGTTTTTCTCACTATTAATAGCTTTTATTTTTATGAGCTCGCTTCGACCAATCGTGAATCATCTAACTAAGAAGAAATTGCCAAGAACAGCATCAGTTTTTATTGTTTATTTTGGGTTTATTTTCTTTTTTATATTTCTTTTTTATATTATTATTCCTCCACTACTTGCGGAGTTTACTATACTTCTAAAAAATCTTCCAACTATAATTGCAAAGATTAATCCTGATCTTAAAAATACCATACAGTTTGATACAGTCGCACAGTATGTTCCAAATGTAGCAGATCAACTTGTTGCCATACTATCTGCTATTCTTTCAAACGCTTTTTTTGTGATATCAACAACTTTTTTTGGATTTTATTTTTTATTGGAAGAAAAAGTAATAAAGAAATTATTAAAAACATTTTTTCCTGAGGAACGTGCTTGTGAGTATTCTCTTATTTTTGAAAAAGCCGAGCTTCGCATGTCATCGTGGTTTTGGGGAGAATTAATTCTGATGACTGTTGTGGGAACATTCACATATATTGGATTGATTTTATTGGGTGTAAAGTATGCTCTTCCGTTGGCTGTTCTTGCAGGATTGCTTGAGGTTGTTCCTAATATTGGACCTATTATTTCATCCGTTCCAGCTATTTTGATTGGACTGTCAGTTAATCCTGTTCTTGGATTGTCTGCGTTATTATTGTATGTTTTAGTTCAACAATTTGAAAATCATCTGATAGTGCCAATAATTATGAATAAAGTTGTGGGAATAAATCCGATTGTTACTCTTATAGCGCTTATTATCGGTGGTAAAGTCGGAGGCGTTCTTGGTGTATTGTTAGCAATACCAATATTTATGTTTGTAGAAACTATTTTTACAGAAGTATGGGGGGTTAATAAACCCATCAAAGAGAAGTCTCACCTCGAAACAATAGAAAGTGTCTAAATGGTGCGTTTAATGTGCGATAAATATGCGGTAAATCTTTCTTGTTGTTTCTTATGAATAAAATAATTATAATCAATCCATGAAAATTGCAGTTCTTGGAGGTGGGTTTACCGGATTAACTTCAGCATATTATCTTACAAAAAAAGGTCATGCAGTTACATTATATGAATCTAATCTTGAATTGGGTGGACTTGCAAATGGATTTTATAGTAAAGGATGGGAGTGGCCATTGGAGCGTGCTTATCATCATATTTTTGCTTCCGATTCTGATATCTTAAATTTTGCAAAAGAGATAGGATTTGATAAATTCTTTTTTAAATCTCCTGAAACATCTTCCATCTATGAAATTCCTAATAAAAAAAATCAATACAATATAGTTCCGATCGATTCCCCTTTTGATTTCTTGCAATTCCCTTATCTGTCAATGCCCGAAAAAGTACGCGCAGCTTCAGTACTTGCTTTTATAAAACTTTCTCCTCATTTACCTATTTATGATGAGCTGACGTGCTATGAATTTCTTGAAAAGTTTATGGGGAAAAAAGCATGGGAGACATTGTTTGGACAACTTTTTCGGAAAAAGTACGGTAAATATGCGGAGAAAGTTCTTGCATCATTTATCTGGACGAGAATAAAAAAACGTACGAAAAAGTTGGGTTATGTTGAGGGTGGTTTTCAATCATTTATAGATTATATTGCTCAAACTGACATAGATCAAGGCGCAGTTATTCGCACTGGTTATCGAGTAAGGTCGATTCAAAAAAAAAGTTCGGGATTTTTTGTTGGATTTGAAAATTCAATGGGGGAGCAGGGAAGTGATGTGTTTGACACTATTATTTCAACACTTCCAACACCTATTTTGACAAAGGTTTCAACCGATGTTTTTCCAACTCATTACATAAAACAACTTAATAAAATAGAATATTTGAATGCGGGATGTCTCATCCTCGAAACAAAAGAGCCCTTACTTGAAAAAACATATTGGCTCAACAATTGTATACAAGATATTCCATTTATGTTTATCGGACAACATACAAACTTCATAGATAAAAGTCATTATGGGGGAAATCATATCGCATATGTGGCACGATATCCTGATGATAATGATCCATTTATCAAGATGGAGCGAGATGAAGCTGTGAAATACATCGCTCCATATGTTCTTAAATTGACTGGTAAAAAAGATTTAACTCTTATTCGTTCATATTGGTTCCGCGCACACTATGCACAACCGATTTTTAGTAAAGAATTTGTGAAAAACAAACCTGATTTTATTACACCAGATAAAAATATCTTTATTGCCAATCTTGATATGACCTATCCAAATGATAGGGGAACAAATTATGCTGTGGCGCTGGGTAAGCAAGTTGCTATGATGATTGGGTGAAAAATTGGGTATAATTCCTTCATGAAAACAATTACTTGGGTTGAGATTGTAACGTTGCTTGCAGATCTTGTGGTATTTGAATCGCTTCAATTTAATGAATTTTTGAAGAAATTAATCAAATTACTTTCTCAACTTATTCCCGCAGATTCATATCTCATCTATTTATATGATCGGGAAAAAAATCAACTTATCTTAGTAGGATCAAAAAAATCAAAAGCTAAATTAGTGGGTAAGCTAACAATGAAGTCGGGAGAGGGGATCACAGGATGGGTAGTGGAACATAAAAAACCTGTTATTTTAGAAAAAGAAGCATACAAAGATGAGCGATTCTTATTTTTCAAAGAATTGCCAGAAGACCGATATGAGGCATTTCTTTCTGTTCCAATTATAGACAAAAAGGGTGTGGTGGGAGTTATCAATATTCAAAATAAGACTCCGCGTAAATTTTCGAAAGAAGAAACAAAGATAGTAGGGGGAATAGTGAAGATTATCTCGTCAGCATTTGAACAGATTGCTCTCGGGAGACAGGTTGATTTCTTAAAAGACAAACTTGAAGAACGAAAAATTGTGGAGAAGGCAAAGGGGCTCTTGATGAAGTTAAAAGGGTATTCAGAAAATGAGGCATACCGTGTGCTTCAGACTGAGGCAATGAAAAAAAGAAAATCAATAAAAGAGATAGCTGATGCAATCATTCTTGTATATTGATGAGTATATTGTTAATTATAGGGAATTATTTTGTTGATAGGTTTCCCCTTCTTCCTAACATCATATAAGTTTATCTCATATGTTGTTTCGCGAGGAAGCCATAATCTAGTATTTCTTTCAGAAGTGCTTGGATCTGTTGTTATCATGTTTGGAAATATAGCTTGAAGAAGTTGTGGCCATTCTTTACCAACTCCAGTTGTAACATTGTCTATTTTTAATTCTCGCAATATACAATCTCGGAGATCTAGTGGTAAGGCTAAAAAAACCATTCCATGATAGCTTGGTCGGTTATCGCCACGATTGTGTGTAAATCCAAATGCTAAAACACCAAGAGGGCCTGTATTTGTGTTAAGCGCTCCTACGTGGTAAATACCACCTCGTCCGTTATTATAAACGAAGTCTGTACTTGGATCATAATTTGCACAGATCATAACATCTGTGGTAGTTGGCCTATTGTCTTTAGCTAAGTCAGCGATTATATTCATATATGGTTGGAATATTGTTTGATAGGAACGAACCAAGTTATGTTGTGGATCTACTGCGCCAACTCCCCCAAAATAAATATCGCGAGGTTGAAAGCCTGCATTATCAATTCCTGTGGCATAGCCAAAAGCCATACTTACTCCATTTGTTCTTACTTCTATTGCTAATTCATCCAATTTTAGTCGATCTATTCTTGGTTCAATTGATGAAGGTGGTGGTGCTGTTGTAAAAGGCGTTGCAACAGGTGTGTTACTCATTTGTTGTTTCTGTAATAATTCGAATTCATATCGTAATGCGTCCCAATATGCGTTGATAACAACATCACTGGTCATCACTGGTAGTTGTTGCAATTGTCCGTCTTTGGTAGTGTAGCTGTTTTGTTGACTTATCCATAAATATTCATCAGGTAATAGTTTAGCTCTGATAGCTCTTTGTAGAATGGTTGCTCTCATTTGTTTTTGTTGATCTGGTAGACCAATCTGACTATATAGTAGTTTACGTAAATTACCACCCCTAATCAACCAGTTGGATATAATTATATCATCCTCTAAGTCGCCTTGAACTATTATATTATGTTGTTGATTGTTCGTTTCTTGGCGCCGTTTCAGTTGAGCAGGAACCAGCATGTTTCGTGCAGTACATAATTGAGCATAAGCAAATAGGATTCCATAAGGATGAGTAGCGGGATACGCACCCCGTTCCCTGTACCAGTTAACACGCTAAATAGAACATCCTAAA
>JBAXPW010000060.1:0-9352 GCA_037132015.1 Candidatus Roizmanbacteria bacterium
GTAGACTGTTAAAGTCTAAAAACGTAGGTGGTGCATTTCGAAATAGAATGTAGGAGATTGGATTATTGCCAAATTCAGGATTATAATATTTTCCCTTATACACCACTAATTCTTCAAGTGTTTCGCTATGTCGCGCAACACCTATAACTTCATACAAATCACCTTTATAATGTTGATACATACCAATTTGAAAATGAGGATGTTTAGTTTGCATATTGTTTTAGTATTATTTTTAATTCCTCAGGAAGGGGTGTGTTACCGACTATGAGTTGGGGAATTCTTCCTGATTGTGGCCAAATAATATCGTTCCCATTCCAGTCAGTGAGATATCCATCGGCAACTTTTGATGTGATCGCTCCCATCAATGCATCTCTGATATGCCGACCCACTGCAATATATGCATATGCTTTGCCATTTATGATTTCAAGCAATCCATCATTTTCTGAAAATATTTTTTCTACGATAAATCCTTTTGATTGGATTTGTTTGATCATATCGATTGGTACTCTACTATTTATATAGATGCGTTTTTCAAGGGCTGTATTTGATTTTAATTGTTTGAACTTGATATAGGTAGAAGTATAAAAGTCAGATACTACACATGCATTGCCATCGGCATCAAGATAGTAGAGAGTATCTGTTTGTGGAAAGTATATAAGACTTATTGATACAGTTCCTTTTTCTATAACTCCTATGTGTATGGCATAGGATCCTGATTGTTGAATATAGTTGATTGTGCCGTCAATTGGATCTAAAACAAGTGTTGTGTCTTGTGGAGTAGTTGAGAAAAATTGAAGTCCGGGTGTTACTTCTTCTGCATCAATTTGGATGAGTGAGGTATCCAAAAAAGAACGAACAGTATGAATAATTGTTTCTTGAATCATCTCATCTACCACTGTTTTTGCTGTTCGTCCAGCGAGTTCTTTTGTATCTTCGCCTTCTCGAAAATCAACTTCCTTTGTATCATTTTGAACCTTTCCCTCAAGACGAAGTGCAATCTGTGCACCAATTTTAAGTGCAGGGATGAGGTTTTGAAGAAATTCCTCTTTATTTATCATATAGCAGTATATCAAAAACAATACCAACTATCAATTTTGATAATTCCTGCATCAATTGTTTTCCCATCATTTATATATTGATTATATATCGATTTTTTTATTGAACATGATTGAGGATTGAGTTTTTGAGCTTTTTCAAAAGCCTCTGTTGATAATTGAGTTTCATTTAATGTATCAAGAAACATCGCAAACTGAATGAGAGAGGTTGATCGAATTTCATTTTTTATTATTGAACGAATATAATTCGTATCATGGCGAATATCTTTCAAAGATGATTTTTTTGATAATATCAGAGAGGTTGTATCAAAGTAGACTACGTTCCAAGAGGTATTATTTATCATTTGAGACATAAATACTTTTCCCCAATCGGTCATATCAGTATGATTGACAATCACTGTTTGAATGTTATATTTATCAAAGGTTGGTTTGAGAATTTCTGGATACAGTTCGAGGGGAATATATGTTTTTTCAAAAAATTCTTTTGGATATGCTTCAGGTCTGTTATCAACAAACATTGTATATTTTGGATACAGTCGATATATCAAATATCCTCCAATATCAAAGTTGTTAAAGATAGGACTCGGGAGATTGTGTGTGAGTACAAAATCTGTAGCACCCTTATATGATTCACGAAGTGTTGATCCAATAGGCTGATTTCTGTCATATATAGTATTAAATTGGTTTGTGAGAAAAAAGAGCATAATTCCTCCAACAAAAAGTATAGTCAAAATATATGAGAATATTTTGACTGGTTTTGTTGTTGGTAATTTTTCATAGAAGAAAAAAAGTACTGATGGCACTATGGAAAAAGCAGTAAGAACGAAAAAGGGAATATGACGAATTTGATACATGGAGAGGAGAAAAAAAGTGCTGAGAAGAATTAGCTCAATCCATTGTTTCTTTTTATACAAAAACAAAATAGTGATGATAACGCAAGGCGAAAACCACATAAAATACTTGAGGAGTGGATCAAATATCATCTCTAATAGATATAAAATATTTTGATTTTCTACAATCATGTATCCATAATTTTGAAAGATGAAAAGGGGATACAATGCCCCATATATTCCATGCGGATTGATAAATAGACAAAGAAATGAAACGCCAATAATAATTGATGTACTAATAAATGTTTTTTTTGAACTTTGATTATGAGCATATAAGTGCCATTCTTTTAGAAAAATAAGTCCCGCGAGAAAAACGCCAAAGATAAATGAGATGTGAATATTTACCCAGAGACAAAGTATAAATGGAAGAAGTATGAGCCATTTTTTTGTTTTAGGATAGATGAGAAGAAGAACAAGAGTGATTGAAAAAAATAGGTAGCCGAACATTTCGGGACGTATGGTTGAGCGTTCAAGAACAAGGGGAGAAATGAACACTGCGACGATACTTGCAGGAATGATGTGATATTTTTTGATGGCATAACCGATGACTATTCCAAATGCTAGCATGAAACAGAGTGTTTTTAAGATTTGGAGGCCGAGGCTTCCAAATGAAAGGTTGACAATAAAATAGATGACTTCTGCGAGCCAGTGATGATTGGAAAAGGGGAATGTTGCATTGGTATATGAAAATAGATTCGTGTCGGGGATCGTATGCGTATTGACAATTATTTCTCCGATTTTGATATGTCTTCCCAGATCTTGATCAAAGTCATTGCTGACGATGAATGAAAGTGAGAAGAATAAAAGAATGAGAAAAATAATGATACTCGTCTTTGCCCAATGCATGAATACATTATATAGAAGGAGAATGCTAATATGTTGCTTTATCTATTTTATAATATTGGATCATGACCTCCTTTATTCCACGGATTGCAACGAAGAATACGTTTGAAACCCATCCATCCTCCCCGTAAAACTCCATATTTTTCTATCGCCTGATACGTATAGCGAGAACATGTTGGTTGGAATCGACATGAAGAATCGAAAGGAAAAAATAGTTTCAAAAAAGACGAGTGTATCCAATAGGTCCTTTGATAGAAACGAATGAGGGAAAGAGCTAATTTTTTCATCATGATGTTTATTATAGTAAAAATTTGCATTTTTAGCGAAAATAGATATATACTATCGAGTGATAAAATCAGTCAAATCATTTGTATTACATCACGGAAGAAAGCTCAAGAAAAAACACAAACTATTTGATATTATCTATCAATTCTTTCTTCATTTCTATAACGACTCACTCTATCGGAACTCTATTTTCCTTATACTCAGTACATTTGTTATGTCAGGAGTGGGATTTTTTTTCTGGATCATTGCAGCGCGAGTATATAACGCTCAGCAGGTTGGAATAACGACGACCATATTATCGATCACAGGGTTGATTTCTAGCATCAGTTTATTTGGGTTTAATGTCTCTCTCATCAGTTATCTCCCCTTATCAATGACAAAAAATAAGATCATCAATTCTTCTCTTATTCTCAATGTTGTAGGAACATTGTTTATTTCTCTTATATATTTTATAGGAATCCAGTATTTTTCTGAATCAATGATGTTTATTAGAAATAACGGCATATTTTGTACGTTATTTATCGTATATACGGTTTCGATTGGTCTCTCAGGATTATTTGATAGTGTGTTTATAGCATATAGAAGCACTCATAACATATTGATAAAAACGTGCCTTTTCAGTCTTATACGGATCGTGTTGCCATTTTTATTATTTTATTTTGGAACATTGGGTTTATTTGGAAGTATCGCTATAGCTGGTATTGTGTCTTGTATATTTTCTGTTGTGATACTCATAAAACAATATCACTATATATTTTGCTTTGAAGTAGATAAAAAGTCGATTAAGGAGATGGCGTATTTTTCACTGGGGAATTATGTTGCGGGGTTTATTTCATCTCTACCGGGTTTTATACTTCCTATCATTATTTTGAATAATCTGGGGTCAGACATGTCTGCCTATTTTTATATGGCATTTATGATTATTGCCCTCTTGAATATTATTCCCAAATCATTAGCACAATCGTTATTTGCGGAAGGTTCTCATAGTGGGACAATCCTCAAATCATCTCTGAAAAAAGTGGGATATTTTTCCTTTGCTATTATGATACCATGTGTGCTAATCACCTTTTTTTTTGGACAATATGTACTTCATTTTTTTGGAAAGGCATATGCTATTGAGTCATTTATGCTTTTGCGTATTATGTCTATCTCCGTCATTTTTGTTACAGTTAATTTGATTGGCGAATCGATCTTAAATATTCGTAAAGAAATCAAAACATTAGTTTTTTTTAGTGTGTTTAATGCATCTTTAGTACTGGGTCTTTCATTTGTATTTATCCATTTGGGATTATCGGGTATTGGCATAGCATGGATTATTGCTCAAGGAAGCACCTCATTATTGTATATAATATATTATGCGCATCACTATCTTGACACTTTTTCCAGGAATGTTTGAGGGTTTTATAAAAGAAAGTATTGTAAAACGAGCACAAGAAAAAAACTTAGTAACGATAGAGCTTATCGATCTTCGATCTTTTTCACTCAATTCATATGGATCTCTTGATGATCGTCCCTATGGAGGCGGAGCGGGAATGTTAATGCAAGTAGAGCCGATACATAACGCGATATTAGGATTAAAGACGAAAGATGAAAGACGAAAAGTAATTTTAACATCTGCGAAGGGGAGTCTTTTTACTCAGGAAAAGGCGCAAGAATATTCGAAACAGGGTGAACTAGTGATAATAGCAGGACATTATGAAGGGATTGACGATCGAATTCTTGATTATGTTGATGATGAAATCTCAATTGGAGATTATGTTCTTACAGGGGGAGAGCTCCCTGCAGGGATAATTACAGATGCTGTTGTAAGATTGTTGCCAGGTGCATTAAAAAAGCCAGAAGCAGTGGCGGTAGAAAGTTTTAATGTCATTTCTTTAGATGAATTGATTAAGGTTGTAGGAGAACACGAGATTTTGAGCACTCTAAAACATGAAGGCAAAACTGAAATTACGTTACTTGAGTATCCTCAATATACGAGACCTGAAGAGTATGATGGGAAACGAGTACCTGAAGTGTTGTTAAATGGGAATCATGCAGAAATTCAAAAATGGAGATTACGAGAAGCATTTAAGAATACGCTTAAAAATAGACCTGATTTATTGGTATAAAATAAATTATTATAGATGTTATGGCTGATACAGTATTGGAAGTTCATAAATTAGTAAAAAATTACGGATCATTTCGTGCTGTTGATGAGATATCTTTTTCCGTGCCTCAGGGAAAGACCATAGGATTTTTAGGGCCAAATGGAGCAGGAAAAACAACAACCATACAAATATTATTAGGCCTAACTCTTCCCAGTGCTGGACAAATATTTTATTTTGGAAAAGATTTTTCAAATTATCGATGTGAATGTCTTCAAAAAATAAACTCTGCTTCTGCATTTAATACGCTTCTTGAACGAATGACTGTTAAGGAGAATTTACTTGTATTTGCAGGGTTATATGATGTATCAAATTCAGAAAGTAAAATAAAATCGCTTCTTGATCAGTTTGAAATTCCCGATCTACGAGATACACCTTATAGAAGTTTGTCTACTGGTCAAAAAACACGAGTAAATATCGTAAAATCACTTCTGAATGATCCTGAAATTTTGCTCATGGATGAGCCAACAGCATCATTAGATCCTGATATTGCAGATAAGACGTTAACATTAATTGAAGATCTTCGTCGTATTCGTGAGCTCTCAATTTTATATACAAGTCATAATATGGAAGAGATCACCCGTATATGTGATGAAGTGATATTTTTAGATCATGGAAAAATTGTAGCGCAAGATACACCACTAGGCCTCACAAAAAGAATTCCTAGTGTGCAAGTACAGATAACAATTGATACAGGAAGAGAACAAATTGAATTATATTTGCAAGAAAAAAAACACGAGTATACATTTTCAAAACCACATGTAATGATTGCCCAAGTTGAAGAATCGATGATTCCGAAATTTATATTTGGTATTGGAAAGACGGGAGCAACTATCACTGATATTGAGATTCGTAAACCAAATCTGGAAGACATTTTTTTACAAATTGCGCGAGGTCCATCACATGTCGCTTAATAAAATCAAGGCAATAGCGTTACAGGAATATTTCATAATTTTGAGAACGTTAGAAACAATGGTGGATATTTTTGTATTTCCACTCGTTTCTATTGCTCTGTTTGGATTTTTATCCAATTATTTAATCGGAAATGTTAAATCAGATATAGGGCATGGCATGTTAATGGGAATGATTTTATGGCAGGTTATGTACATCATTCAATATTCTGTAACAGTAGGAAGTTTGTGGAATATATGGTCAAAAAATCTTACTAATATATTTGTGAGTCCGATATCATCTCTTGAGTATCTTATCGCTCATAGTTTGTCTGGTTTGGTTAAGGCGGGGATTATTCTAGCATTGAGTCATATTATTTGTGTATGGTTATTTCAAACAAGTATATTTTCTGTTGGAGTTATTAATCTCATGTTATTTACCATTAATTTAGCTGTATTTGCGATAGCGCTTGGGGTCTCAATATTAGGAATGATATTTCGATACGGCACTCGTATACAGTCTTTAGCGTGGGGATTTCTAGGAGTGTTGCAACCGCTAACTGCATCTTTTTATCCAGTATCTGCATTACCACAACCTCTTCAATATATTTCTTATACCCTTTCACCAACGTATATTTTTGAAGGAATGAGATCTGCATTACAAAATCCATCTATAATTCAGTGGAATTATATTATTCCTGCATTCTTTATGAACGCTTCTTTCTTTATTATTTCTATAGTATTTTTTAATCATATGTTTAAAAAATCAAAAGAGTCTGGTCAGTTTGCGAGGAATGAGGGGTAAAGAGTTATGTTCAATCATGCATTACAGAATACAAATGTCCTGTCTGTCTTGGAGTACAGGGTATAGAAAATCAGCATGTGTATCCACGATATGTTGATGATAATCTTCATAATAACATGAAAAGAAAAATCTTGCTCCCCCTGAAATGAGGAAAGAATATGGGAAAAAGTTAAAAAAGAGTTTGCAATAAATAGAAATTAATTATTTAAATCTATTATTGGATATGTCTTAAAAAACTTATTGTCGATTGATCTCTGTTTATTTTCAAGTTTTTCTAAATCAATATTCTTAATATCTTGGTATTCTATAAACTCTGCAAGGTTAAAAATTCTCGCATCAAAGCGACGATATTTAGATTCTAATATATTTGCTTTTTGAATAAGATGTCTGATAGTATTATTTTTTTCCTGAATATCTATTATTGTGTCAATTTGGGAGGCTATATTTTTCCAAGCTCCTGCGTCAGATGACAGTTGAGATAGATATACATAATCAATGCCTTTATGAGTATGGCTTTTGCTTACGTTATATATTAAATTATCAAAATTTAATACATTAATCAAAAATAACGTTCCTGCAGTGAGAAGAACAATTTGTTTAAGAAAAGTTGAATCAACAATGTTTTTAAAATATTTATGTGAATATAATATATATGCAATAACAAGCCAGAATACGACAGTAAAACCATACAACCGTTTATGAGTAATTCCCCACGCGTTGCTATAATCAAAATCACTTTTGAATGCAACAAAAGTAAGAAATCCCCCTAGAATAATTAAGATATATGTAGAAATTCTCGATATACGACTATGATGTCGATCAAGGAATAACAAAGCAAAAATAATGAGTGAGACAATACTTAATTGACTGAATACCTCGTTTGTCATACGAGAACGTGTATAGTCGAGTGAATTGAGTGTGTTCGCATCTGCAAAATACAATTGAAGTTGTGTTATAAAAAATAGAGATAATACAAGTATGAGTACGATTTTGGGAATAAGCCAGATATGAGCTGTTTCTGATTGTTTAATTGGTGTTGTTAAAGCATCTTTTTGAGCGTATGTAGCAAGGTTACTGGTAAACGCAAATAGAACAAATGCAAATACAATTCTAAAAATTACTTGAAATATTCCATCACTGAAAATGAAGTTTAATAATCTTATGATATTTAAATACTCAAATATAGTGCTAATTATTTTTGCAAATAGAGGGTTTGCGGATGCCAGTAATGGGACGACGATGATAAGAAGAATGCAGGTGATAACTATTGAGAGAAATAATTTTCCATAATCAATATTTGCAAATCGTGATGAGCTATTTTTTATATGAATAGTGGGAAATTTTATTTCACTTTTCGTAATAATGGCAGATCCTAATGTTTGAAAAGGAACAAAAAATAGATTTAAAAGATCAAGATGGTTTGTTTTATTTTGACACAGTATGGAACCAAGGAATATGATGCCTAATACATTAAGCATTAATAATACTTCATCAGCTCTAAGGAGAATAAAAGCAGAAAGGACTAAACAAAAAATATAAAGAGTAGAATCGAATCTATATTTTGGTTTTTTAAATAAATATACAAAAGTCGAAAGTCCTGTAAAGAAAATCCAAAGCCCTACGTAGGGTGTATAACTAATAACTATACACCATGAAGACAAAAGACTCCACAAAGCTAATGAAAAGAAAGTAACGGTTGATTGTAATGATATATTCTTCATATGTTTATTATACCATGCTCTATAATATGAGAATGAAAAAAACTAGAAATTTAGCAATAGGTATTAGTTTCTTTTTTCTCATTTTGTTTGTTCTCTTATCATATAAAGATGCATTTTCAGTGCGCACACTTGTTCCCAATGTAGAGCCATATCCAGACTCACTGTATTATTCTATACCTGCTTGGAATTTTGTATCAGGTAAAGGATTTAATATGAACGTGTATGGTATGAAGGGCGTGAGTATTGTTCCTCCTTTATATAGTTTCTACCTTATTCCTTTTTTTGCAATTGTCAGAGATATACGAGTTTATTATTTTGCAAACATGATCTTATCTATTGGATCATATTTGATTTTTAGTTTTATTGTTTACAAACAGTTTGTTTCATCAAATAGAAAATTAGTTATTTTAGGAACTCTTCAATTTTTATATACAACTTCATTCTATATTTACACAATGCCAAGTTTATTGATGGCAGAAAATCCTTCACTTTTTCTTATTTTATTATCGATGGTGCTTTTTACTCTACCACGAAATAAACCTACAATAATATTTTTTGTCATTGTCTCATTTGCCCAGATGTTAATAAAATTTTCAAATATTCCATTAACACTCTGTTTGTTATTTTTGTATGCAATTCATCTTTATAAACAGAGATTATATCGTTCTGCCATAGTTACATTTATTATTTCATTCATATGTTGTGGAGCTGGATTATTT
>JBAXPW010000061.1:0-8937 GCA_037132015.1 Candidatus Roizmanbacteria bacterium
TTGATCCCTATGTCAAGTCCTTTGAGTTTCAAACCTGTGTTATTGGGGTATATTACATTTTTTCCTTTGTCTTTGATACCGGCCATTCGGATATTTGGAGCGTATTTTTTCTTGATCGAGCCTCATGTATTTGAGTTCGACCTTCTTTATATATCCTGTTTTTTTATTCTTGTCGAATCTCTCATATTCTGTATAGTAAACTACTTAAAATATAAACAAAAATTATTTTTAAGAATAGAAATGATTTCTTATTTGATTATTGGAATAGTTGTCATCTATTTTTCAATCTTAATACCATTTTATGGATTTCAAAGATACATAAGACAATCAGATAATAGTTTTAGAACTTTATCATCTCCTCATGAAACAGCGCAGATTATCAATCCTAAAAATAAATTAAATAAGCCATTTTATAAAGGTGATATATTATATGGTGAATTTGTAGCTTCGATCAATAACGTAGGACAAATTTATATTCCATTTACTTCATATACAGGACACAAAAATAAGAGCTATCATAAGGAAAAAATATATTATCGTATTAAGGAAAAATCAAAAAAATCGTGGCTAGTTGAAGGAAATTTACTAGTGCTTGGGGGTCTATTGCAAGAAGGATTTATCCCCTTAGGATTTCCTGTTCAGTCATTAAGTAAAAACAAAAGATATCAATTTGAGATAACCACTGATGTGACTCCTGGAGGTGATTATTTTGTTATAAATTCTTTGAAACCTTCATATTCAAAATACATAACATCTCAAACTTTTTATAAAAATCCTCAAGAACTATTCATCTGGTTAGAGTATAAATTCAAACATACTTTTCTAAGAGCTGAGTTTGTAGGCATGCAACTTTTTACAGTAATTATTATTTATGCTTTTATATTTATAAGTGTCATTTACAACACGCATAAACAGAAATCACAGGCACATACCCTTCGCCTTTGGCAGGATAAATAATATATAATACTATTTATATGAAAATTAAATGTATGGGTGCGTGTGGTACGGTTACCGGATCATCATATATTTTAACTTCAGGTTCAGGCAGATCGATCATCATTGATCTAGGAATGTTTCAAGGAATACCTGAAATAGATGCCTTAAATACGAAACCATTTGAATATGACTGCAGTCAACTTGAAGGCGCTATATTAACTCACGCACATCTAGATCATTGTGGAAGACTTCCGATTTTACTTCAAAAAGGATATAACGGATATATTTGGATGACTCCACCAACAAAAGAACTTGCTGAAATTTCTTTACTCGATTCTGCAAAAATAGCCATTCAGGATCATAAACAAGGAATGTATGATAAAAATCAGGCGCAACTTACCATAGAACGATTTCGTGCAAAAGAATATCGTGTGCCATTTCAAGTTGGTGATTTTCAAGTAACCTTTCGTGATGCGGGACATATTATTGGATCTGCAATTGTGGAAATTGAAGACTTTGCACCAAATTCTGAAATTCGTAAAATAGTGTTTAGTGGTGATCTAGGCAATACTCCAGAAGATCTTGTTCATGAAACTGAATTGATAGATGAAGCTGATGTTGTGGTTATGGAATCAACCTATGGAGATAGATTACATGCAATTGAAGATGCCCATGCAATATTACAAAAAGAAATCAATATTGTAGAAAAAACCGATGCCACACTCCTAATTCCCGTATTTGCACTCGAACGAACTCAAGAAGTGCTTCACATGATTATGCATCTAAAAAGAGATGGCAAAATACGAGAAGAAACCCCCGTTTTTCTTGACAGTCCTATGGCAGAAAAAGCAACAATGGTCTATCTCAATAATCCCAATGAATTGAATGATCATATAAAACAAGATCTCCAAGATATCGGAACTCCGTTTGGATTTTCAGGGCTTGAATTGATACATAAAAAGGGTTCAAGCGAAGGTCTTCATCATCATGAAGGAGCAAAAATAATACTCGCAGGAAGCGGAATGATGTCAGGGGGACGAATAGTTGGGCATGCGGGATATTATTTACAAAATCCAAAAAATCGACTTCTCATCGTGGGTTATCAAGGAGAGGGGACTCTTGGACGTGAACTAATGGACGGAAAAAGAGAAGTGATAATAGATAAAAAAGTTGTACAAATACTTGGATCAATAAATGCAACTCATGCGATGAGTTCTCATGCTGATCAACAACAACTTATGAATTGGATTGGTCATATAAAAAAGGTAAAAAAGGTAATTCTCACTCATGGTGAGGAACATTCAAGAAATGCTTTGGCAAAACGTATTTCAGAAGAGTTGAAGATTTCTGAAGTTATCATGCCATACATACATGATGACATTGATTTAAAATAATTATCTTCCCTTTATTCTTTGCCTACGTAGGTATTTATAGATATCCCTTCTAAAAGATTCAGGAGTATAATCAGGAAAGAGTTCTTGAGCAGAAACGAAAGGGATGCCAGGACCATCAGATGGAATTACAGCACCTGAATGTCGTATCTCTCCACTTGTTCGGATAAGAAGGTCAGGTTGTCGAATTTTCTTTCTTCTCATGTCAGTATGTTGGAAAATGCTATCCTCAGTAAGGTAGGTAACAGCAGAGTCTTCATGTAATGCAGATTGCACCGCTCTTAATATATCATCTTTTGCTGAGTATCCAACTCCAAGGACTAAATTCATTCCAGTATTTGATTTACTATCATCCATATGTTGTAAAATACTCTCTTGAAGATTCTCTGGCAATAGTTCAATATTTCCTATCATATCTATTTTCATCCCTATTTCTATTAATGTTGGAATAAGGTTACTAATGCCTTTTCTTAACATTTGAAAAAAATGTTCTACCTCACTTTCTCCTCGTCCTGTTATATTATCTACAGATAAAACCCACGGTATGAGGGTATCTATACCGAGTGCTTGCGCTTCCAAGATGATATTAAATAATGGTGCGATAGCCATTTCATGGCCTATATGACGCTCTTTTCCTTGACTAACGGCTGCTCGTCCATTTCCATCAGCTATTACAAATACACTGATATCTCCTTGTTTTTTGATCATGCTTCTAACTAGTTGTTGACTAATAGTCTTTGGGACTTCTGGTTGATAATATAAACGTTTATAATGTTGTCCTGGAGTTATATATCTTTTTCTAAATATGTTTTCTCTAGTATAATTAGGAAACTCAGGTTTGTGAAAGGTTCGTTTGTGAAGTTGTCCCGGTGTTATAAAATTATTATTAAGCATATTTGGATCAGTAGCATCTGGAACCTGAGGATGTTGAGGTTCTTTTATTCTATATTGAACCCTAGTTATGTATCTATGATATTCAGAACCCATTGTCGATTATATATTTGATAATGTAATTGAGTGAATAGATTGGTATATGCTTCATTTAATTTATAATAACAACAAGATATATTTGTTGAGAAATATTGTATTGATAATAGGTAAAAAACTAGATCATATGATACCATATAATATATGAAACATAAGTTAAATAAATTACCAAAATCTTTGATTACCGTTACTCCACTCTCTAAGATAATAGCCTTGATACTATTTATCACCCTTCCATTGATTTGTTTCTATATTGGAGTTCAAGCAGGAGCTAATGCATGTCTAAATCATATATAAGCTGAATTCTGAGTTTGTATATTGTTACACCTTTTTGTATAATGTTTTTATGAGTGATACAAATAAAACTGAAAATGAAAAAAGAAGTATAGAAAAATTAGAGAAAATAGTTTCACTTTTAAGTGAACTTTTCAATAAAGAGGATGAATTTTTTGCAAAATTAGAAAAATATAATAATGAATGAGATTAATATTATTAATTTCCCAAAGCTTGAAAGTTTTCAAACCGAAAGAGAAAGACTTCGGTTACCTTACTTAGATGTGGAGTTACTTACAGCTCAAGCAGGAAGTCAAGATGTACTGCTTGCAAATCAGGCACGGAAAGAGCTTGATAGAAAATGGGATCTTACCCCTGAAAACGATTCTCTAAATGTACCAACAGTTGATTTAATGGCACAACTCGAACCTTTTTCTGAAGAAGCGAGAAAAAGGTTGGCTAATAATTTAGTTGCCATTCAACTCACAGAAGGTTGCAATGGTAATTGTCCATTTTGTTTGTTTGGAAATAAAAAGGGAGTAAGCGCAAAATATTCAGCTTCTTCCGTGCATAGGTATCTTCGTGAGTATTCTAATGAAATTCCAAAATCCCTAGCACTATATTGGGATTCTGATCCATTTGATTATCGTGAAGAAGTTGAAGGAAAAGTGCTAGATTTTACTGATATATATAAAGAATGGAGAAGTATGCGTCCTACAGAATTTCAGTATGTTTCAACAGCTATTCCACGGGGGGGGAAGAAAGTTTTATTGGCTTGATGAGACTCGTTGCACAAGAACAAAAAAATATAAAAAAGCAAGATTTAAACCCCTCAACAAAGGTTAGAATTTCTATTGCAAAACACAATGTTCAAAGAGTTGAAGCTACATTTCATTTATTAACAAAACAACTCTTAGCTGATGGACTTTCAGAGGAAGAAATAAACAGCTTTTATTCTATATGTGTTGATTCAGTCGACAGACTTACTAGTACTGATAATATAGGGTCATTAATTGGCCGACATGATGATATAAAGGATATTAAAACCCCCGCATGTAGTGATGGCATACTTATGACACCAATGTCAATTATGGGAATAATTGTGACTGTTCCAACAGTCTACGAACCATCAGGTGAAGCTTCTGTCTCCATTACATCTGGTCAAGAAATAAACTTAATACCTATGCGTTTGAATAAATCAGCTTATGTAGGTTTTGATTATGTAGATTCTTTAGAAAATAGGTCATATAGATATCTAGAGATGCTGGATAGATCGTGGAGAAGTAATGGAGCTGAGTATCAATTGCCTAATCAAGTTGATGATATTGTATTAAAATTAGGTCGTGAAACAGCTTCAATTGGATATTTAATTGCCGATTTTGGAGATCTTCCTATTTCACCAAATAATCTTCAAAAATCAATTGAAGCAAAACGGAAGTTTTTGAAAGTTGCAACAGAGGCATATATGGAAAGACGATATAATACTCATGATCAGTTACGCCGGGCGCATCAAATTCTCAAAGATTCTACTTTATCTCAGATAGAGAGAGATAAAGTAGATTTTTATATTTTATTAACAAAGACATATGTAGCAGAAATGGATTTTCTTGCTGATGAGATTACATCTAATTCTAATTATTCACCTGACTTAATCGCAGAAATGGCCAGAGAGTTGAGAAAAGTTGGGCGTGATAACGTCGCTGAATTACCAAAAATTATTGAGGGATTAAAAAAGCGATACAAAAAATGAAATGACTGGAAGTATAAATAACTTTTTATATAATTTATGAATGAGCTTCCAGTAAAACGAGAAAACAAAATATACTATTTATCACCCTTCCGTTGATTTGTTTCTATATTGGAGTTCAAGCAGGAGCTAATGCTTGTCTCAATCATATATAAAATATATGTAATTGAATTATCGCTTTTGATATGGTATAATATATTAATTGTTTAAATAGATTCTGCTGACTTCATAACACACATTTCTGCGGGCTCTATTCTATACATCTCGCAAATTTTGCGATCGATATATACTTTCCAGCTGATTAATTATCAAAATTATTAACATGATTGGCGGGGAGATAAACAATCATTGTTAATTAATTATTCAACTATGTACAATAGACGTCCCCAAAGTGGCGGATATAATGGCAACCGTCAGAGTTTTCGTCGGCCATCGTTTCGTAGAAATTCAGCAAACATTCCTGAATCTCATTTTATAAAAAAAGCTAGTGGTGTAGTGCAAGAAAGCAACCACATCTCAGATGTGAAATTTACTGAATTTCAACTAGAACCACAATTGCAAAAAAACATTGCTCAAAATAAATTTGAGAATGCCACTGCAATTCAAGCAAAAACAATTCTACCTATTTTAGAAGGCAAAGATGTGATCGGTATTGCAAATACTGGAACAGGTAAAACAGCAGCCTTTTTAATTCCTTTGTTAAATAGAGCCTTTCAAAATCGACGTGAGCGAGTTCTTATTGTGGTACCAACAAGAGAATTAGCATCTCAGATACGAGATGAGATGCGATCATTAGCAAACAGTATGCAGATATATCCAACCTTATGTATTGGTGGATCTTTTTTGCGTAATCAGGTGTATGAATTACAACGCAATCCACAATTTGTCATAGGAACGCCGGGAAGATTAAAAGATCTGATCGAAAGAAAAGTCTTAAATTTATCAGGATTTACAGCAATTGTGCTTGATGAAGTAGATCGTATGCTTGACATGGGATTTGTACATGATATCAAATATCTCATATCTTTGTTTCCTCAAAAGAGACAATCACTATTTTTCTCAGCAACATTGTCATCGGATATTCGAAATATAATCTCATCTTTCACAAAAGAAGCAGTGATGGTTTCTGTAAAAACGCAGGAAACAACTGCAAATGTAGATCAAGATGTTATTCGAGTAAATGGTGCTGAAAAATTTGTAGTTCTTGAGGAATTATTAAAGAAAGAAGATTTCAAAAAAGTACTTATCTTTGGTAGAACAAAAATGGGAGTTGAAAAACTTTCAAGAACATTGTATCAAAGAGGATTTAAGGTCGCATCTATTCATGGAGACAAACCTCAATCTGGAAGAAATCAGGCAATCCGATTATTCAAAGAAGATGTTGTTCAGATATTAGTTGCTACCGATGTCGCATCTCGTGGTATAGATATCCCTGATATCACCCATGTTATCAACTATGATCAACCTGCCACATACGATGATTATGTACATCGAATTGGAAGAACAGGAAGAGCAAATAAAAAAGGAATAGCCCTAACATTTGTTTAATTTTGCAACAGAGTTTATTACAAATGTAAACCGACAGAGAAATCTGTCGGTTTTTTTGTATATTTATTTTCATTTGGGTATATAATGTCTACATGAAGAAATACGTATGGGATTTTAAAAAACAATATAAAGAGTATAGAGAGCAAGAAGTGTTTGATTGTATGGTTGCTGAGTATTTGATAAATGGTGGAAGAGATAATATCACATTGGAATCTACATTAGAGCGATATAAAATAAGCTCACTAACAGAGTTAGGTGAAGAACAACAACAAATATTTGAATCTAATTCCAAACTTAGATATATGTATGAGGATATTGAGCTCCCACTAATTGAGGTTTTATGGAATATGGAAAACGTTGGTATTCATGTGAATAAAGATCGCCTTTTTGAGCTAGATATACAATTAGATAGGGAAATTGAGAAAATAAAGGGTGAAATATTTGAGCTAACTCAAGAGGATTTTAATTTAGCCTCACCTCAACAAGTAGGAAAAATACTAGTTGACACATTTAAAATTCCCCTAAAAAAAAGATTAACAGGATCATATATAACAAATGAACAGGAGCTTGAAAAGCACTCTGATGCATTCCCGATCATTCAAAAAATATTGAAATTTCGCGAATATGCAAAATTAAAAACAACGTACGTAACTGGATTATTAGAAAAATTAGATATTGATAATATAGTTCATACTACATATAATCCAGTAGGAACTTCAACAGGGAGATTATCTTCATCAAATCCAAATCTACAAAATATTCCCGCATCAGGAGATATTGGAACACAAATTAAATCATGTTTTATTCCTTCAAAAAATCGAACCTTTATTTCATTTGATTATTCGCAACAGGAACTTCGTATCCTTGCGCATATTACGCAAGAGCAGAAGTTGATAGAAGCATTCAAAAATAGGATGGATGTGCATACATTGACTGCTTCTCAGGTGTTTAATATTCCTTACGATCAAGTTACCAAAGAACAACGACTCGCTTCAAAAACTATCAATTTCGGAGTTTTGTATGGAATGGGAAGTTATGGACTTAGTCGAACACTCAATATTTCTGTTGACGAAGCTCAAAAGTTTATAAATGCTTTTTTTAATAATTTTTCAAATGTCAAAGAGTATTATAAAAACTATCTTGAAGAAGTGAAGAAAAATGGATATGCTGAAACGCTTTTAGGACGAAGAAAATATGTGTTGATTGATTTACGAACAGGTGATTTTGATAATATGACAAAGAGAGAATTGACGAACTATCCAATACAAGGGACGGCTGCTGAGCTCATGAAAAAAACAATGGTTGACATTTATAATGATATTATCAAAAAAAGAAGTGATGTAAATTTAATTCTTCAAATACATGACGAGTTGGTTTTTGAATTTGAAAAAGAATCGGAATTACAATTGAGGGAATTTCTTCGTGAAGTTCGCTCCATAATGATGGATGCGTATAAGCTTGATGTACCAATGGAAGTTGAGGCAAAGATGGGTGAAAATTGGGGTTCTTTGCAGAAAATTTCCTTACATAGATAACTCTTCAATATGTTGAAATTTTTTTATTGTTTGAATAACAGCATGAGCATCAGATTGGGCTTCAAAATGTATATTCAATAATTGTTCAGGAATTATAGCTGTAATAGATGAACCTGATTTTTGTACTGATACTTGTGCTTGTTCAATAAAATCCTTGATAATTACATATATATATGCTTTATTTTGAATAATAAAGTTTTTATGAATTAGTTGTTCAGGTTGAAAAGGAATACGTTCGATAAATAATTTATTATCTTCCTTATCTTCTGAAAGCTCTTTATGAAAAACAAGTTCCTCTGATAAGACTATAATTAATTTATACTTTTTAACAATATTTTGAAGTATAAAATTTCCAAGCCAATCATCATATATTGCTCGACTAATTATAGTCATATGATTAACGACAGTTTCAGGAACTTTTATATGCTCTATTACACTAGATCCCTCTTTGATGAGGGAAAAATAGGAAGGATGAATATATAGTATTGCAATAGGTTTATTAAATAGCATATATATAAAC
>JBAXPW010000062.1:0-8813 GCA_037132015.1 Candidatus Roizmanbacteria bacterium
CTCACTTCTTAAATTATTTGCATTCGAACTATCATGAACTGCTTCATTAAACTGTTGTCGTATTGAATCTGGAATATTCATAAGATCTAAAACCATCGAAACTCGATTGACATCGAACCTAGATAAATCAATTGATTCTGGAGCATTTGGATAAGGATCCCGAGCTGTTACTCGAATAGAAGTACCTTGAACTGGATCAATATCATCTTCTGTTACTTTCGGTCTTTCAACCAATCTTGGTACTACTGCTACACGTCGAGATTCTTCATCTGTACCCCCTGCATTTAGAAGTCGTTGAAAAGTTGAAGGAACATCAGGAGTTAACTGTTCGGTTGTATCAGTAAATGGATGTTCATGTTCGGTAGCTGTATGACCAGCACCCGAAGTTCTTCTCAAAAATTGACCTGCATCAGCATATAATACAGGTCCTCCAAATGCATAATATTGACTTTGAACACCTTCTATTCTTATGGGAGGATGCGCATAAGGAATAGATACAACATCTGGTCGTGGAGCAATGACAGGTTCTAGTGCTGGGATACTCCCCACTGTTCCTTCAATCATGGAATTACTTTTTAATAAGAGATTGTAACTGTGCGCGTATTGCTTCTATTTTTTTTTCTTCTATTTTTTTTCCTGATATGATATCTTCTATATCCTGCCACACACTGTCTCTTGCTTCCTGCATCAACAAAGCTGTTGCTTTACGAGTACCATTTAATATCTCTTGCTCATACTCTTGAAACTTAGCGTCTTCCATTATTTTTTGCATTTGATGAAAGGTGCTCCAACATCCAAGAGATATATCAAATTGTTTTATCTCAGGATAAGTATCATACTCTGAGAGCAACTGTTCACGTACCTTCTCTTCCATCGGTATAGCTTTAATTACTTCTTTGATAGTTAATTTTCTCATATATTTTTATTATATATTATGCCACTCTACGTGCACCAGGACGACTTCCCATCTGTGCCCTTCGGGTTGCTAAATCTATAGGCGTCGCTGTGGGATATTGTTTCTTTTGTATTTCATTTGCTAACATTTTTGCAACTGGAATATCAACATGACTTCCACTTCTAATAACATGAGCTATTATCATATCAGTAAGATGATCGACATTATCATAATGATCAAATTGAGGATCACGTACAAATTGACTAATGATCACATCTAACCGTCTCTGAACAGCAACCAGTTCTACGTAGTTCACTAATGCATTAACAGTCGGTACGTCCACGCCACAATTCACCAAAGCACCTTGAATTGCATTAAACGCTATTGTCTGATCCAATTCTTCATCTGGATCGGTAGGGGCAAGCCCATATGCAGTATTAAACCCGTTCATAAAGGTATCCAATGCTCCAAGTTGTGCTGGATCTCTTACGACGATAAAAGCACGAATGTCTGCAACATTAGGAATTGGATTGACACGCAATTGATCTACTACATATTGTTGTACTTGACCTTGAAGTATATGAACCATACCAGCTCCTATATATGCCCGCGACGCATTACCTGAACGTGGCATCCTATCAACAATACTCGTTACTGCTCGCTCAACATTCAACGTATGTTCGGTATGAGGTGTTCCTAATACATCATTGTAGATGATGCGCGCTTGAGCTTCAGTCAATGTAACAGGTGTTGTATAATTATTTGCTCGTCTTATTATCTCGGCAATACTTACCTCTGCAGACGCGCCTGCGCTTATTTGCATACGGACACCTCGAGCAATATTTGATGCCAAATTAACATCCGTTATAGTTCCAGATCTCTGTACTTGAGAAATTAAATTAGGATGAGAGGGAACTAACTGATCTAATAGTAACATCACCTGTGATTCAGTTAATGTAACGGGTGGTGTGTTATGACTAGCATAACTCACTATTGAGCTAACAGAATTATAAAGTGTATTAGCTTGTATATTACGCTGAATATTATTCGCAATTATTCTGGCTAAGCTTGCATCGGATATCAGTCCAGAAGCCATTATACTTGCAACATCTATTATAACGAGTTGGTCTCTCAACCCAGTTATGTTATATATTCCTATCTCTACACCTGCTTGAGCACCAACCTCTTGTCTATATATATTTATATCCATTGCTTCTGTGTTTGCTATATCCTGTCTTCGTTGCATCTCTGGATTTGCGAGTTCTCCCAATGTTCCGTCTACTCCGCTTTGTACAAGAGTGCTAATTATATAGTGATAGAGCCCTGCATCACCAGTAAATCGTATATTTCTTACAGTTGATACACCACTCGTATATTGTGCTTGAAGTAATGCAAATGTATCCGGAGAAAGGAGCTGAGTATATTTTTGATACAATGCACGACCTTGTGCAGTGCTAGCAAGCACATCTTGACCACCCATAATATATATAGCTCGTAAATAGTCTCTATCTACCCCTCTATGTACTAATTGAGCTTGATCAAGAATGCGTGTAACTTCTACTCCATTTTGAAGATCATCTATCACACGCATTCCTATATCATTCATCTTTCCTTGAGCAATAACGTCTTTTTGTAATGTCTCATACATCCCCAATCTCAAAGTAACCATAGGGTCTTCACCTCCACTATATTTTTTTTCTTCTTCCTCAAGTTGGGCAATCTGTCTATTTAGATCATCTATACTAACACCGTTTATTTCAGTTCTAAGTTGTGCTTGTTCTGATTGAAGTTGTTGCAATGCTGTTCGTTTTTGTTGAAGTGCATCAAGTTTGGCTTTAATCGAAGCATCTGCTTTAAGTGTCGCAAGTGTTGTTTTTCGACTATCTAACTCATTTTGAGCTTGCGCTTGTTGTGCTTTTGCAATACGAATTTTTGTTTCAGCATCAATAAATTCTTGTTGGAGACCACTATTTCTATCACCAATTCGAGTTCTTAATATAGTTTTTTGTTTATCCGCTTCTATTAACGCATCAATATACACTGACGCTGATTGAATTTTAGGATTTTTTGCTGCTTCTAATAGTCCAATTGCGCGTGAATCGAATTTTTCTAATTCTTCTGTTAAACGACTAATATCATACTGAATTGAACTTAAATGAGCTTCTAAATGTAAAATCCCTGTAATAGGATCGTTATTACTCTTAACTATTGCTGCTAATGCACTCTTTGCCTCAGCAATACTTTCACTACCAGTACCGGATTCAATTGCTTGAATACTTTTAATATTAGGATCCTCCTCTAATGCTTGTATTTCCTTTGCTAACGGACCAACTTGAGTAGCAATTGTACTGAGTCGTTCATGTTTTGGTACATCTCCATCTCGTCTTGTTTTGGCTGTTTGTAGTTCACCTTGTACTCGGGCTAATTGTGCATCATCCCTTTGAACAACCTTTCTAGACTCGAGTATTTGTATTTGATCCGCAATGGAATCACCTGCTTGCCCTGCAATAAGATCTGTAACCATCCGAGACGTATCCTGATTCAGTTGATCCATGATAGTGCCTAACTGTTGCTCTATTGAGATACCTCTTCTACCCAATCCTACCTCTGTAGTCCCATTTATTCCAATACCGTCTAACAATATTGAGTCACTTATCCATATTAAATCGGTTGTTACATTTGGAAACATATTATTTCGTTCTTTCATACGAACGAGATTCCAATCTTCTTTGAGCCTTAACTCACGTCCAAACGTCTGATAAAAATCAACTCGTGCTTTTGTAATCTCTATTAACCTCTGATTTACTTGCTGAGTAGCCGTTTCAGTCATAAACCCCATATCAGGCAAAAATGAGAGCCCTTCTATTTGATTAAGTAATTCTATTTGCACATCTGATATAGGAATACCATTAATTTGCACGTTTCTATTTAATTGACGATCCCTATTTTTCACATTGAAATTTCCTTTACGATCTCTTCGGATATCTGAACTTGTAGCGGCTTGTATCACTTGTTGTTGCATTTCTGCACACTTTATTCCCAATAGTTGCAAGCGCGCACTTTCCGGAGTCCCTTTGCTCATCATCGTAGTAACTTGATCATATATTGTGTCGAGCTCTGCTTGTGTGGCTGTTCCACTACTCACTTTTTGCAACACTTCCTTATTACTAGCGAGTGTGAGTTCAAGAAAACTACGCATAGACTGTTCTGTCGATGATGGCCCTTGAATAGCTGTCGAAGTTGTACCTCGTACTCTATTATCAGCTCTATTTGCAACTCGTGAAATTGCACGGTAATAGTCAACCATTCCCCTTGCAATAGTGTGTCTGGTATCTTCCTGAAGCAGTCGTCTTTCTCTTGAAGCTACGGTCGCTATCTCAATTCTTCTTGGTTGACTAACATCAGTTAGTTGTGGTTGTGCAGTTTCACCTCTCGAAGATACTACTTGTAAATTATTTTCAACTGTTGCCATGATTACATATTATTTGATTTGAAATAGTATTTCAAGCCATGATATGATTATGACATGAGCGGACCAGAAACAATATTTATACCACCATCAACAACAACAGAACCAACCTCTGTAGCCGTTGCTGAACCAGTAGCTGTTGTTGATGCACCAGAGCCAGTATTCGGTCCTGAACCTGCTCCGACATCTGTAGCACCTACACCAGATATAAATAAAGAATTAGAAACAGTACCAATTCCTCCTTCAACTTTACTTGCCGATCAAGCACGACTATATGGAAAAGTCATAGATACAGCACATACTACACGCCTAAATCATGAAGGAAACCCACTACCCACAGATTCTACACAAAATGCTCAATGTGTCTTATCTATACTTCATAATCTCAAACCAGGAGACGTACTTCAAAATTTTAGAATAACAGATGGAGGATATAAATTGCGGTCAGATGGAACTGGTGGATACGTGATAGCTGTTGCAGATACAGGATCAGATATCCTCACAATCAAATCTATTACCAATACTCCGATCACAGCTGATGGAACATGTGAATGCGTCACAGAGGCTGGTACAAAAATCACTGTATCTCTAGATGTATTGCGATCTGCACAAGCACTTGATACTCATTTATTAGCTTCTGTTTCAACAGAACAAAAAGCTCTTGTAGTATCAGAAACAGCACACCATACTGATATCGGAGATAAACCAGTCATGTCCCGTGAGGATTTATTAACACTCACTCGAGAAGCAGGATTCGTCCCAACTGATGCCTTAGCTTCGTTTATCGATTCTCAATGGAAAGTATTTGACGGCGATACATTAACAGATCCTCAAACACAAATTAATGCAGTTCGTGCAAGCTTGTTATTATCATTAAATACCTCTGCAATAGTCCAACCATCTCAAATGGAAACAGTAACAAACGTAATCATTCTTCCACAATTAGATCAAGAGATTGCCAAACTTACTAACATACTTAAAGCTAGTAATCAAAGTATAAATGCAGAGCAAAAAAGTTCACTTAAAGCACAACTACAAACTCTTAATCTCATTTCATTAAAAGCAAACGCCGAAACAATATCAAAAACTCTCACTTCATATCTAGACGGCACACGACCTGTTGCAGAAGTTACCGCATTTACAGACTATTTACAAAACCCATCTACTGAAAAACTAACTGTGCTCTTGAACACAATACCATCAAGCACTACTTCAGAAAATCAAGCAAGAATATCAAAAATGTTAACGTTAGGTGCTGGGGGTGGACTTGGTTTCCTTGCCCTCGTCGCACTTCTTGGAATGTTCTCAAAAGAAAAGGGTTAATCTTTTCTTTCACCCTTTGACATTTGACAAATATATTTCTATAGTTAGTATATATGAAACAGGCTAGTGTCAAAACGTTAGTATTACTCGGTGTTATGGCTGTGGTCTTTATTAGTGCTGTATTTTATTTTTTTAAATCTCCTGCATCATCAGTACGCGCCAACGATATCATAGGAACTATCAACATGACATCTTCCTATCATGGATATACCATATCATTTGTATCTGAAAGTTCTCTACGTTCACGAATATTATTCACAAATAAAACAACAAACAAAACAATTAGTTATGATATCCGTAAAGAAGCAAATCGCACACATCTTATCTCCATACCTTCTTTTGAATCGAATTTTGTTACGTCTCCTTCAGATCAAATATATTATCAGGTCATCTTAAAATCAGACAATGAAGAAGAAATCAAAACTCTGGAATATAAAATGATGACAAGATGATCTTTTGACTTTTAACTTTTATTCGTATGTTTTGTCCTAACTGTGCTCAGGAAATGCAATCACGGGTGTATGATTATCAATACATACTTCACTGTTCCAATTGTGGTGCCAGTTTTTTTGAAGAAAATGGCATAAACCGAATCACTCTTGAAACAGCGAAAAAACTTGATGAAGAAAAAAATGGAAATTTTATTCTTGGCAATCATAAACTATGTCCCAAAGATGATAATCCACTCGTGATGCTTACAAATGATGAAGCAATCCCACAAAATGTCTCTCTCTTTAGATGTAATCAATGTAACGGTATTTTCGGATATCCTGAAGACCTAGTAAAATTTAAAGAAGCGCAAAAAGCAAAAATCGAATTTTTCAGAGTTTGGCAGATGCCACTACCCTCTCTCAAATCAGTGATGGTGATGGGAATTATGGCAGTAGTAACAGTATCACTATTCACCAGCTTCATTTCTTATAACTTAAAACAGACAACATCTTCTCAAGCAAGCGACATCATAAAAAATATCTATATTTCACAATCTGATAGATATGTGTTTATTTCATTCAAAACCAGTCAGAAATATAAATCAAAAATCACCTTTTACAACACTACAACAAACCAATCATTTACAAAGAATATTTCAGAGATATTAACAGATGTACACTCTATCACAACAACCGCAGTCAACCTCAATGGCACCATCGATTACCAAATCATATTAATTAAAGAGAACGGCCAAGAAATACAACTTGAAAAACATAAATTAGAAGAAAAATAACATAATGAAATTACTCGTCGGGCTCGGCAATCAAGGACCCAAATATGAAAAAAATAGACATAATGTTGGGTTTCTCTTTGTGCATTTTTTATTTGAATCGCTTCTTCCTTCGTCTCATCTCAAACAAGAATGGAAATATGATAAATATATCAGTGCAGAATCATCAATACTTGAAACAAAGGAAAATACTTTAATCTTCTTGAAGCCCCAGAATTACATGAACAACTCAGGAATTTCCGTCGGAAGTATCACAAAAAAATTGAACATTTCATCAAATAATATCATCGTGATTCATGACGATCTTGACATACCTCTTGGCAAATTCAAACTCAGTTTAGGTGTAGGTCCTAAGCTTCACAATGGTATTTCATCTATCGAACAACATCTCAAAACAACTGAATTTTATCGACTTCGAATAGGAGTTGATAACCGTCAAGAAACAGGAAATATACCCGGAGAATCATATGTTCTTCTCAACTTCCTCGAAGAAGAATTTAAAATTTTGAATCAAACATTTCAAGAAATTTCCGCACAACAACAGTTTGGAAAGTTGATAGAATAAAAATAGTCATCAGTACAAATTCAAAATTAGACTTTAGACTTTATATATTATACTAACATATGGTCTTACCAAAACCTTATACCATTGATGAATTAAATACTATTAGTGATAACTTCGTACTTCATCTCAAACAAGCAATTGCACAACTCCCCTCAAGTCTCGCATTTTTACCACACCCTTTACCAAAAAAAACATTCGTAAAAATAGATCAACAATATCAACTCATCAAACTTGGAGGCACAAACACAAAAAGTGAAATATATAATTACGGTAAAGAAGGAATACACTATCTACTCAACTATCAAGAATTTAAGGTTCCCATTTTTAACGGATCTGTTGATCTGTGTAATTTTCTTGCAAACATCATACATACCGATACTCAAGTTGTAGCTTTAAACTTTGCTTTTCCTACCAAACCTATACTTCGGGAAGGAAGGCTTGACGGAATTTTGTTTGCATCAACAAAAGAGCACGTACTAGATGATATGTTTGGAAAAGCAGTAGGTCAAACAATCGAATCATTTATATTAGAAAAGACATCAAAAAAAATAAAAATTGCAGTCGCAAATGATACAGTATGCCTACTTCTTGGAGCAATAGAAGAGCCTAATTATACTTCACACACTGCTATTGTAGTCGGGACAGGATTTAATATCGCTCTTCATGAACAATCAGGAGTCATACTCAACCTTGAGGCTGGTAACTTTGATGCGTTTACACCCTCAGATACGGGAAGTCTCGTGATTGAGAAATCAATTAACAAATCAGCATATCACTTTGAAAAAGAAGTCTCGGGCAAATATTTATTTCAACATTTTAATCTTTTTATCGATCAGTATTCACTCCCTTTTCAACACTTGCGAGATTCGGATGAATTAAGCAGTCTGAGTCAAAAATCAGATGATAAAGGACAGATCGCTAAATCACTTCTCAAACGATCTGCATCTCTCGTTGCTTCTCATATGGTTGGGATCTATAAATATTATCAAAAACCTCAAACTATATGTATCACCGAAGGATCTTTTTATTGGCATGGTTATCAATATCATCAATATGTACAAGACGCACTTCACTTGCTTGGATACACGATAGATAAAATTCATATCATCAAACCAACTGAAAATCATAAAACAGGGCATAAGCATCTCATTTTTTCTTCCAATATTTAACAACAAATACATAATTCTTATGTATTTTGACCTATTTTGAGGTACTATAACCAAGTAAATATCCCCTCTTTCCAGTATAATAAGAAATCAATAAAGATATGGAACAAACACTTTATACTGTCAAACCGAAATGAAAATGTCATACATCAAACTATATCAAAACTAAATAA
>JBAXPW010000063.1:0-8737 GCA_037132015.1 Candidatus Roizmanbacteria bacterium
AGCAACCTATTAAATACTTCTGGGCGATCTGCATTACTGGCATTTGCATTATTTGCACGAAACCGATATTTAATAAGTTTTTCGGGTAAAACATCTAGTTCATATTTTAATATAAATCTTACCCATAATTGATAATCTGGAAGCTGTGCAAGTCTTTCATCATATAATCCAACATTAATCACTGAATCACGACGCATAAGTACTGACGGATGAATGAATTGATTTCCTTCTGTAAAAAGGAGGTTTAACCACTTATATTTATCATATTTACATATCTTTGGTTCGAAAAATGGATGGTTTGGCTTGATTAATTCGCTGTACTCATCTATAGCATCAGCATAACTAAAAAGCGCATGTATTTGAGGATTTTTATACAGATATTCAATCTGCTTTTCTAGTTTATTATTATAGTACACATCATCAGAATTTACCAAGCTAATAAATTCACCCTTTGATTCTTTGATCAAAAAGTTGTGCATAACAGTAGCTCCTTGGTTTTTTTGGAAGGGAAATATTTTTATGCGGGTATCATTAAAAGTTTGCGCAACTAAAACTGTATTGTCAGTAGATCCATCATCACCTATCAATATTTCAAAGTCTTGAAAAGTCTGATTTAGCACACTATTTATCGCTTCAGATATATACTTTTCGTGATTGTACGAAGGAATGATTACGCTAATTTTAGTCATTATATATGTTAATATTAAAATTACACAGAATATTATAATATAATTATCTCAAAATAAGATACCAAACTACATTCGATTTTAGATAGATATTCTTGAAGTTCATTGTGAAGTTATGGATAATAAAATAAATTTTCAGGTTGATATGAATTCAAATTCTGATATAAAAATTCAAAGAGAAATTAAACCACTAACCTCACTTCGATTAATTGCAGCTTATGCCGTATTGGTAGTGCATTTTAGACCAATAATATTTTTATTATTTCCGTCACTTTCCGCGATTGACAATTTCTTCTTAGCAGGTAGAAAAGGTGTTGATTTTTTCTTTATACTTTCAGGATTCATAATTTGGTTTAATTACAGAGATATTTTTATTAAAAAGTGGAAATATAAGCTGATAATCAAATTTTTTGTATACAGAATTGCTAGATTATTGCCAGTTAACATACTTGCTACCTTTCTATCATTACCTATTTTAATCTTAATTCACACTCATTTTAATAATTTTGGTGCTCCCATTGAAGATTGGTATAACGTCAACTATTTTATTGCAACGCTTTTAATGATTCAAGAATTTTTTAGTCCATATATCATATATATGTGGAATCAGCCAACTTACACGATCGGGGCAGAACTTTTGATGTATATCTTGGTTCCATTAATTGTAATGATATTTTCGAAAGTTATAAAATTCTCAACTTTTAGTAGAAGTTTATTTATTAGCATTGTCGTATCTCTGCTAATTCCTATTTGTGATTTATATAATATTGTTTATTATCCTTTTGGTTGGTTGTTAAGATTATTAATTGAATTTGTTAGTGGTATTTTATTTTGTATTGCATATTTTCATGGCATAAAGAGAAATAATACTATTTTTAAGTATTTACATTATCTTCTACCCGTGATTATTTTGGTTCTTATTTTTTTAAATTTCAATTTTGGCGTTTTGATTCCATTTATCGGAGTATGGATTTTCTCATTAGCTGTAACTGAAAGTTACTTAACGAAAATTTTGTCAAATAAAATTTTGTTATTAGGTGGATATATAAGTTATAGTATGTATATGTTACATTGGGTATTTATTGGCATACTAGGATTATGTACTATCGAATGGCCATTTTTAAAAGCAAGAGTATATTTATTGCCATTATTTATATTAACAAATATATTGATCTTTGTGTGTTCTTGGTTATGTTGGAAATATTATGAAGAGCCTTCGCGTATACTTATTCGAAATATGTACAAAAAATATATTGCAAAATAATAATTCGACTATTTTGACTTGATCAGAGTGTCTTCTAACTTATTATTACTACTATTCCAATCATATGAATTAGCTGTATTTCTGGCATTTTTAAGAATATCTTGATTATTAGTATATTTTGAAACTATGTTGCTGATTTCGTATTTTAAAGCTGGATAATTTTGTGGTTCTAATATAAACCCATTTACTTTATCGATAAGATATTCATCTGAACCAGTAACTTTTTGTACTATCGGTATTCCTCCACATGCCATCATTTCTAACGGTGGCATAGAGACACCTTCTACAGTTGATAATTTGAGTAAAAAATCACATGATGAATATATTGAGGGCATCTGTGATTGAGTTACCTTCTCAAAAAACGAATCTATCCTCAGATTATTTGGAGGTCTTCCGTCATAAGAGACACACCATATTTCGCAATCTATTTCTTGAAGTATTTCAATAGATTCAACGACTTTTTTAAAAGGAAGATTTATAGCTCCTTCAACTAATACACGAGGCTTTTTTAGATTCTTTGCTTTTAGAGGTTGTACTGGATGAAATAATTCTTTATTGAGACCGATTGGAACTTGAATTGATTTTTTATTAAATTCCTTTTGAATCCATTGTGTCATCCATTTACCCTGCACAATTAAGTTAAATGGGAGTTGTTTGTATGTATAAGCAACTCTATTTCTAAGATAGCTATTGATAGGATAAAATCTTCTTTCATCGGATTGAATAAAATAATATTTACGAGGTGCGCTTGTTAAAGCAATTGCATATGTAGTAATCCAGCCTGTTGCAATAGCTATTTCTGCATTTTCATGATCACCATTCCACGGTTTAACGGAGACATCTAAATTTTTAAACCAAGGAATAGAGCTTTTATTATCTAAAGTAAAAATAGTCACATCATATCCCTTGCTTTTGAGTCTAGTCGCATGTTCACATATTACGGCGATTCCACCTGCAATATTTGTTGTTGGGATTAAAAAAATAATTTTATTTTTTTTAACTTTAGTTATATTGCTTTTTGATAACTTTTTTAAAAAATATTTTATTAAAAAAATATTATGTAGACAAATATATTGTAAATTTCGAAAAAAAATACGTCTATTTTCAGAAACAAAGTTTCTATATATTAATTTTATTGTATTAATATTCATTATTTAATTAGTGACATAGGGAAATGATTTTATCTATTTGATTTATTAGTATCTGTTGTCCTGTTGATGAGTGATTTTGAATTTCATATGAATCTAGATTATCAAAAAGGTTTGTTAGTTCGTTTAAAATATTATCTGGAGATGTATGACTTTGATGATTAATTTTAAAAATTCTAGGATGTATGCTTTCTTCTATTGTTTCTGTAGAATTATCAAATAGTTCCTCATGTATTTTTTCGCCAGATCTTTTTCCAGTAATCTCAAATTTTATGTCTGAGAGTTTATTATGCTTTAATACTGCAATACATTTTGCTAATTCCATTATATTTACTGGATCACCCATTTTTAGCATATATATAGAATTTTTACTAGCAACTATGCCAGCCTGTAAGACAAGCTGAACGGCTTCTGGAATTGTCATGAAAAAGCGCGTCATTTGTGGATCTGTGATTGTTATTGTATTGCCAGTGTTGAGTTGAGATAAAAAAAGTTCTACTGCGCTACCACTACTGTTAAATACGTTCCCAAATCGAACAATAGCGAAATTATGATTAACTGAGTTTTTAAATACTAATTCAACTGCCAATTCGGCTAATTTTTTTGTTTTCCCCATAATATTATATGGCCGAACTGCTTTATCAGTAGATATTAAGATAAAGTTTTTTACATCACATTGTTTTGCAAGCATTGCAAGATTAAAGGTTGAAAAGGCATTATTTAAAACACCTTCATAAACGTTGCTTTCAACGAGAGGAACATGTTTGTATGCTGATGCGTGACAAATAGTATGTATTTTATTTGACTTTAATAAGGTTTCTATTAGAGGTATATTATTAACATTACCGAGAACGTACTTGATCTCTGTATTTTTAGTCAATTCACTAATTCTTTTGAGAGATTGTTCTAACTTAAAAAGATTATATTCACAAAAATCAACTATAATAAGCTTTTTTGGAGATGCCAATAGGATTTGTTTAGAAAGTTCACTGCCTATTGACCCACCTCCACCTGTTATTAAAATATTCTCTCCCTGGATTTTAGAGCTAATTTCCTTTTGAAGCGATTTATCTATATGTTCACCTACAAGATCATGTAATTCTAAATTGCGCAAGTCTTCGGCAGAAACATGTTCCCCTACGACTATTTCAGTAGTCCTTGGTAAGATTAGCAACTCTATTTCAGAATATTCTGAGAGTATTAATAAAATTTTTCTAATTAATTTTCCTCTTTCAGATGGGATTGCAATTACTATTTTTTGAATATGATGCTTTTCTATTAATTTAGGAATATCTTGTATTGTACCAATAGCTTTTATATTGTTATCATCTACAAATCCTATTATATTCAATTGGGAGTTTATTAAGGATAGTTTTTCAACTAACAAATTTCCAGCAACTCCACCGCCTAGAACGAGTGTATTATACATATTTTTATGATTTTTCAAAAATTGCCCATTCTATAGAATCAATCAATTTATTTTTGGGTTGCCATTGTATTGATTTCATAGCAAGACTAATATCAGTATGTGAATTTGAGTATTTTTCTACTTCATTCGTAATATTTATCGATATTTTAGGTAAATTATACTTTTTTGCACACATATTAACTATATCTACATATTCACCATAAGTTGTTAATTTTCCTGATGCAATATTATACAAGAATTCTGCTTTAGAAGCAGAAATAATTTGAGTAATTGCGTCTGAAATATCACGTAAATCTATAAAATCTCTTTGAATTGATCTAGAAGGTAAAGAGATTGTTGGATTACTGTTATTTAGATACTGTTCTCTGATTGACCCTGTAAGAGACTTTATTGATGAATTTTGTGAAACTATATTAAAAAGTCTAAGAACAGTTATGTCATAGCCTAAATTTCGATAGTATTCACAGAGTTTTGTTTGTTTTAGCTTCGAAATTCCGTAAGATGTAATTGGATTTGGTGGAGTTGATTCGTTTATTATGGAGTTTGAAATAATCCCATATTCTGAAGCAGATCCTAACACTATAAATTTGATCTTTTTTGACATTGGATTATCAAAAAATGGTTTTAGGGCCGACTCATTAAATCTACTATCTAGTTCATCTAAAATTGTAAGTTTGGCGGCGCAATGTATAATGACCTGAATATTTCTTCTATTTAATAGGTTATTAACATCATTTTTGGTAATATTAGACAGATCAACAGAAAGTATTTGTGTATTTGAAGATGATCGAGCAATTCCAAGGACTTGGAATCTATTTTTTAATGAGTTAAGTAAAAATGAGCCAATAACGCCAGTAGCTCCTGTTATTAATATTGCCATAATGAAATAATATACAATATTTTGAGTTTAATTAACATTAAAGAATAACATCACTTATATGAATCACATAAGTATTATTATCCCCTCCTATAATGGTGAGGGGCAACTTAAGGGGTTACTTCCATCTTTTTATGTCGCAAAAAGTGAATCGACTGAATTTGAAATCCTCATAGTAGACAACAATTCTCATGATGACAGTGAGAAGTATGTGAAGGGTAATTTTCCTGACATTCAATTTATCAAGCTTTCATCCAATCGTGGCTTCACAGGTGCATGTAACGCAGGGGCGAAAGTTGCGAAAGGTGAGTATCTTCTATTTCTAAATAATGATTGTCATATAACCAAAGAAGCAATTGATACGATGATTCAATTTCTTGAAAATAGTAAAGAATTAGTTGCGACACAACCAATAGTTTATAAACGAAAGATGAAAGATGAAAATATAGTGAGTCTAATGTCTAAAGTTGAAAGTCAAAAGATGGAGATAAAAAGTTTGGGTGAGATTGAAAATATTGGGTTTGTTGTTGATTTATCTATTGGCAAGGCACAAGCTGTTGCAAAAGTTGAAGACACACCCCTACCCCTCTCAAGAGGGGATTTATTCACACCATTCTCACTACCAACTTCTCACACTTTTTATGGTTTATCAGGAACGTGCTTGATGATTCGAAAGGATATTTTTAAAACTGTTGGAATGTTCGATGAATCATTTCATTCGTATCATGAAGACGTTGATCTGGCTTTTCGATTGACAAAGGCAGGATACATGTATGCTCCATGTTTAGACGCAGTTTGTTACCATGAACATATGGCAACAAGTAGTAAGATGGGAAGCTATAAACAACGACGAGACTTTTTGAACTGGATACGCATCATATATAAACATTACCCACATTCCTACATTATCAAGCACTTCCCTACTCTCTTTGTAGAACGATTGAGGAATTTGAATGGAGTGGTGAAAAAGTTGATCAAGTCATAAAGGAAGTCAAAAGTTTAAAGTTACATCACCCTTTAAATCCCTCTCCTTAGGTCTGTAATTCGCTTGCTTGCCTTTATTCCGATAAGCGAGAAATCAGAAGACTCTGAATAATTAGAATGACAAAATAAAGATCCTTTAGTAGTATAATAGACACATATGATAGAACAAAATGAAACAATTCATGATTTATTAACTCAAGATGCTTCTCCTCATACCGATCAACGAGTTGAGGTTCCCATCAAATCAAAAAAGAAACGCACCCCCTGCATCGTGTATGGTGCTATAGGATGTTTTGCTCTCTCAATTATTTTCATTTGTATCGCATGTATTGCATTATTTTTTGGTGGTCAGGCTATTGCTGGTTTGTTTACAAAATCAATCTTAAATTTTCAAAATAATTCATTTGGATTTACTGTTCCAGGAACTGGCGACTCGTTTCAATTTGGAAAAAATACACAAATTCCTAGTACCTTTCCACCAATTCCTCAGTATCCAAATAGCACCATTGTAACGGTGTTTAACAGCAAAACAAATCCGAGTATTGTCTTTAGCACAAAAGACGCTCAGGACAAAATAATACCATGGATTGAAAAAGAATTTGCAAAAATTGGATGGACTGTACTATTTAATGGGGTAAATTATAGTATTGATAATAAACAATTTTCAGGGTCAATAGTGATCGTAACTCAAAATGAAAGTAGTCTGATAACTATTGTTTTGAGTAAAAAAAGCGGATTGTAGGTAGTGTAAAATCCATAGTAAAAGTTGTAAGAGGTTGTATTTTTTAACGCGCATTTGTTAATCTCGCCTCGATACATATCGGGATAAACTTCAGAAGATTGGATTCCCTTCTACAAGGGAATGACACGACAGGAACTTCTCCATGATTTTGTCAATCACCCTCAACTTGTGAAAAATTAGCAGATAATAAATTCAACATTATAATATAGTTAAAAAAAATTCTGAAGCCTTTTCCGTTTCGGGAAAAAACCTCAGAATGTAAATATATTATAGTATATAACTATAGGATTGTCAAGGGGAATATTGAATACGAAGATTTTTCAACTATTTTCTAGCCGAAAACTCCCAATATGTCAAAAGTGGACTACTATTTGATGCGATAAAAATTTGTGATCCCATTATTTGCCTTGCACCATCTCTTTGTGGTGGAAATGCAATTGCTTTTTGTTTAATTGATGTTACAGAAAACCCTTCCAAATTTGCGCATTTTTCGAGAGCGGACATATGTGCAATCTGTATCACTTGTTGTGATAAGTGATAAAAAAAACGATTTAGTTTTAAAAGTGAAGGGTCTATGAGTGTCATACATTCAAGTCTGTAAAGTGGTAATAATAATTGCATAAGACCTTGGTTATTTGAACTAAATAATTCTTCAATACCTATATTATGCGATACACACATTCTTTCAATTATCGTTGGTAAATATTCGTTATAAACTGTTTCGTCAACAATGTGAATTAACGGGCTTTGTGGTTGTTTACTTTTAAATTTTGCATGTTGATAAGTGCCATTTAAAGTTACAGTATCTAAATCGCTACCTTCTAATTCTTCCTGAATTGCGAGAGCAAGTGAGGTAAGAGTAACTAGACTATTTGGATTTCCTATGTTATAACGTTTTTTTATTTTATTCAAAATAGCAATTGATGTCTGCTGGTCCATATTTGCCAAAAATCCAGGATGCGGATCGCTTATGGAAAAGCTTACTAATTTCCCTCCTGTTGTAAGTTTTTTATATAGCTCAGATATAATTTTTTCAAGTTGTGGATAAGGTATCGTATGTGTTGCATCAATCGAGATTGTTAGTTGTGATGATCCATCATGAATTTCGGTATAGGGTGGACTATATTTGGAGATGATTTGTGTCTTATCAATTGGTAATGATCCCTTGACTATTCCCTCGCGTACAAAATCACTATTTGGTTCTATTGCATATATTGAAGATGCTGAATCCCACATGGGCCCAGTATATTGTTGTCCTTTTCCTGTACCCAATTCAATTACAGTAGATCCTTTTGGAAGTCCAATAAGTAATGGTGAGATTTGATGTTGTATTAAACTATCAATGAGGTTAATCGTATTTATTTGTTCACGAATACCATAATATTCTTTCAATCTAGCAGAATTCCATGGAGGATTTTGATATCTTCCAGTTAAAGTGGCAACAGCTTGAAGTGAAGTAATAGGAGAACTTTGTCGAATACGGACTAACTTAGCGAAAAGGTAATTATCTAGAGGAGTACTGAATAAATCATCTGTAGTTTTTTTTTCATTCATCTTAAGTTCTAAAACGAAATGCACCACCTGAGGTAAAATACAGGTATTATGAA
>JBAXPW010000064.1:0-8650 GCA_037132015.1 Candidatus Roizmanbacteria bacterium
TATCTCAGGAAGAGTTAGATGAAGTGGTAGAAGAGCTTAACAATAGACCTAGAAAAGTGCTACAATATCGTACACCCAACGAAGTTTTTTATCAGTTTCCTTACTAGCTGTTCGGATTCGAATTAGAATTCAGCAAATATATTTACGAATAATAAACCTATGGATCAGAAATATAAGCGATATACGCAAACAGCGGTTACTGTATTTATTCATCATGGAGATGATTATTTACTTTTATTACGTGATAAAAATAAATCTGTTGATCCTGTTCGACTAAATGGAGTAGGTGGTAGGCTTGAATTAGGAGAAGAGTATCTCACTGCATCAGTCAGAGAAACAATTGAAGAGACTGGATACAAGGTAACAAAGGAAGAAATGAAATTTTCTGGTATTGTTCGTTTACAAGATGGATATCCCGAAGACTGGATAATGTGTTATTTTACGATAGAGGTATCTTCAAAAATAATTCCTCATGGAAATAGTACAGATGATGGGGAACTTATGTGGATGTCATCAAAGGAAGTTCTTTCGAGTGATTTTAAACTTGTAGACAATCTGCACTATTGTTTTGAAGATATTGTAAAGGGAAACGTATTTTTTTTGAGTTGTATATTAAATACGGATCATAAAATTATCCAACACACAAAATCGTATTTGGAATAAATTTATTTTACTGTCACACTTTTTGCAAGATTTCTTGGCTTGTCTGGATCATAACCTTTTGCAAGAGCTAAGAAATATCCCAGAAGTTGTGCTATTACTACATTTGGAATAACGGTAGCATCTCCACAATTTTCTATTTGAATAAATTCATTATAAACTGCATTTGGTTTATCAGAAATTCCTATAACATATGCTCCTCGTGCCTTTACCTCATGTGCTGAAGATAGAGTATCCTCATATGTTTCATCACTTGGATTATATATGATGACAGGAGTCCCTTCTTCTATAAGTGCCATGACACCATGTTTTAGTTCGCCTCCTGCAAATCCTTCAGCATGAATATATGAAACCTCTTTAATTTTTAGCGCAGATTCTAGTGCTGTTGGATAGGATACACCTCTTCCAAGAATAAAGATATGATTTTTGTTCATCAACATATCAGCTAATTTTTGAAGTTTAGAATAGTCCTTGATGATTCTCTCCACCTCTGCGATAGCTTTTTTAAGATAAACACATCCATCTTCATATGTTTGATCGATTGCATGAGAGATAAGATACAACAACGCAATTTTAGCTGTGAATGATTTTGTTGCAAGTACGCATTTTTCAGGTCCTGCATTTAACAATAATTTATAATCGCTCATGCGATATAATGTCGATCCAAGCACATTCGTGATTGCCATTATTTTTGTGTTCTTTTCTTTTACTTTTTTTAGAGAAGAAATAATATCAATAGTTTCACCAGATTGTGAAAGAGCTATTACCAATGATTTCTCTTTTATAAAATCTATTAAGTAGGGAAATTCTGAGCCAACAGCAACATTGACATGACGTTTAGCGATTTTTGAAAATAAATAGGTACCTGCAAGTCCAGCATAAAATGCTGTTCCACAACCAATAAAATAAGTACCATATGCTTTTTTTATAACTTCCGCTAATTCTTCGATAGTTCTTTTTTGTGTATCTATGATGGATCGTAATACACGTGGTTGTTCATGAATTTCTTTCATCATAAAATGAGGAAACGAACCAAGATCTACATCTTCCTTTGAATATGATAATTCAGTAAATTCTATATGTTTCTCTAATCCTTCATTATCAGTAACAGCATATTGTTTTCTTGATAGATATAACATTTCATTATCATCTAAAAAATAGACAGAGTTTGTATGGGGTATCAAAGCTGAGGCATCTGAAGCGATAAAAAGTTCATTCTCATTTTTTCCAAATACGACAGGTGAACCATTTTTGATTGCAAAAAATTCTTCCGACTCAGGAAAAAAAACAATAATAGCATTCATTCCTCTTACCTTAGAAAAAAGTTCAAGGACTAATTGTTTATGATCTGAGATATGTTTATGAAGGTGATCCAATAAGTGTGCAATTACTTCAGTATCTGTTTCTGAAATAAATGAATATCCTTCATTTATTAACATGTTTTTTATCTCTGAAAAGTTTTCGACTATTCCATTATGAACAACTATAATTGTTCGCTTTGCATTTGTATGAGGATGGGCATTATTTTCAGTAACTCCACCATGTGTGGCCCAACGAGTATGTCCAATTCCTGCAAAAGAATGTATTTCAGGAAAGACGTTATTTCCTATTTTCCCTGTATGTTTTTCAAGATGTATTTTATCATCCGATGTTTTTATTGCCACACCCCAAGAATCATATCCTCTATATTCGAGTGATTTAAGACCATCAAGTATAATAGTTCCTGCGTTTGGTTTATGTCCTAGATAAGCAAATATTCCACACATATATGAAAATGAAATGAATAATTCATCAGCTCTATTATATCACTATTTGTATAATCAGTTATGTTATGGAATGATTCTATTTTTGTGTAAGTCTCTTCTTGTGTGTATGAAGCCCGCCAATCCTATACTGACTGCTCCTCCAATGTAGAGCAGTGCAGGAACTATTCGTATAAGAAATTTTGAGATAAAGGATTGTAACTTATATCGAGGTACTTCTGTAATCAGAGAGTTTACTGTTTGTTCGGTAAGTGGTTCTGCGATATGTTTATTATATTCAAATGCAAAAAGAAATAGGATAAAACCAATAAAAATAAACAATGTTTTTCTTGAAGGCTTGTAAAATGCCATACCAAGAGATACTACTATCCCAATAGCAAATATGATCGCTAAAAAGTTATGAAGAATGATAAAATAGATAGTATAAAATATATTTTGTTTCAAATCGGCTGGCATATCAAAGAGTGTGTTCATTGTACTAATTTTATCATGAAGATGTTGTCTATATCAGACTAAATTATTTATGGATATATTACGATTTTCTCTATTTTCTATTACGCTTAATTGGATTGATTTTATTTTCATAGGAATTATACTTCTATTTTTACTTACAAATAAAGGCTTTTTTGAAACATGTATAGAGATTGGTTCGTTATTATCTGCTATATTTTTTTCATATCTTACATACAAACCTTTATCTGATATGATGGTTTGGATAGCTGGTATGCCTCGTGGTATCTCACAAGTATTTGGATTTTTTATAGTATGGTTTATTATTGAAACATTTATTAGAATAGTGTTATTCATAATTTTTAGGAGATTATTAGTTCCACTTCGAGATAATCGGATAAATAGAATTTCAGGATATTTTTTGTCAATTGTTCAAGCTTGTATTCTATCATTGTTTTTTATTACACTAGTGTTCTCACTTCCAGTAAAGGGATTTATAAAAAAGGATATTTTAGAATCTCTGACGGGACCGTTATTTGTTGGAGTCTCAAGTAATTTTGAATCATCCATAAAAAATATTTTTGGTGATGCGATTACAGAGACGCTCAATTTTATTACTGTTAAACCGGGTACTGGAGAAACATTAGATCTTGGATTTAAGACAAAAACATCTCAACTTTCTAACGATGAGTCTTCTGAAGGAATAATGATTTCTTTACTCAATACAGAGCGTACAAAAGTAAAGAGAAAAACTCTGATATTTGATAAAGCGCTACAACAAGTAGCACGAGAATATGCTATAGAGATGATGAAAAATGGATTCTTTTCACACACATCTAAAATTGATAATACTACGGTGAGCGATCGAGCATTGAGAAATCACATTGATTTTGGCGTTGTAGGAGAGAATCTTGCGTTTGCTCCCGATGTATATTTGGCTCACCAAGGTCTGATGAATTCATCAGGTCATAGAAAAAATATTTTATCCCTTGATTATAAAAAAGTAGGAATTGGTATAATTGATGGAGGAGTGTATGGCAAGATGTTTGTACAGGTATTTTCAGATTGATAGTTATCCAATACTTTTACGAATTTTTCCTGCTTCTTCAATATATCCAGTTAGGTCTTTTTCAGAGCTGAGACGATTACTTATAAGCTCTACTAAATAATAATGTTCGCGTTGTTCATGATTTTTTGGGCCGACCTCGTGACCAAGGTATTCTTCAATAGCTTTAACATCTTCTTGATATTGTTTCCATCCTTCATTCGTCAACGCTAATTTTTCAATCACAGACTTATTTACATACTCTGCTGATCGTTCAAGATCATGACGAAGATTTATATAGAACTTTTCTAGAATAGGAAGATGCCCTTCTTTTGTGGCATATTTGATAGTTCTTCCAGTTCCAATAAATTCGGGAGGAGCACCAAGTGAATACATAGATGCAGTAAATCCGATAGCTCGAGGTAATGATACTTTACCAACACCTCGTGAATACCCAAATAGTCCCACATGTTGTACTCGTTCACGACGTTTTGGAATATGTTTGGATACTAAATTTACATCTATTGCAATCTTTTCAACTGTTGGTTTATACAGTGAAGTTCCTATCTCGATAATTTTCCGTATGATTGATTGCTCTTTTTTTGAAATAGATTGTGCTGTTCCCTTTGGTAAAATCGTATCTAATGTTTGAATTGCTTTAATCACATCCTTTTTCGGATAATCATAGCGAAATGCACTTTGGATCAAGAATGTACGGATGCCAGCATATTCATTTGAAAATACAGATACTGTATCAGGATTAAGACCTCCACGAAATGGAAGTGATGCGGCTCCAATGATAGGATATAAAGGAATTTCATTTTCCTCTTCAAACTTTTTATAAGAATGAAGTGCCATTTTTATAGCAAGTACCGTAGGTATAATTCCTGAGTTAAGTGCGGGGTCTGATCGAGCAAAATAGGGTCGCATATATTCAGGCTTTTTCTTTAATTTTTTTACAGAATATTCTACATATTCTTTAAGAATAGTATCGGAGTTGAGAATCACTTCTACTTGTTCAAACAACGGAATAACTTCTATGTTATCCATTTTTGTATCACCAAATTGGTAATATTTATGTTTAAGAGTTGCTATCTCTCGAAAAGCTTCTTGAATATCAATAAGATCTTCAGCACTTTGAGTCATTGGTAAAATAACTTCAAAGAGCGGATTGTCAGCAAGGGCAAATCGTTTACTGAGGCCAGAAGCGGAGAGGATACCCATAAATGCTCTTCCGAGTCTAAATTCAGTCTCAACTTTTGGATTGGGTAATCTGAATGTGAGAAATTTGTCTCTTCCTATCTGATGTTCCTTGAAATAATCAAAATGCGTACTTAATAATCGTTCCATCACAGATTCATCTACATATTTTCCTTCCCAGTCCCATTTGTATTCATCTATTCCGAGATCAGAATAAGTAAGGAATGCTTCCATTGATTCATCTTGAGTTGTGATGAGTGGTTGCGTATGCCAATAGGGAGTAGAAGCGTGGTCAGGATGTTGCGAAGCCATGGTGGTTGGGATCTTTCGTTTCATGTAAGTAGCATACAAACTTCAATGAAATAATTCAAGAAGAAATTACATTACGCGTATAAATACTTTTGAAAGCTGATAAATATATCACGAATTTTTGTCACTCCTCCAAGCATCTTCTCTGCATCATTTATTGAATGATAGTATATTTTTAATAAATCAGGTAATTTTTCTTCAGCTAATTCACTAACTCCTGAAATAATATATTGAGACAGAACATATTCAATAAATAATTGTTGCGCGTCTGTATAGTGATTTTTTAAAAGTAATTTCTTTGCATTTGTTATTCTCTCAGTTCTTGAAACGGGCACTATTCCAAAGGTTACATATGCAATCACATCATACATATCGCTATCTTGAGCTTTAATCAATTCCTGTATAATTTTTAATTGATCTTTTCCATATCCTTTGGATTTTAGTTTTTGTAAAAATACAGTTCGTGAATTTGGATCAGACCAAATATATATTAGTTGCTCTAATGATGGAATGATTGATGATATATCCTCATATAAATTTTGAATAAACTCACTTGCCGAAAGTGGTTTACCCTCAACATCCCAAATTGAAGTAGATGCCATATGTTGTATCTCATGTTCTTTGCCATCCCTCAACTTAATACGTGTAATTATTCGTTTTTGCACTGTGTCTTCATCGCTGGTTTCATCATCAATAATTGCGTTTATATTTTTTCTGTTCTTATCATGTGTTTCAAGAGAATCTTCTATATTTTCAAGGGGCTCTCCGTCCCATTCAGGTTGAGAGAAATTTGCATATGCATTCACAAAATCAATAACAGTAAAATAGGTTTTACCTTCAAAGATGCGAGTACCTCGTCCAATGATTTGCTTAAATTCGATCATACTATTTATTGGGCGCATAAGTACTATATTACGTACATTTTTTGCATCTATTCCTGTAGATAATTTTTGAGATGTTGTTAAAATAGTTGGAATTGTTTTTTCAGTATCTTGAAAATCATCAAGATATTCATCGCCTATTTTTCCATCATTCGCAGTTACTCGTACACAATAAAGTGGATCAGGGGATGGTTTTTGTCGATTTATTAAATCGCGTATGAGTCGAGCATGTCCCTGATTAGCACAGAATACAATAGTTTTATCATAGGGTAGTATTTCTTCTAACATTATTTTTACTCGATTTGATTCTTTTTCTTCAATCTCAATCGTTACATTAAAATCATTGTTATCATATACTTTTCCTTCTTCTACGGCACCTTCAATTACTTGATCATCTTTGGTGTAGATATATTCATCCATTGTTGTTTGGATACGGCGCACCTTAAACGGAGTGAGGAATCCGTCATTGATTCCTTGTTTGAGTGAATAGGTATATACGGGTTCTCCAAAATATTTATATGTATTTACATTGTCTTTTTGTTTAGGCGTAGCAGTGAGTCCGAGTTGCACAGCATCGGAAAAATATTCTAGAATGGTTCTCCAATTGGATTCATCGTTTGCACCACCTCGATGACATTCATCTATGATGATAAGATCAAAAAAATCTTTTGGATATTCACCATAGTAGGGTGTACTATTTGGTCCTGACATAAATGTCTGAAAGATGGTAAAAAATATGCTTCCATTTGTCGGTACTATACCTTTTGATCGGATATCTTTTGTTTTTATTCGTACTAATACATCTTCTGGAAATGCTGAAAAATTATTAAATGCTTGAGTTGCTAATACGTTTCTGTCTGCAAGGAAGAGTATGCGAGGTCTTCGTAATCCATCACGTTTGAGATTCCATCGTGCGTGAAATAGTTTCCATACTATTTGAAATGCGATAAATGTTTTTCCTGCTCCTGTAGCAAGAGTGAGTAAGATTCGTTTTTTTTCTAAAGCTATCGCATCTGTAGCTTCGCTAATAGCGATTTCTTGATAATATCGCATACTTTTTGAATCATGTATATATTCATAGGGTATTTCATCAAATTTATTTTTCCATTCACTGATTTGTTTATTGATTGCATTCCATAGTTCATCGGGAGTAGGGAAGCGGTCAAGATATTGTTCTTTACCCGTCTTCATATTTATCTCGTATATTTGGTTTCCATCGGTTGCATATGTGTATTCTATATGAAGTATGTCTGCATATTTTTTGGCTTGATTTACTCCTTCTGTAGCGCCAGCTCCGTATGCTTTTGCTTCGATGATTGCGAGTTTGTAGTTTTTATATACTAATACATAATCTGCTATTTCTGGGTTGCTTCTACTTTTGTCAGATTTGATACGTCCTCTTGATATTTGATATTCTCTGCGTATGTATGAATCTTTGACTATTCCCCAACCACTTTCTTTGAGTTTGGGATCTATGATTTCTGCCCGTGTCTCTGCCTCGTTCATAGGTTAATTATATATGTAAAAATTGCATTTATCTTAAGAGAATTGTTACTTTAGGAAAAAGTAATTATGTGTGCTTGCAAATATGTTACACCTCTTGCAAATGAATTTACAAGAGGTGTATTAAAGGAAATGAATAATAGTTTTTGATGTATTTTGTAAGGAATCCTTTATTGAATATTCTACGAACTCACCACATGGTACCTGAAACAAATTATTATTGAAATTTACTTGATAATATGATATTATAGGATATACACAATATTTACATACATCTATGACAGAAATAAGTCAAGTACATACAAAAGTTGCGGATACAGTCAGAAATGATTTCAATAATTCTATATACGATATAATAGAATTAACTGTTATTGGTTGTATGGGATGTGCAAATTTAGTAGTAAATAATAGTAGACAAATAAGTTGCAGTATAGATTCACCAGCAATGAGAGGAAATATCACTTGTCCAGATATGTTATTGCCATATAGTGATCAATATGTACCTAATGTAGATGATGATGGTAATTTGTCATATGTAATGCCGTTTGCTTTATACGATGCTTTTTTAGATGGAAATAATGTTGGTCCTGTTTTTTGATCTTAAATATTCTCATCATTTAACTAAATAGTTGATAATATCATACCCTTGAATAAGGACATCACTTGAACAAATTTCAGGTGTAAATCAGACATAAATAACAATTAGAAATATAAAGGACTGGATTCCCGCCTTCGCGGGAATGACAAGAAAAGAAATGTCATGCCCTTAAAGAAGGACAAAAGGTCAGGTGTAAATCAGACATAAATAACAATTAGAAATATAAAGGACTGGATTCCCG
>JBAXPW010000065.1:0-8531 GCA_037132015.1 Candidatus Roizmanbacteria bacterium
TTTCATATCCTTGTATTGTATTACAAGTGTTCGGATTCCGTTGAGAACTCATAATCGATTACTAGAAGGCTAATCAGTAAAAGAATACTAATACATACTGAAATCCATAATGAATGCCATATACATATCCAATTCCAAAAGTATAGATTGACTAAATAACTAACCAATAAAAGAACACTGGTTTTTGTTACCGTTATTTTTTGTGTAAATAGTAACCAAAATACAGCACCAATACTTCCAGAAAAAATCCAGCCAACAAAATTACTAAATGGGACGCCATATATAAACGATACTTCATCATAATGCCAGAAACCAATAGCAACAGCTCCATGGTCCATTATAAAATCTAACAGTAATGTAAATACAATAATGAGAGTAGTTTGGAATAATATATTTTTTGTAATAAGAGTGCTTATGTAACCACTTCCTATCAATATCGGACTCCATGCAAATCCTACTGTTTGATCGTTATAGGTAAATGTTCCATAAGGTATGCCTGTTATAAGAGCAATACTTTCAATAATCATTGCAAACATATAGATTGATACAATAAGGAGAATACCACGTTTATACCCAATTGATCGCATCAATCCAATATAAGCTGGGATTGCAATAATCAGTATAAATAGTGCCGAAGCTCCATGAGTATTGATGAGATGTGGATTTTTGGATAAAACAAAAGTTATAAATGGTGTGATTATACAAACTAAATACACAATCCATGAAAATTTTTTATACTTAATTATGAAAAAGAATAATCCAGAAATAGGCACATCCTAGTATGCTATTTATATAAGGAAATGCCCAATATATTTTGGAAATATTTTGATTTTCCTCAAATAGCAAATAGAGTGAAATGATAGGATATATAAACATAGGTAAAAATACTTGGTGTATGCCATACAATCCCAATGCGCTAATACTCCAAAGTATGGTACATAATGATAGACTGTTATTTTGTTCCATCCATACAGTAGTAGTTGTGATATTGGCTTTTTTATCATACGTAATATCTGGGATAGCAGAAAACAGATGCATAGCAGAAGTCCAAGTCCATGCGATAAAAATTATCAATAATGATGGGTATTCATGAGTTATTGTAGTATACGCGATAAAGCCATGTAATGCATATAATATGTTGGAAGCAGAATCAATAATTGGTTTTGATTTGAATCGAAAAGGTGGTGCACTATAAAAAATGGAAAGAAAGAAAAATATGAAGAGAAGTAAAAGTGCTTTTTGATCTAAGAAAAATATGAGTGGAAGAGTGAATACTGTACTTTAAAATATAGATATTAAGTATAGTTTTGTTTTTCTCTTTGTAACTTTCGTTTCAATTACACTCTTTTTCGGATTATTTTGATCTGTATTAGCATCAAATATTTCGTTTATTCCATACAATATTAAATTTGCTTGAATAAGAAAATAAAATAACATATACCAAAATTCCTAAGAGGAAAAAACGATCTGCTGTTGTTCACTGCAGGTATATCCGATAAGGAGAGGACCTACTAAATAAGTCCAGAATCGTGGTCGAGATAGTTTAAATAGTTTTTTCAAATGCATAGATCTAGTTTAGCATAAATTAAAATTCAAAAAAGTTTGCATAGATTATGCTAAAATAAAGCCTTATGAGGGGTTCAATAGGGAAACAATATCTAGCAGAATATCAGAAAAAAACAGAGAACATCTTTGATGTGTTTATGCAGGAGAAAATTGCAGAGGCGGAAGTTGCTGGAGAAATACCGAGAGAAGTTGTATTAAGATATTGGAAAATTTCACGACTTGGCAAAAAAATTAGAGGTTCACTTGTAGTCTTAGGGTATCAGTTAGCCCAAGGAATAGATATAAATAAGATAATTCCTACTTCGCTTATTGTTGAACTTTTTCATGCTGGTTTACTTGTCCAAGATGATGTGATGGATAACGATTCGATACGAAGAGGAATAACAAGCTTACATCGCCAGTTTGAAACTCTTGGTGAAGAACTCAAAGTTAACACCCCGTACAATCTATATGGAGAATCTCTCGCAATATGTGCAGGAGACCTTGGGTTTTATTATTCATGGGATCTTTTATTAAGGAGTGATTTTGATCCAAATTATATTTTACAGGCTGGAAAAATTTTTACGCAATATGCGGTTCGAGTGATGCATGGACAAGTACTTGATGTGACGACTATACCTCTTTCACAAATGAAAGAAAAAACAATTTTGAATATTCTTCAGTTTAAGACTGCAGAATATACAGGTGTAATGCCGTTATTGATAGGAGCTGTTTTAGGAGGTATGAAGGAACCTTCATCTCTGGAAGCTCTTAAAGCATATGGACTAGCTTTTGGATGGGCATTTCAGATACAGGATGATATTCTCGGAATATTTGGAAAACCAGGAGAAACTGGAAAAGCAGACGACTCGGATATAAAAGAAGGAAAAAATACGTTATTAGTATCGTATCTTGCAAAACATGGTACTTCAGAAGAACGAGCATTTTTATATAAAATTCATGGAAGCCGCAATGCCACTCAGTCTGAAGTAGAGCAATTAAGAACATTATTAAGAGAGTGTGGTGCGTATCAACATGTAATTGATCTTGGATGGAAATACGTCAAAGAGGGAGCATCGTATATTCCGAAAATAACTAAAGACGTTACACTTCAAAATATGCTCGAGTCGCTTATTTACTATATGATGGAACGGACGCAATAAAAATAATTATTTTAATAGATGCTAAAAAAGTTCACAAAACCTTTTAACAGTATTAACGATTTTGAAGGTTTGACTTTTTTTCTAATATTACAAATGGATTTTTTTGAATTTGTTTTGCTGTCCATTTGTACATATCTGTTGCTGTAGCAATCGGCACCCTATATCGTTTTGGTAAATAAATATGTCCTTTTTCTGCTTTTTCCTGAATTTTATAATAGTTAGCAATTTCATACTGTACTAATTTTATAAAGTTTTTTTTATCTTGATTAGTTTTAGGTACTATGGTTGAAAGCTGAAATAGATTTAAGTCTTCTTTTGGTATATACGTTCTTCCCAGTTCAATATCTTCACTGATATCACGAATAAAATTGATAAGTTGCATAGCTTTTCCTTGCAACTATGCGCTATATCACACTTTGTAAAATGTTTGAGACTACTACGTTTCATTTTTATAACGGAAAAAAACTAACTCTCTATACAGATCCAACCAAAGTCAGACATCAAATCCAAACACTATTTCCAGGAGATGAAAAGGGCTCCGATGATTTTATGAGATTGAGTGGAGAAATGTATCAACTGTTATATCATGGCCCTAAATTAGCAAGACGAAATTATCATAAACTATTGGGCTTCGACTTTCTATTTAGTAAGCATCTTTTTGAATATGTATCGAAACTTCATATTTATGAAAGCTGGAAACAAATCGTAGATAGATTATTCAAACACGAAGAATTATGAGCCATCTTTTCGTATCAAGCTACATTTCTTGGTATGAGGCCAAGTGAGGTATTGGGAACATATTGTTTTTTTCCTTGGGCTGAAATATATGATAATATATATCAGGTAAAAGGCGGAATTTATTCAATTGTCGAAGGATTTACAAAACTAGCTATAGAAAATGGTGTTAAGTTTCAATATGAGACTGAAATTACCAAAATCAATTACGACGGAAATGTAATGACGAACGTGTCAACCAACAAGGGTAACTATGATGCCGATATTTTTGTAAATAATATTGATGGTGCATATTTTTACTCTCAACTCATGCCAAAAGAAAAAAACAAGACGTATACATTAAAGAAATTGAAAAAGATGACGCATACAAATTCATATTTTGCCATAAATTTAGGACTGAAAAATCCCATTCCACAATACTCACATCATACATTTTTTGTTTCAAAAAAATGGGAAGAATTTACTGAAAATATACTAAAGCCAAATGCGGTTAATAAATTTAATTTTGACAATACGTGTTACTATTTCCTGCAACCGTCTGCACTAGAACCTATATTAGCACCAGAAGGGAAAGCCACCGCATTTATTCTTATACCAGTATGTGGGTATGATCCAGAATTTGACTGGAAATCATATTCTGATACCTTCAAAAACTATATCTATGACGTCATGGAACATCGCGACGGAATTCCAATTCGATCACTAATCGAAGTAGAAGAAATATATAATCCTGATCAATGGGGAAAAGAGTTTAATTTGTGGGAAAATATTATATTAAGTTTTTCACTAAATTTCATATAGGCAAATAGTTTTCGTATGCCGAATAAAAGTAGAGAATTTAATAACTTGTGCTTCTCAGGAAGTTCTACTATACCGGGACCGGGAATACCACTGTGTATAACAAGTGGAGAGTTGGTAACTGAGCAAATTATGGAAGACATTCAGTAATTAAAAATGATCATATAAAACATTATTTCAGCACATCATTTATTCTTTTTAAAATCCCTTACTTCATCCTCATCGTCTTCATCTCGTCGAGTTAGAATAATGATAGCACCTGTACATATGCTCATTAGAATGACCCACAACCATGGATTACATAATACATAGAACATTGTGATAATTGCGACTACAGTAAGAACAATACTTAGAGATATATAAATCTTACGTGCTGTTTTCTTTCTCAAACCATACAATATCAATTCAAATATTCCATAGAATAGAGGGATCATCCACCACCACCAAGCATCACTACATGATATTTGTGTTGAAGCTCCCTGCACACTTTCAGATGATGATGTAACACTCTGAATAGGAGAAGGTGAGATTGTAGGAGTTACTATTTCAGCAGATTCCGTTGCTACTCCTAAGATTCCCGGTGCAAATCCGTCTGCTGGCTGAGTTAATATAACTTGACCACCACCAGAAGTTGTTGCTGAAACTACCGATGAGTAATCTCCCGGAGTGCATACATTCCCTGCTCGTACTTTGAAATAATATGTTGTGCCTGTATTAAGACCACCTATAACATAACTATTGACTTTTCCTATGTTTGGATTACCATATTGATCGGCATTAGAATTAGTCCCGTACGCGATCAAATAATATGATACTGGTTCATCTGCAGAGCCCCATGACAATGAGACCGAGTTTGCTCCTGTAGAAGTAACGGTTACATTTTTTGGTGCACTTCCTGGTTTAATTCCTGTACAAACTGATGGTGTAGGTGATGGACCAGGTGTGGCTGATGGACCCGGAGTAGGAGTAGATGTTGGACCTGGAGTAGATGTTGGCCCAGGTGTTGATGTTGGTCCTTGAGTTGGTGCTATAGTTGGTGTTGCCGTTGGATCTACTATAACCTGTTTCAATCCAATCAATAGATCAAATGACGTTTGCAAATTCTGATATTCATTTCCTGCTGATTGGTTCATACTTACTGTAAAGGTAAAATCTTTTGATGCAGAACTCAAAATTTGTGAAAGTGAAACCTCACCGCTTGAATAAAATGCATTTAAAGATGATGCGTAGACCACACCGCCTGTTGACTGATCAATGATAGAGAGATTAAGAACATTATCAATAGTACTCAAAGTAGATGTTGGCAACACATTGATTGCTTGTACTATGATTGTTTCTGTTGTAGCACTAGTACTGGTAAATCGCACAACCTTCGAAAGTATTTTTCCCGGATACCAAATTTCTGTTGAGGAAAAAAAAGTTGGAGACGAGGGAATTGTATTAGGTGTACATGTGCTGGTATTGCATGAGATTGTAACATCTGGGCCAGCTCCATAAGCAATAGAAGGTGTAATAATAAAACCAATTGTTATTAATAAAAGAAATAATTTTTTCATGGTATATTTGCTGTTACTGTACTTTCAGTTATAGTCCCTGGATTTAATACAATGGTTAATATTAGGTTTGATGGATTCTCATGCTCTATACATCCTCCAGCACTACATGTTTTTAATGGAATATTTGTTTTTGTATAGGTACTTGCGCCACCTGTTGATTCTTCGTCTCCAATAATTCCTTGTGGAATACCGGGTAATGTGGTAGTGTCATATGAGATGGTGTACTTTGCTGAGCTATATGCTTCGACACAACTTACGCTAAATGATACTGACTTTTTATCGCTTGAAAGCGTAAATGTTGGAGTAGGTACACATGGTGCTGGTGTAGCGGTTGGAGCTACTGTTGGTGTAGCAGTTGGAGCAACTGTTGGTGTGGCAGTTGGAGCGACAGTAGGTGTTGCTGTTGGGGATAGTGCATTTGCGATAGTTACTTTAATACGAGCATCACGTTGATAAGGATCAGTACCCGAGACACTTCTGTTTCCTGCTATATCTACTGCACTTACTATCAACCAGTACGTGCCATTTGATATCTGTGTTGTATCAAGACTCACAATTCGTCCATTATTGAGAAGTGATCCGTCTGCTACATAATTACTGTATGCATATCCACCTACATTATATCCTGTAGGCTTGCCAAATGTTTTTTCGTCTACATTGTCTGCAAGAACTCTAAAGTGAAATGATTGCATGTATAAATCAGTAGCAGTGATATAAATATTTTTTGTTCCTGTGATTGTTGCGTTATGAGTTGGACCACTCGCATTAACAGGAGTATTTACGATAGGTTCTGGATATGTTGCCATATTTTGACGGGTACCATCAGCGCCATTATTTCCAATTCCAACAGATGCTACTGGAGGCGTGTTATCTATAATAAATTTTCTTGTTCCTGAATTTTCAGAACAATTACCAAGAGCATCACAAGCGGTAACTTTCCACCAATAATCACCTTCAGGAAGAGGAGGAGGAGTGAGTAATGTTGTTGTTAGACCAGTCCAAGTATTCACAACCAATGTACAATATAAATCTGTACATAATGTGAGGTTGTATGTGACAGGATTGTTCATATTGGCATAATCCACTTCTGCGGTCCATGAAAACAATAGATTTGCTGTGTTGAGATTTGAATTACTTGCAGGAGATAGAAGAGTAGGATTTTGTGGAGGAGCGAAATCTTTAGCATGAAATGTAGCACCTTGAAGCACTGCATTTGAAAAATATTTTGCTTGGACAACATATAATTGAAATGAACTACATCCGCTCAATATTCCGAGTATCACAAGAACAATTGCCATCACAGATGTACTTTGATGTTGGGAGATACTTTTAGCTTTTTTCAAAATTTCTTCATTTATTCCTTGTTTGATTGATTGGATAAACAAAAATATAAGATAGATCGAAGGAATACCGACAATACCTGCAAATCCCCATGGAGTTTTTAAGAGGGCTGCAGGGTGTCCAATGTAAGGGATACTAAAATTAAATTTCCCTGTTATTGCATCGGATTTGACTTCCCAGTTGTCAGGTGCATTATTGTTATCACCTTTTGTGATCAATACTGTTTTATTATCTTTAACAACGATTTTGTTTACTCGGTGAAGAATTGTATCTTTTGCATTTTTTGGTGATTTGAATGTGATGATATCTCCTTCTTTGATAGCATCTAATTTCACGGGTACTACAAAGGCGATTGCACCAGTTTTGACTGTTGGTTCCATTGATCCTGTTGAAACAATATAGGTAACTAAGAGATTTTTGGTTGGAAGATACGGTGATAAGACAGTGAGACCAATAAAAATTATCAGAATAAATACAGCCCATTCGACTACTTTTCCTACGATATGGAGTGATTTTCCAAGAGGCGTATTATTCAAACTAAATTTTTTTATCATGATATATTTTTCCTAAATTGACCGTTTGTGTAACAGCTCGAACCTGCAGATTCGAGCTGTTCAGACCAAATGTCAAAATAACTACTATTATGGATACACTTGTGTACCTGTGAAGGTAAATAATGCTCCTGTTATAGTTAGTCCTGCTATGTCGTTTCCAACAGTACTATCAATTTTTACGTTGACTCTATACTGTCTTGTTGCCCCATAGTTTAAATCAACTCCTGGTAATGCCTGTGCTGTTGTATTCCAAACAGTTAGCGTTTTAAACCCAGTCGTTGAAGCTGGTATATCAGCCCCGAATGAATCAATTTCAACTACTTCAAGTTGAATATTATCAGCAAGTACTGAAGGTAATCCAGTTGTTGCAGATGTCAACTTTCCTGTTAAAGAAAGTTTCATATTTGGTACAGAACTATTGTTCTTTAACCAAAAAGTATCTGTTGCTGAATAACCTGGATACATGTTCTGAAAATTCATTTCAGCTGGTGCAATTTTTGTGTTTGCAAATCCAAGTCCATCTACTGAAATTTGTAAGTCTGCGTTACCTGCTGCGAATGTAACACCTGTAAGTGTTGCACTGCTTAAGAATAATGCGAATGCTGAACCAGAGACTAATGCGACTACTATAAATAATCCTAATATTCCTGCAATTATTTTTTTCATATTATTTTCACCTCCTTACAACTATGATTAATGTATAATATTTCCGATCATCATACAAGTGATTGTAATAAATTTCAATATCTAATCACAATCATTGTACGTTATTAAAATATAGTATATGTCTTGAATATATATAATGCAGTAATAATAAATACAGTAGAATAGTAAGAAAA
>JBAXPW010000066.1:0-8377 GCA_037132015.1 Candidatus Roizmanbacteria bacterium
TTTCATAATACCTGTATTTTACCTCAGGTGGTGCATTTCGTTTTAGAACTTAAGTCTGGACACGGCCAATAAAAAGTTTTACGGAAATAATCGAAGTAAATGGAAAAAAACTTCCCCGATTTAAGTATATTGAGACAAAATAAAGGCTCATTTTCCTTCACATTTTGAGCAACGATAGGTATACAATAATAGTTATATTTACAAAATTTTATTTTTTATCGTATGATCACCGCGAATGATATCAAAGTACCTTTAGATGTGCTTCCAGAAAATCGAGACACCTATATTCATAACTTTCTCAAGACAACTTCAAACACCGGACGACTCATGCTCTTTGCAGGAGATCAAAAAGTAGAACATCTCAACGAAGATTTTTATGGAGAAGGAATTGCACCAGAAGATAATGATCCTATTCATCTTTTCAACATCGCGAGTAAAGCAAACATTGGTGCATTTGCTACACAGGTTGGACTTATTGCTCGATATGGTATGGATTTTCCTGATATTCCCTATATCGTCAAACTTAATTCAAAAACAAGTCTCGTGAAAACAGCTCAAGCAGAACCACGAAGTGATGCATGGTTTAATATCAAGTCACTCATGGAATTCAAAAAATCTAGCAATCTCAACATTCTTGGTATTGGATATACCATATATCTCGGTAGTGAAAATGAATCAGCCATGCTTCAAGAAGCATCACGACTTATCTTTACAGCTCATCAGGAAGGGCTCATCACAATTCTATGGATATATCCTCGAGGAGAAGCAGTGAAAGAAGAAAAAGATCCCGATCTTATTGCAGGAGCAACAGGAGTTGCCTCATGTCTTGGAACAGATTTTGTAAAAGTAAATCCTCCAAAACAAGAAGGAGCAAAATCAGCAGAACTTTTGCAACGTGCTGTTCAATCAGCAGGTAGAACAAAAGTAATTTGTGCAGGTGGATCAAGTATGGATACACGAACATTTTTACAAACGCTTCATGATCAAATTCATATCGGTGGAGCTCAAGGAAATGCAACAGGAAGAAATATACATCAGCGCCCACTTGATGAAGCAATAAAGTTTTGCAATGCTATTCATGCAATCACTGTAGAAGATAAGAGTGTTGAAGAGGCTCTGAAAATAAGTATAATAAATACGGAGCAAAATATTTAATTTATAAATTTTTTATTTATTATGAAACGAATTAAAGTTGGACTTAATGGGTTTGGACGTATTGGACGAGCGGTTACTCGCATTGCGAGTTGTCGAAATACGTTTGAAATAGTTGCGATAAATACACGTAAAACTCCTCCAAAAATGATGGCATACCTTTTACAATATGATTCTGTCTATCGAAGGTTTGGAAAACAAGTACGCTCTGAGGACAATGCACTTTTTATTGATGATCGCAAAATTACCTGTCTTCAAACAGCAGATATCAATGAGATTCCATGGGATCAATACGGAGTTGATGTGGTTATTGATGCAACAGGTGCATATATAACAAAAGAAGATTTACAAAATCATATCAAAGGCTCGGTCAAAAAAGTCATCCTCACTGCTCCATCAAAAGATGATGTTACACCTCATGTTGTACTCGGAGTAAATGATAATGGTTTTGACTTTGCAAATGAAACAGTTATCTCGAATGCATCATGTACTACCAACTGTTCCTCTCCTCTTTTCAAAGTGTTACAGGACAACTTCAATGTTGTTTCAGGATTTCTCACAACCGTTCATGCATATACTCAAACACAGAGTTTACACGATGATGCAGGAAAAGATATCGAACGATCACGATCTGCTCCTCAAAATATCGTACCTTCAACGACAGGCGCTGCAAAAGCGATTGTGAAAACTATACCTGAACTTCAAGGAAAAATTGATGGTATGGCTATGCGTGTGCCAGTACCGGTTGGATCTTTTACAGATATCTCAGCAATTGTGGAAAGACAAGTATCTAAAGAAGAGATAAACGAAGCATTTCTTCGTGCTTCTAATGAACACATGAAGGGTATTTTGAAATATGAAACTGAGATTCTTGTTTCCTCAGATTATATCGGCAATCCATACTCGTGCACATTTGATGCAAACTATACAAAAGTAGTAAACGGAAATTTGGTCAAAGTCTTTGGATGGTATGACAACGAATGGGGATATAGTAATCGAGTTGTTGACTTAACAGAACGAATAAGTGATTTTGTATAATTTATTTTTCCATATGTTATATATTGATCAAACAGAAATTGCAAACAAACAAATTTTGTTACGGGTAGATTTTAATGTGGCATTAAATGCAAATAATACGATTGCTGACGATGCACGTATCCAACAAGCATTACCAACTATCAAATTATTACTTAGTAAGGGAAATAAATTGATCATAGTCTCTCACTTAGGAAGACCAAAAGTTCGTGACGTTGCATCATCTTTGAAAGTAGTTGCAGATAAATTGCAGGAATATTTCCCCGATTTTAAAGTGAAATTGATCAATGATTTTATCACCGAATCATCAGACACGTTTCATAACCAACAACCGAATGAGATCTTTATGTTAGAAAACATGAGATATTATCCAGAAGAAAAATTAAATGATGTTGAGTTCTCAAAAAAACTCGCAAGTCTCGCAGAAATGTATGTCAATGATGCGTTTGGCGTGTGTCATCGAGCTGATGCCTCAGTTGTAGGAGTTCCAAAACTTCTTCCAAAATTTGGAGGACTCCTTCTCAAAAAAGAGATTGAGATGATCTCAAAAATCACTCAACATCCTGAAAAACCAGTGACCGCTATCATGGGTGGAGCTAAAATTTCATCTAAACTAAACCTTATTGGAAAATTATTAGAGTCTTCAGATCACATGATAATTGGTGGTGGACTCGCAAATACATTCTTCGAAGCGCAAGGTATAGAGATAGGAAAAAGTATATGTCAATATGAAGAAGTTGAAAACGCACGACGAATTTTATATGCAGCTGCTCAAAAAGATTGTGTGATACATCTTCCTGAAGATGTTGTGGTTGGAAATAAAGACGATACTTTAAGCGCTGGAGTTGTAAAAAATATTCATCAATTATCAGAAGATGATGTGATACTCGATATCGGACCTGAAACATTGGCAAAATGGGGATCAATCATCAATAAATCAAAAACAATTGTATGGAATGGACCAATTGGATACTTTGAAAATCCTATCTTCCGACGTGGGTCTGATTTTATTTACTATGCTATCACCGATGCACAAGATGCCACATCAATTGTTGGAGGTGGAGATACCTTAGCTGTTATCTCAAAGAAAGAATATTTAGAAAAAATAACTCACATCTCAACAGGTGGTGGAGCAATGCTTGAGTTTATTGAAAAAGGAACATTACCTGGTATAGAAGCACTAGCTTAATCAAACATCAATCTTGACTCGTGAGTAAGATCAATGTTGTAGTATTTTTTATATACTTGAAAAATATCTTCTTCAACCACATCAGTTGGTAGATACCCAAGTTTTGTAATGATATATGGAATCCGTTCTTTATCTGGTGCTTCAATCTCAAGCATTGGATTTATACGAGGCCATGAATCAATATCAAAAACATAACAATCCAACGAATAATGTATCCTTTTTTTCTCTTGCTCTCGTTCTAAATGAGCACCCATTTTTTCAACAAAAGCTTTTCCCGCTTCAAGACTACTTATCTCAAACTCTAATTCAGCACCTCCTATTGTTGTGTTATTGAGAGTTTCTTTGTACGCCATATATAGTTTACTTCCTTGAGATCTGATTCGTACTCTTCCTCTCACTGGTTGCCAATCATCTCGTTTATAAACTAATTCTTTCAAATGATATTCGTATTCTTTTTTTGCACCAATTGAACGCAATTTTTCTTCAACTTCCTCAACATTGATGTTTAATACTCGAACCTCAAATTCTTTCATAATTATTTGTGTACCAACTCAATAACTGTATCTGCAAAGGATGGAGAGTACACGGTTTTTACATTTTTTGTTTTTATGATAGATGGCAACTCTGTCGTTCCAATAGATTTTCCCCCATCAATCCAAATGAGAGTCAAATCAAGATAGGTATTCATATTCCAAAATGCACGATAATCTCTATCATCAAAGATAAATAACATACCGTCATACCCGTTTAACTCCTTAAAATTCATCAACCCTTTTTGCCATTTTTTTGGTGTATCCGCAACTAACAAATTATATTTTTTTCCCTCAAGCACATATTCTTTAGAAGCAAACTCCCCAATATTCGTCTTTACTGGTAAAAATACTTTTATGAGCCATCCTCCGAGACTGAGCACCAATACAAGATTAACTGCAACAAACAAAGAATGTTTTCGCAATATATCAAATACCTCTTTCATACCAATAATGTTAGCATATGCATGACACACTTGATATGATATAAAACATGATAAAAACTGTACCCGATTTGTATTATGAACAAAAAATATGGAATGAAAACCAACTTGTCATTGGAATAGATGAAGTTGGTCGTGGTTGCCTTGCAGGACCGGTATACGTTGGCGCAGTGTGTTATCCCCATCCATCAACATCGACAATAAATTGGGAAACCCTATCAACTATTGGAATAAATGATTCAAAAAAATTATCTCCAAAAAAACGGGAAGAACTCACACCATTTATACAAAATTCTGCATTAGCCTATGCAATAGGCTCATCTGATGTATCTATGATCAATTCATATGGGATCGTATACGCAGTCCAACACGCAATTTATAAAGCTGTTGAAGATTTATCTACAAAATTAAAAAATAATAAAATTCATCTTTTACTTGATGCGTTTGAATTAAAAGAAATAAATAATTTACAAATAACTGGTCAAACCGCAATAATAAAAGGTGATAGTAAATCAATTAGTATTGCCTCAGCATCAATAATTGCCAAAGTTGCACGAGATAGAAAGATGAATGAGTTATCACAACATGTTCCTGAATATAAATGGAATCATAATAAAGGATATGGCACGCAAGATCATCGCGATGCAATAAAAAAATATGGAAAACATCCCCAACATCGTGATCTATATTTAAGGAAAATTCTAAGTGATCACACTCGTTAACATGTATTTGTCATACCGCCGAATATCGGTATCCATGTTGCTCTTATCATACCGACGAATGTTAGTATCCATGTTGCTCTTGTCATTCCCACGAAGGTGGGAATCCATGCTTATATACACATTTATATCAACCCCTTTTCCTTGAAAGAAAAATATTTCTCCTTTGTTACAATCACATGATCCACAACATCAATACCAAGAATTTTTCCTGCATCCGTTAATCGTTGTGTAATCTCAATATCAGCATCAGATGGATCTGGATCTCCTGAAGGATGATTGTGTGCAAGAATTATCTGTCCAGCAACACAACGAATAGCAGGTTCAAATACTTCACGAGGATGTACCAAACTTGCATTTAGTGTGCCAACAGAAATTATTTCTTTTTGTATGAGTTCATTACGTGCATTGAGATAAATCACTACAAAATTCTCTTTTTTTGCTTCTTTGATTTCATATACATGAGAAAGAATATCTTTTGGCTGTTGTATCAAAACACGTGAATTATCTTTTTGTAATAACGCTCTATTCATCAATTCAAATGCTGAAAGTAATGTACAGATTTTACTCTGTTCCAACCCACCAACTTGTCTCAAATCAACATACGTGAGTCGTGATAGTTCCGTGAGTGAATGCGAATTTAGTACTGATTGAGCAATATCAATCGCACTTTTCCCTTTTACTCCAGTTCGTAGTAAAATTGCAATAAGCTCTGCATCTTTCAAATTTTCAGGTCCTTTGGCTATAAGCTTTTCACGTGGACGCTCATGAAGAGGTAAATCCTTAATTTTCATTGGAGAAGATTACAATCAATTTACTATTTTTTCAATGGAATATAAGCGACAAAAGAACATTCTTACCACAACAAATGAACATACTTAAAATACTCCATATATCGTCCATCTTCTTTCATATCGCCAACAACACTATCAATAAATAGTTCATCCATCTGACTTTTATGAAGTCGCATAGCTGATTTTTTCATTTCAATTTCATCCGTACAATCGAGTTTGAAGTTTACACCATTTTCCTCCGTTAATAACAAATCATATACTGCATGAGGTTCGAGTCCTTCTTCCGCATGTTCAGGAAAAAATGATCTATCTCGAGAAAACGGATATGATGCATCTATTATTGCTTCCCCTACTTTTCGATGATCTCTATGTTGGACCCAATATCCGACTCCATCAGAATTTCCTTGATAAATAAGTGAAGGTTCATGTGTACACACAATATCTGGTTTGAACATTCGAATATACTTTACAACTTCACCGATGAGTTTCATATTACTCTCCACTTCCCCATCACGATAATTAAGACACATATGATTTTTCTTTGGAACATTGAGATATTCAAGTCCTGCTATCTCTTCATTAATTCGTATTTTTGCGAGCTCTTCTTCTGAAATAATCGAATCACGACTCCCTCGTGCACCATTACTTACGGTAACAACAAATACTTCTTTTCCATCTTTTCGCAATTGATTCACTAAACCTCCAAAAAAAATCAAAATATCATCAGGATGTGCAGGGAAAAACAAAACCCTCTTTTTATTCTCAAATATTTCAGTATATGTATACGTTTTTGTCATGAAAAGATTATATCATATGGGTATTAGACTCATTTAGAACTAAAATAATACATCATCAAAGACTTCATTAAGATCCCCACATATCATGTGTATGAATTATCTATAAGGTCATATTGACATTACATACTCATTGTCATATAATTACTTATGGTTTACTACGACTGGGATAAAGAAAAGAACAAGAAATTAAAAATAGAAAGAAGTATTTCCTTTGAAGAGGTGATTATAGCTTTAGAAGTTGATGGACTTATAGATGAGATAAATAATCCAAGTAAAAATTTTCCTGATCAAAAAGTATTTGTGATACAAATTTTTAATTATCTCTATTATGTGCCTTTTGTCAAAAAGTCAGATGAAACCATTTTTCTAAAAACAATTATTCCAAGTAGAAAAATATTAAAAAAGTATATGAATAAATAATTATAAATTTAAATATAAAAAAAATATGAAACACTATAAACTAGACTCAGAAGAAGAGCAAATATTAAATGATATTGAAAGCGGAAAATTTGTAAGTGTTGATAACCTCAAAGATGTCAAAAGAGAAGCTCAAGAAGCTGCTAAAAATACAATGGAAAAGAATAAAAATATAAATATACGATTGTCATATAAAGATATTCAACGTCTTAAAATAAAAGCTATGGAAAATGGCATTCCGTATCAGACATTGGTAGCATCCATTTTGCATCAATATGCTAATGATAGAATCGAAGCACGGTTATAACTTCTTTTATCAGATAGAAAAAATAGCTATTATTTAGAAATAACTGTGTTCGATATTGAATATGAAAATAGACATTCACAATTCCTCGACACGCTATATCGAATAACATCATGATTTTTGGTACATCTATTGATTTTCAATTTAAGATATAGAAAGGTTTGATTTTTTATAATGATTGTATAATTTTATTTGTGATCAGAAAGATCCTCGCTTACATTCCTAATTATTCTACCTGTTTGAAAATCTGCTACTTTTTCATTGTATTTATTATTTTTTCTATCAATAATGCGCGTTTTTTGTACACCTTCTGGAGATAAATCTATTCTCTTACTTGGAAACCAACCTAATATCACATGCATAACAAACTTTTTAACAAATTTGCTGAATGTTTTTAACTCAAGACTATCTCTTACAATTATTTTATCAGAACAATCTATTGTATATTTATTCATTTTTTCCTACTACTAGATTTAGCCTAATTATCGATTATATTACTCTAATGAAATTCTTTATTATAGTTTCCTTCAACAATTTTTTTATTTTCTTCAAAATCTGTATAACTTATCTGATAAACTTGGCCATCTCCTCTCAACCTAAAATCAAAATCTTTCAATTCCTTAATTGCTTTTTTTGTTGTATCTATTCCTTCAGATATTTCTGTTTGAACCCGACCTTCTGTTACATCTTTTTCTAAATCTCTTAACATAATTTCTACATTATAAGGATATGATCCATGTACAGCATAATACAGATTTAAAGACGCTTTTACCATATTTACATGAGCAATTTCAATATCAAGTTTTGTATCATGTATTTTCTTATACCTGCCTATTTCATTAATGGCAAAAAAACATGTAATAAATACAAACAATATGCTAATTCCTAAAATTACTTTTTTACTACTTTTCATATGAATACTCCCTTATTGTAGACTAATATACGTGTTGCATGATTGATAGGTGTTACCGAAACGGAAAAGGAAGTGAGGTGGTTT